>NZ_WWHX01000498.1 GCF_009862125.1 Streptomyces sp. SID5910
CGCCGTCCTCACCTCGCTGGCCGGTCTGGTCGGACAGGCCCTGGACCGGGCCCGCCTCTACGACGCCAAGGACCACCTCGCCCACCGCCTCCAGTCCGCCCTGCTGCCGCACACGCTGCCCCGGATCCCCGGGCTGAAGGTGGCCGCCCGCTATCTGCCGGCCGCCCGGGGTCTGGGCATCGGCGGCGACTTCTACGACCTCATCCGCCTGGACGCGCACACGGCCGGCGCGGCCATCGGCGACGTACAGGGGCACAACGTGGACGCCGCCGCCCTCATGGGGCAGGTCCGCACCGCCGTGCACGCCCACGCCACCGTGGGCGCGTCGCCCGCCGACGTCCTGGCCCGCACCAACCGGCTGCTCACCGATCTCGACCCCGGCCTGTTCACCAGCTGCGTCTACGTCCACCTCGACCTCGCCGCCCGCCGCGCGTGCCTGGCCACCGCCGGCCACCCGCCGCCGCTGCTGCGCCACGCCGACGGTCGCACCGAACTCCTGCGGGTGCCCCCGGGGCTGCTGCTGGGCATCGAGCCCGACACCGTCTATCCGGCCCTGGACGTCCCGCTGCCGCACGGGTCCGTGCTCGCCCTCTACACCGACGGGCTCGTCGAGGCTCCCGGTGTGGACCTGGAGGACGCGACGGCCGCGCTCGCCGGGCTTCTCGAACACGCCGACCCGACGGACCTCGACGCCATGGCCGACACCCTGATCCGGCACGCGCCCACCCCGGGCGACGACATCGCCCTGCTCCTCATCTGCCCGGGCGGCTGACCGGCCGTCGGCCGCCGCCCGCACCGGCGCTCCCCTGTCCAGGGCACTTCCCGGCGTGCCGCTAGCATGTTCGAGCTCACGACGGTCCCCCTGATCGTCGGCTCTTCACCGGGAAGCCATGCCGAACACAACTACTCCCCCACGAATACCCCGGCGGACGGACCGCGCCTCCGGGTTCGCCGCGTGGCGCCGGCCACGAACGACGCTGTGGGCCGCGGTGGGTGTGGCGACCCTCGGCTTCCTCGTGGCGCTGGAATGCGCCGCGCGCCACTACGGCGTGCCCGGGCCGGTCACCTACCAGGCGCAGGAGGTGGTGTTCAGCCCCAGGTCGGGTCCGCTGCTGTATGCCGGGCTGGCGCTGACGATGGTGGTGCTCACCTGGCGGCAGCGGCTGCTCGCGCTCTGCGCCGCGGTCGGCATCGACGTCGTGTTCCTGCTGGTGCGATGGCTGGCCGGCGCCGAGCTGAACTTCGGCAACGGCGCCCTGTGGGTGGTCCTGGGCTGCGGGGTCGTCGCCGTCACGCGCCGCACCGGTGCCGAACGCGCGCTGCTGCTGAAGGGCGCCGGGCTGGGCCTGCTGCTGGTGGCCGGCCACAAGACGGGCGACACCTGGCTGCTCATCACGTCGAAGACCCGCCCGACGGTGCTCGACCCGTACCTGGTGGTCGCCGACCACGCGCTGGGCGACCCGTCGTGGCTGGTCGGCCGGCTGGTCGAGGCCACGGGCCCGTTCGGCTTCCACTCCCTCCACCTGGTCTACAGTCAGCTCCCGCTGGCAGCGGCCCTCGTCGGGCTCTACCAGCTGCGTCACGTGGCGGCCGAGCGCCGCTTCCCGCGCCATCATCTGGTGCGCACGTTCCTGGTCATCGGGCTGATCGGACCGGCCGTCTACATGATCTTCCCGGTGGTCGGGCCGGTCTTCGCCTACGGCTGGGAGGGCGGCTCCTGGGCGGTGGCCGACCTGTGGCCCGGCACGCTGCCGCAGGTCCCCGTCCCGCATCCGATCCCGTTCGACGACATCACCCCGCGCAACTGCATGCCGAGCCTGCACACGGCGTGGGCCACCAGTCTGTTCCTCCACACCCGCCAGGGCTCCCGGCCGATGCGTTGGATGGGGACGTTCTGGCTGGTCGCCACCCTCACCGCGACGCTGGGCTTCGGCTACCACTACGGCACGGACCTCGTCGCCGGCATCGTGTTCGCGCTCACCGTCGAGGTGGCGATGCGCTCGCTCGCCCGCGGCTGGGACCGGCCGGCCACCCTGCTGGTCGCCCACGGCACCGTGGTCTTCGCCCTGATGCTGGTGGCGTACCGCTATCTGCCGAGGGAGATGGCCGCGCAGCCGTGGCTGTCCGGGCCGCTGCTCGTGCTGGCGATGGCCTCGGTGATCCACGGCTATGTGCGGACCACCGGGCAGTGGGACGCCGACGCGAAGACCGCGCCGGCGCCGGACCCGGGTCCGAGCTCCGCCGAACCGAGTCCCGAGCTGGTGTGAGGCCGGGTCCTACTGGCCCATGACGTACTTGACCGTCGGGCCGGTGGTCCAGCCGCCGTCCACGGCCAGCTCCGCACCGGTGACGTACGACGCGGCGTCCGAGAGCAGGAAGACCACGGCGCCGGCGATCTCGTCCGCCTCGCCGACCCGGCCCATCGGGGTGTTGGGGTACTTGCCCTCGCCGCGCTCGATGCCCACGGCCGCCGTCATCGGCGTGTAGGTCATGCCCGGGTGGACGGAGTTGACGCGGATCCCCGCCGTGCCGAGCTCCACCGCGCCGATCTTCGTGAGCCCGCGGACGCCCCACTTGGAGGCGCCGTAGCCGGCCGTCAGGGCCAGGCCCATGAGGCCGGCCGCGGAGGAGATGTTGACGACGGAGCCGCCGCCGGCCTCCTTCATCGCGGGTATCGCGGTCTTCATGCCGATGAAGACACCGGTCAGGTTGATGTCGAGGACCTTGCGGAAGTGCTCGACGGACTCGTTCTCCAGGAGCGTGCCGGTGGAGATGCCGGCGTTGTTGACCAGGCCGTGCAGCCCGCCGAACTCCGCCACGGCGTAGGCGACGGCCGCCGCCCAGTCCTCCTCGGAGGTCACGTCGTGGTGGAGGAAGCGCGCCCGGTCGCCGAGCGCCTCGGCGGTGGCCCGGCCGTCCTCGTCGAGCACGTCGGTGATCACCACCTGGGCGCCGGCGGCCACCGCCTGCCGGGCCGCTTCGGCGCCGAGGCCGCGGGCTCCGCCGGTGATCAGCACGGTCTTGCCGGTGAGGTCGTTCATGAGAGGTCCTTTCAGGGCCGTTCGGGGTCGCGCGGGGTCGCGCGGGGTCGCGCGGGGCGCGCGGGGCGCGCGGGGTCGTGCGCCGGTTCGGGGGTCCGGGGGCCCGGCGGTTCAGGGCCGCGGGGCGCGGAGCAGGGCGGTGGTGGTGCCGGTCAGGTCGGTGAGGAACAGCTCCTCGCCGGTCAGCGGCTCGGTGCCGTCCAGGTACTGCCGGGCGCGGTCCGCCAGGGCGGCGCCCACCACCGTGAGGGCCAGGTCGAGGCGTTCCAGGAGCAGCGGCTCGGGCAGTCCGTCGGCGGCCAGGCAGGCGTCGATCCGCTCGATCAGGCGCCAGTAGGCCGTGCCGGCGAGCGTGGGGTGCGGTGTGCGGGTGCGGACGCCGCTCTCGTGGCTGAGCTGGGCGGAGATGCGCAGGCACCGCCGGCCCCGGTCGCTGCCCAGCTCACTGCCCTCGGCCTGGACCAGCGCTCCGACGAGCGCGGCCGGCTCGTCGGGCGCGGCATCCAGCAGCGGTGCGAGCACCCGCTCGGTGCGCTGCTGGCGGCCGGCCATGACCGCGTCGAGGAGCCCGGCGCGGGAGCCGAAGTGGTACTGCACGGCCGACGGATTGCCCTGCCCGGCCAGTGCGACGACGTCCCGCAGCTGGGCGCCGTGAACGCCCTGTTCGGCGAAGAGCGTCTCCGCCGCGCGGATCAGCTTGTCCCGGGTCTCGGGTCCGGAGGTTCTCGCCATACCCGCATATTAATGCTGGGCATTAGAAAACGGAAACGTCCTGTTCGGTGCGGGTTTCAGGGCCGGGCCCCGTGCAGCCGGGCGAGGAGGTGGTAGGCGCGCTGCTCGGTGGCCGCGAGCAGGGCCGGGTCGATCCCGGCGGGCCACAGCTCCCCGGAGGCCGCGTCGTCGGCCTCGCGCAGCTCCACCACGGCCAGGGCGAGCTGCACCGGCACGTGGGCGGGCGGCGGCCCGGCGAGGCTCCTGAGCACCTGTCCGGCGCGGTCGGCGGCCTCCTGGCACCCGGCCAGCGCCCGCTCCACGCGGATCGCGGCACGGTCGTGCACGACGAGCAGCGCGCACACCAGGGCGACGGCGATCCCGACGACGCTGCCCAGGACGCGGTCGAGGACGAGTTCACCGGCCGGCGCGGGAGCCGCCAGGTCGCTCAGCAGCAGGGCCAGCGGCGTCACGAAGACGACGGCCAGCCCGTAGTTGCGGACGACGACGAACTCCAGCAGGAACTCAAGCACCACGATCAGCAGCGCCAGCACCACGGGTTCCACGCCCGCCGCCAGGGCCGCGAAGGCGAGCAGCAGTCCGGCGGCCGTGCCCAGGGCGCGCTGGGCGGCGCGCTGCGAGGTGATCCGCAGGTTGACGGAGTGCAGGACGGCGGCCGCGGAGATCGCCGCCCAGTAGCCGTGCTCCAGGTGGAGCAGGGCGGCCACGCCTCCCGCCACGCCGGTGCCCAGGGTCATCCGGAGTGCGGGTACGGCGAGCACGGCGAAGGGGACGGTTCCGTGCCGGCCCCTGAGCAGTTCGGTGGCCCGGCGGGCCGCGGGGCCGTCCGGTGCGGCGGCGGCGAGGGGCGGCGGTCCCGTGACCGGGCGCGTGGCCGGTGCCACGGGACACGGGCACAGCTCGTCCAGCACGATCGGGACGCGGTGGCGCCGGTTGGTCAGCAGGCGGGCCTGGCGGCGCAGCAGTCCCGCCGTGACCGCGGGATCGCCGCCGTCGTGCCGGGCGGAGCGGACGAGGAGCGTCCAGGACAGGTCGGTCAGGCGCCGGAAGGCCGCCTCCCTGCCGGGTCCAGCCGTCCCGGTGTCCACCAGCGGAGCGACCCCGAGGCAGTGGTAGGCGTGGAGGACGGCGGCAGTCGCCCGGTGCCGGGTCCGGCGGGGCGGGTCCCCGGCGGCGGACGCGTCCAGCAGGTCGGCGAGTCCGCGCAGCGCGGTGGCGACGGCGACACGCTGCGGCCGGTCGGGGTGCACGAGCCGTCCCGACACGGCCAGCAGCCAGGCCCAGGCCGCCCCGGCGGCGGCGAGGGCGGTGTAGGTGAGCACGTCGGCGCCGGTGGCCGAGTCGTTGGCCGCGACGGCGAAGGAGAACAGCAGGAGCACCGCGCCGAGCCCGCCCAGGCGGGTGGCGTCGCACGCGAACTTCGCCGCCCCGGCGACGAGGGCGGTGGCCGCGACCACGGCGGCGACCCCGGCCCCGCCGGCGTCCCGCCCCGCCCACACGGCGAGGGCCGCACCGCAGGCGACGAGCATGGTCATGGCGGCGGCCACCGCCGCGAGGACGTGCGCGCGACGCCGGTAGGGGAGGTCGCGGCCGAAGGTGGTGGTGAAGGAGCCCAGCATGGCGTAGACGGCGAGGTCGGGGCGCCCCGCCAGGGTGATCGGCACGGCGAGCGTCCCCATGGCGAGCGCGGCCCGCACGGCGAACAGGAGAGCTCCGTCCGCCTCGTGCAGGGTCAGCGCACCGCGTGGAGAGAGGGCCTGCCGCGCACCCGCCACCGAGGGCCGCCGGCCGCTGGGTGACCCGGGAGGGAGGAGGTGGCGAATGATCGGCATGTCTGGCACGTACTCCTTGCTCTTTCCAGGTTCGCGCATCGCGGCCCGACCCCGGCCGGCCGTCACCGTCCCGGAAGTCCCAGGAACCGCACGCGGGCGCCGGCGGGGGCGCCGCCGGGCGGGACGACCGCGAGGCCGTCGGCGAGGGCCAGCCCGCGCAGCATGGCGGGACCGTCGAACGGCAGCGGCACCGCGCCCTCGTCCGTGCGCAGCGCCGGCAGCAGACGCGTGTCGTGCGGATGGCCGCTCACGCCGGCCGCGAGCGGCAGATGCAGGGGGTTCGGTCCGGTGTGCCCGCCGAGGCGCCGCAGCAGCGGGTGGAGCAGGGTCACCGCTCCGGCCGCCGCGGCGAGCGGATTGCCGGGGAGGCCCACGAGCCGGCGGGCGCGGCCGTCGGCGGCGGGCGGCAGTTCGGCGAGCAGCATCGGGTGCCCGGGCCGTACGGCAACGGAGTCGACGGTCAGTACGGCACCCTCGTCGCGCAGGACGTCGTGGAGGAAGTCGACCGGGCCGGCGGCGGTGCTGCCGGTGGTGACGACGACGTCGGCGGGCGAGCGGCGGACGGCCTCCCGCAGCAGAGCGAAGTCGTCGCCGACCCGGCGGACGCCGGTGGTGGCGGCGCCGCAGAGGTCCAGCCAGGGCGGCAGCAGGGGCCCGAGGGCGTCCCGGACCCGTCCGCCCCGCGGGACGCCGTGGTCCAGCAACTCGTCGCCGAGGACGAGGAGTTCGACGCTCGGGCGGCGGTGCACCGACAGGTGGTCGCGGCCGGCCGCGGCGGCCAGGCCCAGCACCGCCGGGGTGACGGTGGTGCCGACGGGAAGCAGGGCTTCGCCGGCCCGGCACTCCTGGCCGCGCGGCCTGATGTCGCGGCCGGCGGGCGGGGTGCCGGCGTCCGGGTCGCGGTGGCGCAGGACGCCCTCGTGGACCTCGGCGTGCTCTGTGCGCAGTACGGCGGTGGCGCCCGCCGGTATCCGGGCGCCGGTGGCGACGGGCCGGGCGGTGCCGGGCCCCAGCGGCGCCGCCCGTACCGCTCCCGCCAGTACGCCGTCGCCGTCCAGCCGCCACGGGCCCGTACCGGCGACGGCCCAGCCGTCCATGGCGGAGGTGTCGAACGGGGGCAGGTCGCAGAGCGCGCCGAGCGGTGCGGCCAGGGCGTGCCCGGGGGCGTCGGACAGCGTGCGCGTGACCGCGGGCAGCGGCTCGCCGGCACTGCGGAGCGCCGCCGCGCGCGCCTCTTCCCAGCCGAGGTCCGGGCAAAGGTCCGGGCAACGGCCGGAATACCGTCGGGACATATTCGTGTCGATCCCTCTGCTCATCGGGGGCCGAATACCGCCACTCCCCCGAATGCGGGGATTTTCGCCACCCTGTGGCGTGAAGGGAAAAGCACGGTCCGGCGGTTCTCGTCATCGTCGGCACATTCCCCGGACAAGTCAAACAAGCCCTGCCGATCACCCGATAGGCGACGGCCGGGATAGGCGCCGCTTACCAGGTCATCGGAGACACCTCTTTGACATATTCATGAGCACTGCTGAAGGCTGCGTCCGCCACGGAACCCGCGGACGGAAGGCCAGCGATGAGCACCATGGAAGACCCGGTGGACGATCTGTCGGTCACTCCTCCGAAGCAGTGGGCCACCGGCGTTCCCGCGGTGACCCACGCGCTGGAGTACTCCCTGGAGCAGACGTCCGTGCGCCGCACCGCGCTGACGCTGCTGAACATCAACCAGGTCAAGGGCTTCGACTGCCCGGGCTGCGCCTGGCCCGAACCCGCCCCGGGCGAGCGGCACTTGAACGAGTACTGCGAGAACGGCGCCAAGCACGTCACCGACGAGGCCACCACGCGCCGGGTCACCGCCGACTTCTTCCGCCGCCACTCGGTGGCCGAACTGGGCACCAGGTCGGACTACTGGCTCAACCAGCAGGGCCGGCTGACCGAACCCATGGTCAAGCGCCCCGGCGCGGAGCACTACGAGCCGATCGGCTGGGACGAGGCGTTCGACCTCCTCGCCGGCGAACTCCGCGGCCTCGACTCCCCCGACCAGGCCCTCTTCTACACCTCCGGCCGGCTCAACAACGAGGCCGCATTCCTCCTCCAGCTCTTCGCCCGCGCCTACGGCACCAACAATCTCCCGGACTGCTCCAATCTGTGCCACGAATCCAGCGGATACGCGATGCAGGAAACTCTCGGAACCGGCAAGGGAAGCGTCTCGCTGGACGACATCCACCACGCCGACCTGATTTTCGTCGTGGGCCAGAATCCGGGCACCAATCACCCGAGGATGCTCTCCGCTCTGGAGGAGACCAAGCGCAACGGCGGACGCGTCGTGGCGCTGAACCCGTTGCCGGAGGCGGGGCTGCTCCGTTTCAAGCATCCGCAGAAGGCGCGCGGGGTGGTGGGCCGGGGCACGCAGATCGCCGACGACTTCCTCCAGATCCGTCCCGGCGGCGACCTCGCGCTCTTCCAGGCGCTCAACCTGCTCCTGCTGGAGGCGGAGGACCGGGCGCCCGGCACCGTGCTCGACCAGCGCTTCATCGACGCCTCCACCAGCGGCTTCGCCGACTTCGCCGAGCACGCCCGGAAGGTCTCCTGGGACGACGTCCTGGAGGCGACCGGGCTGACCCGTGAGGAGATAGAACGCGTCCACGGCCGGGTTCTGGAGAGCCGGAGCGTGATCGTCTGCTGGGCGATGGGGCTGACCCAGCACAAGCACGGCGTGCCCACCATCCGGGAGGTCGTCAACTTCCTGCTGCTGCGCGGCAACATCGGCAAGCCGGGCGCGGGCGTGTGCCCCGTGCGCGGGCACAGCAACGTCCAGGGCGACCGCACCATGGGCGTGTGGGAGCGGATGCCGGACGCGTTCCTCGACGCCCTGGGCCGCGAGTTCGGCTTCACCCCGCCCACCCGGCACGGCCTCGACTCGGTCGACGCCATCCGCGCGATGCGCGACGGCCGCGCCACGTTCTTCCTCGGAGTCGCCGGGAACTTCGTCCGGGCCACCCCGGACAGCGCCGTCACCGAGCGCGCGATGCGGCGCTGCCGCCTCACGGCCCACATCTCCACCAAGCTCAACCGGTCCCACACGGTGTGCGGCGAGACGGCGCTCATCCTGCCCACCCTCGGCCGCAGCGACCGCGACGTCCAGGCCGGCGGCGAGCAGTTCGTCACCGTCGAGGACTCCATGAGCGAGGTGCACGCCTCCCGCGGCAGGCTCGCGCCGGCCTCCCCGCACCTGCTCAGCGAGGTCGCCCTCATCAGCCGCCTGGCGCGCAGGACCCTCGGGGACACGCCGTCCATTCCCTGGGAGGAGTTCGAGGCCGACTACGGCACCGTCCGCGACCGGATCGCCCGTGTCGTGCCGGGCTTCGAAGACTTCAACGCCCGGGTGGCCGAGCCGGGCGGCTTCCGCCTGCCCAACCCCGTCAACGAGGGCGTCTTCGGGACGGCGACGGGCAAGGCCACCTTCACCCGCAACGCGTTCACGAGGCCCGTCGTGCCCGAGGGGCATCTGCTGCTCCAGACCCTGCGCTCCCACGACCAGTGGAACACCGTCCCCTACGCGATGAACGACCGCTACCGCGGCATCCACAACGCCCGCCGCGTCGTGCTGGTGAACCCCGCCGACCTGGCCGCCCTCGGGCTCGCCGACCGTGACCGCGTGGACCTCGTCACCGTCTGGCACGACGGCGTCGAACGGCGCGCGGAGGACTTCCGGGTGGTCGCCTACCCCACCACCCCGGGCTCCGCGGCCTCCTACTACCCGGAGACCAACGTCCTGGTGCCCCTGGACAGCGTCGCCGACCACAGCAACACCCCGACGTCCAAGAGCGTCGTGGTCCGCCTGGAGCCGGCCGGCCCCGACGAGTAGCGGGCCCGCGGACGAGACCGGCGGCGGCCCCTTCCCGCGGGCCGGCCGTGACACGAGGGTGCGTCACCGCTCCCGGGGCAGGCGTTCCAGGGCTGCGGCGACGTCGGTCCGCCGGGCGACGTCGATCAGCGCGCGGGCCATCACCGAGCCGGGCTCCCGGGCACTGGTCACGAGCCCGACCGGTATCGTGCGGGCCGGCTCGATCAGGGGCACGGCCCGCATGCCCTGCGGCACCCCGAAGACGTGCAGCCAGGCGTGCGGCACGACACTGGCCCACTGGCCCGTCCTGACGTGGGCGAACAGGGTGCCCACCGAATCGGTCTCGACCCGGGGGGAGGGCCGCAGCCCGGCCTCCGCGAAGATGCCGTCCACGGTCCGCCGGCCCAGCATGGTCCCGGTCAGCAGGCACAGCGGCAGCCGCGAGGCGTCCGCCCACGTGACGGCCGGGCCCTGTGCCGTGCTCTCGGCGGCCGTGGTCAGCAGCACATGGCGTTCGTCGTAGAGCGGCACGGTCCGGACGCCCTCCGGCAGGTCGCCGTGGAGATAGGTGATGCCGGCGTCGATCTCGAAGTTCTGCACCTGCCGGAGGATGTCCACGGACTGGAGATCCGCCATGACCTCCACGGTAACCAGCGGGTGCGCCGCGCAGAACGGGCCCGTCAGGAGGGAGACGGCGCCGGACGCGGTCGGCACCGAGCCGATGCGCATCCGGCCGCTCAGACCGGTGCGCAGGGCGCCGACCTCGTCCCTGAGCGCGTCCCGGTCGGCCAGGATGCGCTGCGCCCACACGACGATGCGCTCGCCCTCCGGTGTGAGCCCCTCGTACTTGCGGCCGCGCCGGACGAGCGGCACGTCCAGTTCGTCCTCCAGTTTCCTGATCGCCTCGGAGAGGGCGGGCTGGGAGACGTGGCAGGTCTGGGCCGCGCGGGCGAAATGGCGCTCCCGCGAGAGGGCCACCAGATATTCGAGCTGGCGAAACAACACCTCACGGGTGTACCCGACCCCTCCCCGCGTTGCCAACTCGGCCCGCGCCGCAGGGCCTCCGCCCCGGGTTGCGGGGGCCTGGGCAACGCGGTTCGGTTGAAGGACACCCTGTCGCTGCACGCTGCACCAGGCCAGGAGCTGTCATGTCGATGTCTTCCTTCGGTTTCGGCTCGTCCGACCCCTTCAGCGACCTGCTGAACCGGTTCTTCGGCATGTCGCCCACGTCCTCGCCCCCGGCGGTGCAGCGGGTGCCGATCGGGCGGCTGCTGACGGAGTCCTCGCAGGAGCTCCTCAACCTGGCGGCGCGGCGGGCCCTGGAGGACGGGACGTCCGACCTCGACACCGAGCACCTGCTGTGGGCGGCCACGAAGGTCGAGCCCGCGCGCGGGCTGCTCGCCCAGGCCGGTGCGGACCCCGACACGCTCGCCTCGCAGATCGCGGAGGTCCTCCCCCGCGAGTCGGGCGAGCCGTCCTCGGAGCCGGGCCTGACCCCGGCCGCCAAGCGCACCCTCGCCACCGCCTACGCCCGCTCCCAGGCCGCCGGGGTGTCCTACATCGGGCCCGAGCACATCCTCGGCGCGCTGCTGGACGGCGCCGACAGCGGGGCCGCGCGGCTGCTGGGCGCCGAGGGCGAGGACGTGAAGAAGCTCCAGGGCCTCACGGACCGGGCGGCCCGCGCGGACGGGCGGCCCGCGGAGCGGGGGCAGCCCGCGACGACCCTCGACGAGTACGGCCGCGACCTGACCGACGAGGCGAAGGCCGGGAAGCTCGATCCCGTCGTGGGACGGGCCGAGGAGATCGAGCAGACCGTCGAGATCCTCTCCCGGCGCTCCAAGAACAACCCCGTCCTGATCGGGGAGCCGGGTGTCGGCAAGACCGCGATCGTGGAGGGGCTGGCGCAGCGCATCGTGGCCGGCGAGGTCCCCGAGACGCTGAAGGACAAGCGGGTCGTCGCCCTCGACCTGTCCGGCATGGTGGCGGGCGCGCAGTACCGGGGCCAGTTCGAGGAGCGGCTGAAGAAGGTCATCGAGGACGTCCAGCAGGCCGGCGGGGACATCATCCTGTTCATCGACGAACTGCACACCGTCGTCGGCGCGGGCGCCACGGGCGAGGGCTCGATGGACGCGGGCAACATGCTCAAGCCGGCCCTCGCGCGCGGGGAGCTGCACGTGGTGGGCGCGACGACCATCGACGAGTACCGCAAGTACGTCGAGAAGGACGCCGCGCTCGAACGCCGCTTCCAGCCGGTGATGGTGCCCGAGCCGACGGTCGAGGAGACGGTGCAGATCCTGGAGGGGCTGCGCGACGTGTACGAGGCCCACCACCAGGTCCGGTTCGCCGACGGCGCGCTGGCCGCGGCCGCGGACCTGTCCGACCGGTACGTCAGCGACCGGTTCCTGCCGGACAAGGCGATCGACGTGATGGACCAGGCGGGCGCGCGGGTGCGGCTGCGCAACGCCGGCCGTTCCACCGAGGTCGTCAGCCGTGAGGACCGCATCGCGAAGCTGCGCCGGGAGCAGGACCAGGCCGTCGCCGCGCAGGACTTCGACCGGGCCTCGCGGCTGAAGCGGGACATCGCCGAGGCGGAGGGCGAGCTCGCGGGCATCGAGGAGCGCCGCGAGGGCGTCGTCTCCGTCACCGCCGCCGACATCGCGGACGTGATCTCCCGCCGTACGGGCATCCCCGTCTCCCAGCTCACCGCGAGCGAGAAGGAGCGGCTGCTGCGGCTGGAGGAGGAGATGCACTCCCGGATCGTCGGCCAGGACGAGGCGGTCACCGCCGTCTCGCGGGCCGTGCGCCGCAACCGGGCCGGCATGGGCGACCCGAACCGTCCCGTGGGCTCCTTCCTGTTCCTCGGCCCCACCGGCGTGGGCAAGACGGAGCTGGCCAAGACCCTCGCCGAGCTGCTGTTCGGCGAGGAGGACCGCATGATCCGGTTCGACATGAGCGAGTTCCAGGAGAAGCACACCGTCGCCCGTCTCGTCGGGGCGCCTCCCGGCTACGTCGGGTACGAGGAGGCGGGCCAGCTCACCGAGAAGGTCCGCCGGCAGCCGTACAGCGTGGTCCTGTTCGACGAGGTGGAGAAGGCGCACCCCGACGTCTTCAACACGCTGCTCCAGATCCTCGACGACGGACGCCTCACCGACGGCCAGGGCCGCACGGTCGACTTCCGGCACTGCGTCGTCATCATGACGTCCAACATCGGCGCCCACCGGATCCTCGACCACAAGGGCGACGTGTCCGAGCTGAAGGACGAGCTGATGCAGGACCTGCGGAGCAGGTTCCTGCCGGAGTTCCTCAACCGCATCGACGACATCATCGTCTTCCACGGCCTCACCGAGGAGGACCTCAGCGAGATCGTCGATCATCTGCTGGGTCAGAGCGAGCGCCGGGTGCACGCCCAGGGCATGCGGCTGGAGGTCACGGAGGCCGCCAAGAAGCTGCTGATCGCCCACGGGCACCAGCCGGAGTTCGGCGCGCGCCCCCTGCGCCGCACCATCCAGGCGGAGCTGGACAACCGCATCGCCGACCTGCTGCTCGGCGGGGAGGCGGAGCCCGGTGACACCATCGTCGCCGATGTGCGCGAGGACTCGCTGCACTGCACGGTCAGGAAGGGCGACGGCTCCGAGACCGCGGCCGCGTGACGGACCGCGTCCTCACGGTGGGGCATTCGACCCGCGACTTCGACGAGGTGCTGTCGATGCTGCGGAACAACGAGGTGACCCACCTCGTGGACGTGCGGTCCTTCCCCTCGTCGCGGACGTTCCCGCAGTGGAACCGGTCCGCGATCGAGGAGGCGCTGCCGGCCGACATCGCGTACCGGCGGATTCCGCAGCTGGGCGGCCGGCGGCACACGCCGAAGGGCGTGCCGAGCGAGAACGGCGCGTGGCGCGTCAAGGCGTTCCGGGACTACGCGGACCACATGGCGAGCGACGAGTTCCGGGAGGGGCTGGACGAGTTGATCGGACTCGCCGCGGAGGGGCGGCCGGCGATCATGTGCAGTGAGGCGGTGCCCTGGCGCTGCCATCGCAGGCTGATCACCGACGCGCTGATCGTCGCCGGGGTCGACGTCGCGCACATCATGTCGGCGACGTCGACGAAGCCCGCCGTCCTGAATCCGCACGCCCGGGTCCGGGACGGGCACCTGGTCTACCCGCCCGGCGAGGACGAGCCGGACGGGTCAGCGTGAGGCCGTGCCGTCGGTCAGCCAGTGGGCCAGTACGGCGGCCTCGCTGTGGTCCGCGTCCCTGGTGGCCGTCAGCAGCGTGACCTTGCCGTGGGCCGCGAGGTCGCGCAGCTCCCGGACGGCCCGCTCGTGCTCCGGGTCGTCCAGTTCGGCGACGTAGCGGCGGCGGAACTCGGTGAAGCGTTCGGGGTCGTGGTGGTACCAGTGGCGCAGATCGGCCGAGGGTGCGACGTCCTTCAGCCATGTGTCCAGGTGGGCCGCCTCCTTGCTGACGCCGCGCGGCCACAGGCGGTCCACGAGCACCCGCTTGCCGTCCTGCGGCGAGGGCTCCTCGTAGATCCGGCGATAGGTGATCTCCGCGGTCACGGGGTCCCTCCCTGCCGGCCGTCGGCCGCCCCGCCCAGGGACACGACGGTGACGGTCGTGCGCCCCTCGGGCGTGTCGTAGGTGACGGTGTCGCCGGGGCGGCGGCCGAGGAGGGCGTGCCCGAGGGGGCTGTCGGCCGTGACCAGGGCCCGGTCCGACGCCACAGCACGCTCGCCGATCTCGAAGGTCTCCTCGCTGCCGTCGCCGTACCGCACGGTGACCGAGCTGCCCACGCCCACCGCGTCGGTCGGGGGCGGGCCCGCGTCCGCCGCCCGGGTGAGGCGGGTGGTGATGTCCGCGATGCGGGCGTCCAGCTTCCGGAGCGTGTCGGCGCGTTGCAGCTCGTCGGCGGCGTCGGCGCGGTCGCCCACCTCGTCGTCGGAGCCCCGCAGCGTCGCCGCGACCCTCCCTCGTTCGGTCCGCAGGTCGGCACGCTCCTGTTCCAGGGCGTGTCGGGCGTCGTCGCTGATGGGTGCGGGTTCGCTGGGCATTCCAGGTCCTCTGCGTACGGGAGCCGGCCAGGGCACGGTCGCGTGACACTTTAGTCCGGTTCGTCCGGGAAATCGCCTCCAGTCGCGCCGCCCGGGCCCGTGTGGAACGGTGGGGACGGTCAGCACTCGCCAGGCCGCGGGAGGAGGGTGACATGTCGTCGAAGCGACGTCGGAAGAAGAAGGCACGCCGCAATCACGCCGCCAACCACGGCAAGCGACCGCAGTCCTGAGGGCCACGGCGGTCGGACACGGACAGCGGGCGGCACGGCGGGCGGGCGACGAGCATCGGCCTCCCGCCTTCGCCCGCGTCCGGGGGCCGTCCGACGGCCGTCCGGGCGGCGTGTCCGGCGGTCTGGAGGCACCGCCTCGGCGACGGCGCCGGGGCCGGCGGAGTCCGGAGTGGGTGAGCCATGCACAGCGTCGAGGAAACGGTCGAGGTCTCGGTACCGGTGCGGACCGCGTACAACCAGTGGACCCAGTTCAAGAGCTTCCCGCGGTTCATGTCGTGGGTGCGGCGGGTCGAGCAGGTCCGGCCCGCCGTGGTCGTGTGGATCGTCGGGTCCGGGCCGGTGCGCCGCGAGTTCAGGGCCGAGATCCTGGAGCAGGTGCCCGACTCCCACCTGACCTGGCGGAGTCTCGGGCGGGGCCCGTCCCACCGGGGCAAGGTGACCTTCCGGCCCACCGACGCGGGCGGCACGGCGGTCACCGTGCGGATGGAGATCGCGCCGCACGGCCTGACGGGTCTGCCGGCCCGGGTGCCCGGGCTGATCGGCCGCGCCGTGCGGCGCGAGCTCGGCAATTTCAAGGAGTTCATCGAAGGACTCGGGGAGGAGTGCGGGGCCTGGCGCGGAGTCATCCGCGACGGTCACGTCCGTCCCCAGGAACCGGAACCGCCCAGGAGCCGGGTGCCCAACTGGCCCGTCGGCTGATCGCCCTGCGGCAGGAGGAGAGAAGAGGCGCACCCATGAAGAAGCCGCCGAGCGAAGAGCCGGAGGACGACCTCAGGGTCACCCCGCCCAAGACGTGGGCGGCCGGGGTGCCCGCGGTCGTGCACGCCCTCGAGTACTCCCTGGAGGAGACCTCCCCGGCGCGCACGGGGGTGACGCTGCTGACCATGAACCAGGTGGACGGCATCGACTGCCCCGGCTGCGCCTGGGCGGACCCGTCGCCGGGGCACCGGCACCGCAACGAGTACTGCGAGAACGGCGCCAAGCACATCAACGACGAGGCGACGACGCGGCGCATCACCCCCGAGTTCTTCCGCCGCCACACGGTCTCCGACCTGAGCCGGCGCTCCGACATGTGGCTCAACCAGCAGGGACGGCTCACCGAACCGGTGGTCAAGCGGCCGGGTTCCGACCACTACGAGCCGATCAGCTGGAACGACGCCTTCGGACTGCTCGGCGAGGAGTTGCGCTCCCTCGGCTCCCCGGACGAGGCCGTCTTCTACACCTCCGGCCGGGCCGGCAACGAGGCGGCGTTCGTCCTCCAGCTCTTCGCCCGGGCCTACGGCACCAACAACCTGCCCGATTGCAGCAACATGTGCCACGAGTCCAGCGGCTTCGCCCTGCACGAGACGCTCGGCACCGGCAAGGGCACGGTCAGCCTGGACGATCTGCACGAGTCCGACCTGATCTTCCTGGTCGGGCAGAACCCCGGCACCAATCACCCGCGGCAGCTGTCGGCGCTGGAGCAGGCCAAGCTGAACGGGGCCCGCATCGTCGCCGTGAACCCGCTGCCCGAGGCCGGGCTGCTGAGGTTCAAGAACCCGCAGAAGGCACGCGGGGTGATCGGGTCGGGCGTCCAGATCGCCGACCGGTTCCTGCACATCCGCCCCGGCGGCGACCTGGCCCTCTTCCAGGGGCTGAACCGGCTGCTGCTGGAGGCCGAGGACGCCCGGCCGGGCGAGGTGCTGCACCACGAGTTCATCCGGTCCTGCACGAGCGGCTTCGAGGAGTTCGCCGCACACGCCCGCACGGTCGGCTGGGAGGACGTCCTCGCGGCCACGGGACTGACCCGCGGGGAGATCGAGGAGGTCCGCGACGACGTCCTGCGCAGCGAACGGGTCATCGTCTGCTGGGCCATGGGGGTCACCCAGCACAAGCACGGCGTCCCCACCATCCGGGAGATCGTCAACTTCCTGATGCTGCGCGGGAATCTCGGCAGGGCGGGCACCGGCGCCTGTCCCGTGCGCGGGCACAGCAACGTGCAGGGCGACCGGACCATGGGGATCTGGGAACAGATGCCGGACTCGTTCCTCGACGCGCTCCAGCGGGAGTTCGGCTTCGACCCGCCGCGCGCCCACGGGCTCGACTCGGTCAACGCGATCAGGGCGATGCGCGAGGGCCGCATCAGGTTCTTCCTCGCCCTGGCCGGAAACTTCGTGCGGGCCGCTCCGGACAGCGCGGTCACCGAGGACGCCATGCGCCGGTGCCGGCTGACCGCCCACATCTCCACCAAGCTGAACAGGTCCCACACGGTGTGCGGCGAGACCGCGCTGATCCTGCCCACGCTCGGCCGTACCGAGCGGGACATCCAGGCGGGCGGCGAGCAGTTCGTCACGGTGGAGAACTCGATGAGCGAGGTGCACACCTCCCGCGGCCGCCTGGAGCCGGCTTCCAAGGTGCTGCTCAGCGAGGTCGCCATCCTGTGCCGGCTCGCCCGCCGCACCCTCGGCGACCGCACGGACATCCCGTGGGAGCGGTTCGAGGCGGACTACGGCACGATCCGCGACCGGATCGCGAAGATCGTGCCGGGACTTCACGACTTCAACCGGCGCGTGATCCGCCCCGGCGGGATCCGGCTGCCCAACCCGGTGAACGAGGGCGTCTTCTCCACCGCGACGGGCAAGGCGATGTTCACCCGCAACGCCTGGGAGATGCCCGACATCCCCGAAGGGCACCTCCTGTTGCAGACGCTGCGCTCCCACGACCAGTGGAACACCATCCCCTACACGCCCAACGACCGCTACCGGGGCATCCACGGCAACCGCCGCGTGGTGATGGTCAGTCCGGCGGACCTGTCCGCGCTGGGTCTGGCCGAGGGGCAGCACGTGGACCTGGTCGGCGTGTGGACCGACGGGACCGAGCGCCGGGCCGAGGACTTCGAGGTCGTCCCGTACCCGGCCGCGCGCGGTTCCGCCGCCGCGTACTACCCCGAGACGCAGGTGCTGGTGCCGCTGGACAGCGTGGCCGACATCAGCAACCAGCCGACGTCCAAGGGGATCGTCGTCCGCCTGGAGCCCGCCACGGTACGCCGGGACGCCACCGTCCTGAGCTGAGGCCGGGAGTCGCGGCCGCTGACGCCGGCAGTCACGGCCGCCGCCCGGCCTACCCTCCGGCGGCGGCGTCAGTCCCGGCCAACGAGCCGAGCAGGTCCCAGGTGCGGCGGCGGTCGGCGTCGCCCGCGATCTCCGTGGAGGTGAACACCACCTCCGTCGCCCCGGCGTCCCGGTAGCGTCCCACCTCGGCGGCGACCGTCCGCTCGTCGCCGATGACGGCCACGTCGACCGCCCGGCGGGCTCCGGACAGCTCGATGACACGGGCGTAGGACGGGAACTGCTCGTAGAAGGACAGCTGTTCGGCGGCCTTCTCCCGTACGGCGGTGACGTCGTCGGTGACCACGCCGGGCACGATCGCCACGATGCGCGGCGCGGGCCGGCCGGCCGCCGCGGCGGCTGCGGTGACGGCCGGGACGATGTGCTCGGCGAGCGCCCGGGGTCCGGCGAGGTAGGGGAGGATGCCGTCCGCGAGTTCGCCGCTGGCCCGCAGCGCCTGGGGGCCCATCGCGGCCACCAGCAGCGGCACGCCGGCCTCCGCCCCCGGCACGCGCGCCGGCACCGGGGTGGTGGCGGTGAGCAGCTCACCGTGGAAGTCGGCCGTACCGGTCTCCGTCAACTGCCGTACCACGGTGAGGAATTCGCGCAGCCGCCGGACGGGCCGTTCGTGGGGGATGCCGAAGCCGCCTTCCGTGAGGAGCTTGGTGCCGAGGGCGAGGCCGAGGTGGTACCGGCCGTGCGTGGCCGCCTGGGCCGTGAGGGCCTGGCCGGCGACCGTGAGCGGGTGCCGGCCGAAGACGGGGATCGCGGACGTCCCCACCTGGAGAGCCGGTACCTCGCGTCCGACGATCGCCGCGAGCTGGGGCGAGTCGGCGCCGAAGGTCTGGCCGAACCAGGCCGAACGGAGCCCGGCCGCCGCCGCCTCCCCGGCCAGTCGCACGCTTGCGTCGATCTGGTTGTCCGCGTCCGTCGCGTTGAGTGCCACTCCCACAGTCATGACTGCCCCAACCCGGGCCGGGGAGGGCGGATTCCCGGTAGTACGACGGTGGCATTGCGGTTGTGTGAACAAGCCGGAGCCCGGTCACGGGGGTCCCCCGGCGCCGGCCCGCTGCGGGGCCGGGTCGAGTCCGGCCCGCAGCGCGTCCCGCAGCCGGGTGAGACGCTCGATCTCCGCGTCCAGCGCGGCGATGCGGCGCCGTACGACCGCCGTGCCGACGACGGCCGGTTCGCCCGGTGCCCCGGCGTCGCAGGGCCGGGGCGGCTGGACGGCGAGCAGCGGGAGGCGGTCGGCGATCCCGGCCAGGTCCTCTACGGTGAGGCCGAGGCCGAGGAGGTGCCGGACGACACGCAGCACGGCGAGGTCCTCGGGCGTGTAGTCGCGCTGGCCCGCCC
>NZ_WWHX01000499.1 GCF_009862125.1 Streptomyces sp. SID5910
TCCGCTGGCATGGGCTGACCTGCAGACAGCGCAGGGGGCCCGGACGGTTCGCCGCCCGGGGCCCTTGTGCTGTGTCTCCTCGCTGCTCGGGGTGAGCCCTACCGGTGGTGAGTGGCCGGGGCCGATGCCGAATGCGACGGCGTGGTGCCGGCCGGTGCCTTGCTGCTGGTTCCCGGTCCGCTGGCCAGAGCCAGCAGTAACAGGAGCAGCATCAGACCTCCGCCCCCGGTGCCCGCTACGACGGCGATGGTGCGCGGGCTGATGGACCGGCGGTGTCCGCGCACGCGGGTACCGTCGGTGCGGTAGTAAGGGCGGACGTAGGCCGTCGGCCCGGTGGGGACCGGGCGGGGCCGCTGGGCGGTACGTCGGGGCGCTGTATGGGGCTGCGCGGTGCGCGGCCGGGTGCGGCGGTTGTGGCCTTTGACGTAGGTGCCGTCACGGCGGTAGTGGGGGCGTACGTAGGTCACGGGCGGTCCTCGGGGCGGTGAAAGGGGGCATCGCCCCCAGGCGGGGCCGGGTGTTCCTCGGCGCAACATTCGACGGTAGCGACCGGCACTGACATTCCAGGGCAGCCAACTCCTCGACTGTGCACACCCGTTGGGCAATAGCCGGCGATTTTCGGACGGATGATCCCGACGGCGGGCCGACTGTCAGTGCCGGGTGCTGTCATGAAGGCGGCGGGGAGCTGTGGACGAGTGGGAACGTGCCCGGGGAACAGGGAATACGACGACGTCGATCACACCGGTCGGGATGCCCGCGCGGCGCTGCGCACCGTGACGGCGGGGGTCTTCCGGTGAGTCCGCGTCGGCGGCGGCGCAAGAGCGACGACGATCTGCTCGTCGCGCTGGGTGGGCTCGTGGTCGTCGGGTTGGTGCTGGTCAAGGTTGGACAGTGGGTGTGGGCGCACGAGTGGGTGCTGGTCGTGCTCCGCCTGCTGGCGTTTCTCGCACTCGCGGGCTGGGCCTACCGGAAGGTTGACCAGATGCGGTCCGCTCAGCTGAGGGTGGGGGCCTGACCTACTCGCTCGGTCGGCTGGACGCTATGCACCACAGCGCCTTCGAGGACGCCGTACGTGACTTGCTGGCCCGGGACGGTTCCCTCGACGCGCTGCGCTGCGGCGGCCGGGGCGACCTCGGCGCCGACGTGAAGGGGCATGATCCGTTCGGTCGGCTGTGGGTGATCCAGTGCAAGCACCGCAGGAAGGGGCTGGACGGGGCGGCTGTCGGGACGCCAGAGCTGCAGACGCTCAACGGTACCGGCCGGCCGGTACCCGGCGGCGATGTCGTCGTGATGGTGACCAACGGAAGGATCTCCGGGCCTGCCCGCGACTTCGCCCGGCAGCAGCGCCTGCACGTGGTCGACCGGCGGGTGCTGGAGCAGTGGGCCCTGGGCGGGCGACCACTATGGCAGATCCTTCCGGCGGTTCCCCCGCCCCGGACGCCTCCACAGCTTCGCTGAGCTTCATCGCACTGGTGGGCGGGACCGGTTGGACCCGCCCACCGTTATGTCGTGTTCAGGCGTCAGGGCCGCCCCACCCGTACTCCGCCACGTACTCGGCGAACGCCTCGTCGTCGAAGTCCACAGGCAGCAGCTCCGGTTGAAACAGATCGCTGTCCGGGTCGAGCGCTTCGGAGTGCGCCATCAGCTGGACCAGGAATGTCTGCGCGGCTCCCAGGACCTATGGGTCGTCGAGCCACATCCCGAACTCCAGGCTGTTCCTGGACCGGTGGGTGGCGTTCGCGCTGCCCACCCACAGCCGCTCCGAGCGGAAGTCGAGGACATCGGCGACGCCGCCCAGGGCATCCTCGTCGTGCCACCACATCTCGCCGAGCAACATGAACTTTGTGTGGAGGAAGGGCACCATGTCCCCCTTCGGCTGACGGCGCGCACCCGATGGTCCGCAGCGGCAGAATGACTGGGTCGGGCGTCGATGAACCCGGTCCCAGCACCTTGGCGCGGGCGTCGAGGTCCTCCGCCTCGGCGGCAGTCTGCTCGCGCAGCCGCTCCTCGAGGACCCGGCGCCGCTCTTCCTCGGTCAGGCCGGGCAGTTCCCGGTCGACCTGTTCTGCGGCCTTCACCCGCCGGGTGCGCCGGATGTGGATCACGTTGCCGCACATCTCGCACCCGCCACCCGCCGCCCGGCTTCCAGGCGGATCCCGTCGTCGCACCGCCGGTCCGTTCACGCCCGGCGCTGCACCAGGCCCCGCCCGATCAGCCACGGACACGGGCGCTCGACCAGGGCCTCACCGCCGGTCTCCACCAGCCGGCCGGTCAGCCGCCGGCCAGCAGCCGCGGCGCGCCACCCGGCAGCTCCAGCAGCCCCTCCAGCCGGTCCAGTTCCGCCCCTGCGTCCCCCGGGGCGACAGGGCATCGGGGTTGATGGCGTCGGCGGTGAGCGCGTCGAGGTCGGTGGCGTCGGTGGTAGCGGAGCTACCACTACAGGCGCGGGGGCGACGCAGACGTGGACCATTTGCCCGCCGAGGGCGTGGAGCTACCCCTGCGGGCGCGGGGACAACGTGGCTTGCTCGGTGCGGGCGGCGGCCTGCTCGCACAGTTGTTCCAGCCGCACCGTCAACAGGTACTCGACGGTGCGTTCCCGGGCCGTGTCGGCGGCCTTCGTCGCGGTGGCGACGGCGTCCGTGCCGGTCGGGTTATGCCGGAACCTGGGGCGGCGCTGCTCGGCCCTGTACGACCGCCGGGCCTCGGCTTCGGCTTGTCTCATTGTGTTAGCCCCCCCCTTACAATCCCCACTTCTGCACGCTTGAACAAGCGTGCGTTGTCAAATGGTGATGGGAACAGACTGGTGGAACTACGCGACATCGAGATCTTCTTGACCTTGGCGGAAGAGCTGCACTTTGGCCGGACTGCAGATCGGTTGCACGTATCCCAGGCCCGCGTGAGCCAGTCCATTGCGAAGCAGGAACGACAGATCGGCTCACTGCTCTTCACCCGGACCAGCCGACGCGTCGAACTGACCTCCATCGGCCACCAGTTACGCAAGTCGCTCAGCGTCGGCTACCAGCAGATACTCGATGGCGTTCACGAAGCCACCGCCGTCGCCCGCGGCACCACGGCCACCCTCACCCTCGGCCTGCACGGTCCGCAGGCCCACGACCAGGCCGACCTACTGGACCTCTTTCGCAGTCGGCGCCCCGACATCGATCTCCGTATCAAAGAGATGATCTTCACCGACCCGTTCGAGCCGCTGCGCGACGGCACCGTCCAGGTGGCGACAGCCTGGCTCCCTGTACGAGAACCCGACTTGACTATCGGCCCCTTGGTCGACACCGAACCACTCCTGCTCATGGTGGCCAACGATCACCCCCTGACCACGCGCGACCGGGTGGGGATGGAGGATCTCGGCGACTGGTGCCTGCCCTACACTGGACCACCCACCCCCGAGTACTGGCTGCAGACGCTCGTCCCCACCCACACACCCGGTGGCCGTCCCATCCGCCGCGGACCGAAGGTCTCCACCTTCCAAGAGGTTGCCGCAGCCGTAGCAGCAGGCGACGCCATCAGCCTCGTCCATGGAGACGCCGCCCGCTACTACCGCTGGCCCGGCCTGTGCTATCTGCACCCCTATGACGCTCCGACTGGAAGCTGGGCTCTGATCTGGCGTACGGCCGCAGAGAATGAAGCGATCAGGTCTCTCGCGCGCGCGGCGCGCGAGACTGGCCCGCGCAAAGGATGACGAACAGACCCAATAGCCGATTCATCGAAGGCGCGCCAATCCGTCTCGGTGCCGACCGCCCGCCCAGCGGGGGCATCCCCGCTCCCGCCCTGGTTCTGGACGTCTGCCCGAAGCCGCCTGAGCGGCGAGGACATGAGGCGAACAGACCCGCGGAGCCCTCGTCGCGGAACATCGGCCCCACCCCATACAACAACGTCGGTCTCCACGACCACAACCGGGTCGTGGAGACCGACGTCCGCGAGGGGCCGAATAATCCAACAGCGTCCTAGGGCGGCTGCGGCCCCTAGGAAGCCTTCGTTTCGATTCCGGCGGAGCTGAACAGCGTGAGCGGCGGACAGAAGGCGTACGACGTACCGCTCTTCTTCCATCCGGCGGAGATGTGGCTAATCAGCTTTCCCGTATTCATGTCGAGGCAGATCACGGCCGCCCTGAAACTTCCGCCATTGCCGTGCTTGCAGGACGCGTACGACGCGGCATAATCGCCGGTGTACCGTCCGAACGAGCATCCAGTGGGCCAAGCCGTAGCGCCTGACTCGCTTGCGCTCGCCGGACCCTGCAGGCCAAGCACGGAAAGTGCTGCGGCAGCCATGAGAGCCGCCCCCGTTTTTCTGAAGTTCACTTGCCTTACCCCTTTCTGGTGCTGTATCAGGTCACTTTGGTTTCGACGCCAGCAGATTTCGCCTTGGACTCCCCCTGGCAGTACGCGTAGGAGTAACCTTCGGTCCGCCATCCACCGACGTAGTTGTACAGCTTTCCCTTTGAGTCCTTGCAGATGACGAGCGCGCGATAGTGCCCGCCGTTGGAGTGGTCGCATATCGCCACCCCTCCCCAAACCCCGGGGACTTGGAAGCGGCACGACGACGGGCGAGACATGACACTAACGTCCGAGGCCGACGCTGGCGTCGATCCAAGAACGGCGATCCCACTCAACAGCACTCCAAGCGCTGCTGAGGATGCGATCCTACTTCGACTCCCTAGTGCCGCCATTTTACCTTCCCTCATCCTTGGTGGATTTCTGTTTCTCTGGGCATTTCCCAGGGGCCCACTCCTTCCAGAGTGGCCTCGTTGCGCCAGGAACGATCTCAGACTGCCGTGAAACTACAACTCGAACAATGAGCACTCTCGCAAGATCGGATAAGCTTGAAGTTATCGATGGAAGGGCCAGCGTGTAGTCGGCTGCGAGCTCGGCTTGCCACTGCGTTCAGCAACGGGCGTTCTGACGGCAGAAGCGGTCGTGGTGGAGACCTGCACGACGGCCGACGCTGGCAACCACTGCTGCTTGTCGCTCCCTGTCGGACATGCCGCGCGGCGTGGTACGCCTACGGTGCGCTCACGACGGAGGCGTTCGCCGGCGGTGCCTGCTTCGGGGTTGTCGCCTACGCCGTTCTTGTGCTCACCGTGGCCCGATTCGCCCCGGTGTTCGCCTCGCTCACCGAGACGTCTTTCAGCCGCGTCGAACGGGACGTCATCGGGTGGTTCGGACCACGCGACGTCACCTCGATCGTCTTCGCGGTGCTTGCCTACATCGAACTGCCCGCAGGCGAGGCGAACTTCGTCGCGAAGGTGACGGCCGCGACCGTCCTTCCCGGCGTCGTCCTGCACGGAGTGACCGCAAAACCCGTCGCACGCTGGTTCGCCCGGCATCCCCAGCCCGGGGCAGTTCGACACCACACGCCGCCCTCCGCAGTGTGACGACGGGGCGCGAGGAACGGGGGGCACGCCGGGGGCAGGCCGCTGTCGGTCACGACTCCGCCGATAACGCCCGCTCGGTCCCCCAGGACTGATCGCCGTGACAAGCTACGAGGTGAGGTCCAGAAGCCGGACGGGCGCTTCCTCCCACCGGTGTGGGGCGGTGGTGACGATGACCGTACCGTCGGGTCGGTCGGGGGTGAGTTGGGCGGCGTACTGGCTGTGTGCTGTGGCACACAGCCAGCTGCTGGGCGACGGCAAGTGCGGCGGCCAGGCCGAGATCCATGACGGTGACGCCGGGCAGCGAGGCCAGGTGCTCGGCCACGCCGGGGCGGGCCCGACCGGACCCGACGAGCGCGCAGGCCGGTGCGTACAAGAACCAGCCCGGCTCGGCGAGCTCTGGCAGCCTGTCCACCCACGGCGCGGCCGCGGCCGTCTCGGTGCGGGCGGCATCTGCCCGCACATCTGCTCCAGCCGCGTCGCCAGCAGGTACCCGGCCACGAGCTCCCGGGCCGCGTCGGCGGCCTTCGTCGCAGCGGCGCCGACGTCCGCGCCGATCGGGTTGTGCTGGAACCAGCGACGGCCCTGCTCAGCCTTGAACGCCCGCCGGGCGTTCCCGCCCCATCCGTCCGGCCCAGCACCGCCAACGCGGTCTCCTGAACTCCTGGACACCCTTGCCGGGCGATCTCGGCCGCGGTGAACGCGTACGCGTCCCACGCTGCCCCGGGATCAGCCGCCAGGGCGGCTGCGTCGGTGATCTGCAGGAACTCCTGCCACGCGGCGGTATGCTGCAGCCGATCGCCGTCCGGGCCCCGGCAGCGACAGCCGTGATGCTGCCCGGCTCGGCCAGGCCGGCGGATTCGGCGGCCGCGAGGAGAGTGGCCTCGCCGATCAGGACCCTGGTCTGACGGCGGCGGGCGCACGCCCCGCACAGCCCGGCCGCCCGCCGCTGCCCGCAGTCCTCGCACGGCAAGGCCCGGTGCACCGCCTCGGCCTGGCGCTCGCTCTCCACCCACTCCCGGATGGCCGCGCGGGCGGCATCACGGCGGGCCCGCTCGGCTGCCGCCCGAACGAGGTCCTCCGCCTCGGCGGCAGTCTGCTCGCGCAGCCGCTCCTCGAGGACCCGGCGCCGCTCTTCCTCGGTCAGGCCGCGCAGCTCTGGTCGACCTGCTCGGCGGCCTTCACTCGCCGGCGCGCCGGATGTGGATCCCGTTGCCACACATCTCGCACTCGCCACTCGGCTTCCAGGCGGACCCCGTCGTTGCGCCGCCAGCCCGTGCACGCCCGGCGCTGCACCAAGCCTCTCCGGATCAGCCACGGACACGGGCGCTCGACCAAGGCCTCGCCGCCCGTCTCCGCCAGCCTGCAGCCGCGGCGCGCCACCCCGCGGTACGCAAACACATAGCGACCGCTTGCGTTGTAAGTCTCCCCGAGACGGAGGGAACGGACAGCGCCGAGTTTGCCGTGTCACTGGTTCCCGGGGACGACAGGAATTTAACTACGACGCTGGTACCGCGCGATGCGGACGAGCTTTGATGACGTCACCCCGGCAAGACCGATAGACGATTGCGGTCCTGGTCAACACTGGTCGCGCCGACCCTCACGCGGGCCGTCTGTGGCCGTACTAGGAGAGCCAGCAACAGCCAGGGACGACCGACAACAAGGCACCGGCCCGCGGCCGGTCGGCCCCCGTGTCCCGCGCCCCCAGGTGCCCCGGTTGGGGGCGTTCAGTGGGTGGTGTATCCGCCGTCGACGGGCAGGGCGACGCCGATCACGAAGCTGGCGCCGGGGCTGCACAGCCACACGGCTGCGGCGGCGACTTCCGCGGCGTGGCCGAGGCGCCCGATGGGCTGGTCGCTCATGATCGCGGCCATAGCCTCGGTCTACCCTTCGACCATGGTTGTCCACCGCGCTCTGGACCATGGCGGCGGCCTGGTCCTCGTCGGTGACGTCGCGGACCACACCGAGGGCCTGGTGTCCGGCGTCGGTGAGTTCGTTCGCCGCCGTCTGCACAGCGGCCTCGTTCACGTCGGCCAGCACGACGGCCGCGCCGGCCTGGGCGAGGGGCGCGGGCGGCGGCCAGTCCCATGCCGGAGGCCGCGCCGGTGACCAGGGCGACCTGGCCTTCGAAGGCGGCCGGGCACCGTGGTGCCCGGCCATGAGAGATGATGCCCAGGGGCGGCTCAGGCGGCGGAGTCGTCGGCCTGGCCGGTGCCCCGGTTGCTGGCCACGGCCTGCTGCTCGACCTCGGAGAGCTGGTAGCTGCCGCTGTCGAGTCGGTCCGTCAGATGACCTCCTTCTCCTCGGTGACCATCACGGCCACCGATTCCATGTCGATGAAGCGTGCTTCGTCGGGGTCGACCAGCGTCCGGTAGTTCTCGGAGGCGAAGAAGGCGTCGTGGTCCTCCCAGTTCTCGAACCAGATTTCCGTCAGGCCGTCGTAGGCCCGGGGCGGGTAGTTCTCGGCGGGGACCGGGTGGGACACGGTGTACTTGCGCACGTAGCGCTCCGCCTCCGGGATGGAGGTGAACAGCGGCGCGTGCCGGTCCCGGTGGTGCTCGACGAAACGCTCGTACGACATTGCCTCGACGCGGTTGATCATGAAGATGAGCTTCAGCATGGAGTTAACCTAAAAGCTCACATCAATGTGAGGGGCAAGTGAGTCATCGGCATGAGAGGAGTCCGGCATGCGGATCGGTGAGCTGTCCGCCCGGACGGGTGCCAGCCGTCGGTCGCTGCGCTACTACGAGGAGCAGGGCCTGCTCGTCAGCTCCCGTTCGCCCAGCGGGCAGCGCCACTACGAGGACGAGCACGTTCAGCGGGTGCGCCTCGTGCAGGCGTTTCTGGCGGCGGGCATGTCCAGCAGCACCATCGCCGAGATGGCGCCCTGCATGGCCGAGCCGAATGAGGACCGGGCGCGGCAGGCTCTGGAGATCATGGGTCGCGAGCGGGCCCGGCTGTCCGAGGCCATCGACGGCCTCGCTGCCGCCAGGGACGCGCTGGACCACCTCATCGAGGACAACCACGCGTACCTGACACGGTCAGCGGAGGAGGGTTCGTGAACCGGGGACCTGCGCTGGGAGGAGACGACCGAGACGGTCGGCGCTTCCGCTCCCCCGCCGGGCAGGTGGCCCAGGGGCCCAGGCCGGCGACGGCGTACGCATTTGCGAAGCACGGGTCATCCCTGATCTGCTGAGCGGCGACGTGGACTGACTGTCATGTCGCTGTAGGCGACGCGAGCCGGCGTCGGTATGTTTCGCATACGCCAGTTCTCCTGTGCAGCAGTCCAGCATTCCCCGACCGGCGACAGGACCCATGACAGATCCCGCACATCCCCAGACAGCCGATGACGAGCAGCCTCCGGCGCGGGACGACCGCGCCTTCTTCGGGCAGCCGAGGGGCCTGCTCACGCTGTCCGCCCTGGAGGTCTGGGAGCGTTTCTCGTTCCTGGGCATGCAGGCGATCCTCGTCCTGTACTTCGCCGATTCGGTGGCGCACGACGGCCTCGGCATGGACGCGGGCACCGCCGCCTCCGTGTCCGCCGCGTACGGCACCCTCGTCTACCTGGTCTCCGTCGCCGGCGGATGGCTCGCCGATCGCATCCTCGGCTCCTACCGGGCGGTCCTGTGGGGAGGCGTCCTCATCGCGCTGGGCCACTACTCCATGGCCGTGCCCACCGCCGCCATGACCTGGGTGGGCCTGGGCCTGATCAGCGCCGGCACCGGCCTGCTCAAACCCAACGTGGCCGCCATGGTCGGCAAGCTCTACCGCACCGACGACGACCGCCGCGACGCCGGCTTCGCCCTCTACTACATGGGCATCAACATCGGCGCCTTCGCCGGTCCGCTGATCACCGGCTGGCTCGGCGAGCACCAGGGCTGGCACTGGGGCTTCTCCGCGGCCGTGTTCGGGATGACGCTGGGGCTGGTCCAGTACATCGTCGGGCGGCGTCATCTGGCCGGCCGCAAGCACGCCGCCGAGTTCGCACTGGCGCCGGCGGCCATGCGGCGGGCCGTGTGGCTGATGGCCGGCGGAGCGGTGGCCTTCGGCGTGCTGTGCGCCGTCCTGGCGGGGGCCGGCTGGCTCACCATGGGCCGGTTCGTCGACGTCCTCACGATCGTCTCGGTGATCGCGCCGGTCGTCTACTTCTGGATCATGTTCACCAGCCCGCGGGTCACCGCGGAGGAACGCGGGCGGCTGCGTCCCTACGTCGTCCTCTTCCTCGCCTCCGTGGTCTTCAACTTCATCCTCTTCCAGGCGTACTCGACGATGATCCTGCTGGCCTCGACGAACGCCGACACCACCATCCTCGGGTTCGACTTCCCCTCCAGTTGGTACGCGTCCGCGCTGGGCGCCTTCGAGGTGGCGCTGGCTCCGGTGGTCGCGGCCGTGTGGGTCCGGATGGGCCGGCGCCAGCCGCACGCCTCGAACAAGATCGCGCTCGGTGTGATCCTGGGCGGTCTGTCGTTCCTGCTGATGGTGCTGCCCACCTCCGGGCACGAGGGCACCGACTACCGGATGGCCGCCTGGTGGATCGTCGGCTCGTACCTGCTGCTGGGTCTCGGTGACGTACTGCTGGAGACCTCGGGCCTGTCGGCGAGCAGCAAGCTGGCGCCGAAGGCGTTCTCCAGCCAGACCATGGCCCTGTGGTTCCTCTCCCTGGCCCTCGCCAACGGCATCCAGGCCCAGGTGGTGAAGGTCTACGACGACGTGTCCCACCCCGCGTACTTCGGCGTCAACGGCGCCGTCGCCGTCATCCTGGGCCTGGTCGTCGTGGCCCTCGCACCGTGGCTGCGACGCACGATGCACCCCGTCCACTGAGCACCCGGACAGCCGGAAGGTACCGCCCCATGCACATCCGCACGGAATTTCCGTACGAGACGACCCACGACGACGTCCGCATCCCCCTTCCGGACGGCACCCGGCTCTACGCGCGGATCTGGCGGCCGGTCACCGACGAGCCGGTCCCGGCGCTGCTGGAGTACCTGCCGTACCGCCTCAGTGACTGGACCGCTCCCCGCGACAGCCAGCGCCACCCCTGGTACGCGGGTCACGGCTACGCGTCCGTCCGCGTCGACGTGCGCGGGCACGGCAACAGTGAGGGCCTGCCGGGAGACGAGTACGACGCCACGGAACTGGCCGACGGTGTCGCGGTCGTCGAGTGGCTGGCCGCGCAGCCCTGGTGCAACGGCAAGGTCGGCATGTTCGGCATCTCCTGGGGCGGCTTCAACTCGCTCCAGATCGCCGCGCTCGCCCCCGAGCCGCTGAAGGCCGTCGTCACCGTCTGCTCCGCGGACGACCGGTACGACAACGACGTGCACTACATGGGCGGCTCGGTGCTGGGCGTCGACATGCACGCGTGGGCGGCCACCATGCTCGCGTTCGTCTGCCGCCCGCCCGACCCGGAGTACGCCGGGCAGGAGTGGCGGGAGATGTGGCTGCGCCGGCTGGAGGCCGTCGACCCGTTCATCCACACCTGGCTGGCCCACCAGCTCCGCGACGACTGCTGGAAGCACGGCAGTGTCTGCGAGGACTACTCCGCGATCGACGCCGCCGTCCTCGCGGTGGGCGGCTGGCACGACCCGTACCGGGACACCGTGCTCCGGCTCGTGGAGCATCTGCCCGAGGACCGGGTGCGGGGGCTGATCGGGCCCTGGTCCCACCAGTACCCGGACCGCGGCCTGCCGCCGGGCCCGCCGATCGGCTTCCTCCAGGAGACGCTGCGCTGGTGGGACCAGCACCTGAAGGGCGAGGACACCGGCGTCATGGAGGAGCCGCTGCTGCGCTCCTGGATCAGCGAGTCGCACCGTCCGGCCACCGTCTACCCGGAGCTGCCGGGCCGCTGGGTCGGCGACCCCGCCTGGCCCTCCCCCTACGTCACGCCCGTACCGCACGCCCTCGGGGGCGATCCGGTCGTCGTGCGCTCCCCGCAGCACACCGGTGTCGACGCGGGACGGTTCTTCCCCTTCGGCAATGATGCCGACCTGCCGCCCGACCAGCGGGAGGAGGACGCCCGCTCGGCGTGCTTCGAGTTCCCCGTCAGCGACGGTCCCATCGAGATCCTCGGGCGTCCCGAGGTGACCCTGCGCCTGCGGATGGACGTGCCGTACGGGCAGGCGGTCGCCCGCGTCTGCGACGTCGCGCCGGACGGGTCGTCGACCCTGGTCACCCGCGGCGTCCTGAACCTCGCGGCGCGCCAGGGCCGGGACCGCAACGTGCCCTGGACTCCCGGGGCCACGGAGACGGTGACCTTCCAGCTCAACGGCATCGGCCACACCTTCCCGGCCGGGCACCGCATCCGGCTCGCCGTCTCCTCCGCGTACTGGCCGTGGATCTGGCCGCACGCGGACTCCGACGGCTTCGTCCTGGAACCGGCCGGTTCCGCCCTCGTCCTGCCGGTGCGCGACGCCGGCCGGCACCCCGAGGACGCCGGCATCCGCTTCGAACGCCCCGAGCAGTCCGAGCCGTTGCGCGTCGCATCGCCGGCGCAAGGGGACGAACGCCCGGAGCGCGTCGTGGTGCGTGATGTGGCCAAGGGCGAGTGGCGGCTGGAGGTGGACCCGCGCTACGGCGGGACGCGCGTGTACCCGGACGGTCTGGAGTTCACCGAGGGCGCGCTGGAGACGTACACCATCAGGGAGGACGACCCGCTCTCGGCGCGGGCGAGGTCCGACTGGACCGTCCGTCTGCGCCGCCCGGAGCGGGGGTGGGACGTGCGGGTCGAGACCCGTTCGGAGATCACCTGCGACGCCGACGACTTCGTCACCTCGAACGAGGTGGTGTGCCGCGACGGCGAGGACGTCGTCTTCCGGCGCACCTGGGAGAAGCGGATCCCCCGGGCCGCACGCTGACCTCTCGGATCAGGCGCGGGTCTCCCGCGCCACGATCCCCTCGACGAGCCTCACCAGTCGGGCTCCCGCCCGATCGATGCTTCCGTTCTGTGTGCTGACCTGGGCCCCTTCGAGTAGGAAGGTGATCTCGGCCGCGGTCTCCTCCGGGTCGGGCATCCCGGCCTCGGTGCACAGGGCGACCAGGCGGCGGGTCTGGCGGGCCTTGTGCTCCTCGATCACCTGCCGTGCGGGGTGGGTGCGGTCGGGCAGTTCGGCGATGGAGTTGATGAACGGGCAGCCTCGGGGAGAGACCGACGGCAGCCCTTCGGCGATGAAGCGGGCCAGGAAGAGGATCTGCTCCCCGGGCCGGCCGGGATGTTCGGCCTCGGCCCGGTCGAAGGCCGCCTGGTAGTCGGCGGCGACGATCCGCAACCACTCCGCGACCAGCGCGTCCTTGGTGTCGAAGTGGCGGTAGATGGCCATCTTGGTCGTCTCGGCCCGCTCGGCGATCGCCTGGACACCCACCCGGCGGATCCCCTCGCTCTGGAACAGCTCCTCCGCCGCGTCGAGGATGCGTTCACGAGGGGGCAGCTTCGCCACCCTGCTCGGCCTTCTGCCGGTCGATGCCATGACCACCCCGTGCCCTCCCGACGGTTGCGGGCTCTTCGCCGACTGCTACGGTACCAGTCCGTCCCGTGCGATACCGATCGGTATCGTGTGGCACTCACCAGTATCGTCTGCCCTGCCCTCGGGAGTGACAGTGAAAGTTGCGGAGTACGTGGATCTTGACGCGGTCGGGCTCGCCGAGCTCGTGGCCGCAGGGGAGGTGACCCCCGCCGAACTGGCGGCAGCCGCGCTCGGGGCCGCGCGGGCGGTCAACGGGCGGATCAACGCCGTGGTGGAGACTTGGCCCACCGACGACCAGCCCGCTCCGGCCGGTGCACCGCTGGCCGGAGTCCCGTTCCTGATCAAGGACATCGGAGTCGCCATGGCCGGCAGGCGCATGGAACTGGGCAGCCGTCTCGCGGCCGGCCACGTCGCCCGCGCCGACTCCTCCCTGATGCGGCGCTTCCGCCGCGCCGGCCTCGTGACCTTCGGACGTACCGCGACACCGGAGATGGCCTACAGCATCACGACCGAACCGGCGCTGTACGGTCCGACCCGCAATCCGTGGGACGTCGGGCGCAGCGCGGGCGGCTCCAGCGGCGGCGCGGGCGCGGCGGTCGCCGCCGGGGTGGTGCCCGTCGCGCACGCCACCGACGCGGCCGGCTCGCTCCGCATACCCGCCTCCTGCAACGGACTCTTCGGGCTGAAGTCCACCCGCGGCAGGGTCTCCATGGGCCCCGGCGCCGACGAGGTCTTCAACGGCCTGGCCGTGCACGGCAGCGTCAGCCGTACCGTGCGGGACAGCGCCGCGCTGCTCGACCGGATCCGCGGCCCCGAAGCGGGCGACCCCTACTTCGCCCCGCAGCCCGCCCGGCCCTACGCGCAGGAGGTCACCCGCCACCCGGGCTCGCTGCGGATCGGGGTCCTCCCCCAGGCGTGGGGCGGGCGCCGGACCACCGCGCCCGTGGCCGACGCCCTCGCCCTCACCGTGCGCCTGCTCGAGGACCTCGGTCACCGGGTGGAGGAGGCCGAGGTCGATCTCGGCGTCGGCTGGGAGGAGTTCGTCCTTGCCCATGCCCGTCTGTCGGCGGCGAACCTCGCGGCCTCGGCCGACGAACTGGCCGCCGCCTTCGACCGGCCCGTCGACTCCTCGACCCTCGAACCGGAGACCCTGGCGGGCTACCACTACGGGCAGCGGGTCGGCGGCGCCCAGTTCGTCACCGCCCTCGCCGTCCGCAACCGGGTCGCTCGCGCTCTGGCCCTGTTCTTCGGCACGTACGACGTACTGCTCACCCCGACCCTGCCGGAGCTCCCGATGCCCCTGGGCGCCTACGCCGAGGACTCCGAGGCGCTGGACGGCCTCGGCTGGATCGCCCGTCTCCACGACCGCTCACCGTTCACCACGCCGTTCAACATGGCCGGTACGCCCGCCATGTCCGTACCGGCGACGGTCGACGCCGGTACGGGACTCCCGATCGGGACGCAGTTCGCCGCCGGGTACGGGCGCGAGGACGTCCTCTTCCGCCTGGCCGGCCAACTCGAGGAGGCGAACCCGTGGCGCGGCCGGACTCCCGCGGTGTGGGCGGGGGACGGCGCGGGCCGCTGAGGGATGCCGGGGGCGGTCACGGGGGCCCCTCGGCGACCGCCCGGTTCCAGGGGCGGGCATTGGAAAGTTGCTTCACCGGCGGAAAGCTGCTGGAGCAGCTCGGCGTCCCGGCGTCCATGGACAGTCGCCGACCCGCTGTGATGTGATCCCCTCGGCGGAACGGCCCTGCTTGGCGTGGTCACCGGGCGATCCCCGGGTGCGACGCGCGAGGACGGCCGATCCCACGTGATGTCCTCCGCCGCCCGGTCCGCCCGCGGCCCCCGCGTCGTCATGGCGAGCGGCCGGGTCCGTCCCCCAGGCTCGAAAGTTCCGTACACATGCAGAAGACCAAGGCCGCACTCTGGGAATTCCTCCAGGGACTCGGCAAGACGTTCATGCTGCCGGTGGCCCTGCTCGCGTTCTGCGGGATCATGCTGGGCATCGGCTCCTCGCTCTCCAGCGACGCGGTCACTGACAACGTTGCCTTCCTGAAGGGCGAGGGCTTCCACCTCGTCTTCACGTGGATGGCCAACACGGGTCTGGTCGCCTTCACGTTCCTGCCCGTTCTCTTCGCGATGGCGATTCCGCTCGGACTCGCCCGTGAGGACAAGGGGGTGGCCGCCTTCTCGGGGTTCGTCGGCTTCGCCGCCATGAATCTCGCGGTGAACTTCTACCTCACCGCCAAGGGCGTCGACTTCGAGGACGAGAAGGCGATCGAGCACTACGGCATAGCCGACGTGCTGGGTGTGCAGTCCATCGACACGGGGCTCCTCGGCGCGGTGGCCGTTGGCATCGTTGTCAGCCTGCTCCACCGGCGGTTCCGTACGCAGCGGATGCCCGACGCGCTGGCCTTCTTCGGCGGTCTGCGCTTCGTCCCGATCGTCTCGGCCCTGGTCCTCAGCGTGCTCGGCCTGCTGATCCCGCTGGTCTGGCCGACCTTCAACGGCTGGATCACCGCCGTCGGCCGTGGCATCGGGCACACCGGGGTCTTCGGACCGTTCTTCTTCGGCATGGGAGAGGTACTGCTGCGGCCCATCGGGTTGCACCACATCCTCGTGGCCATGTTCCGCTTCACGGACGTCGGCGGTGCGGGAACCGTGTGCGGGGACCATGTCTCCGGTGCCCTGAACATGTTCTACGCCCAGCTCGACTGCTCGGCCGCGCCGAACTCCGCGGTCACCGACGCGACGCACTTCCTCTCGCAGGGCAAGATGGCGGCCTACCTGGGCGGTCTGCCGGGCGCCGCGCTCGCGATGTACCACTGCGCGAAGCGGCGGATGCGTCCGGAGATCAAGGCGCTGCTGGTGTCCGGGGTCGTGGCCTGCGTGGTGGGCGGCATCACGGAACCGCTGGAGTTCCTGTTCCTCTTCGTCGCGCCGTGGCTGTACGCCATCCACGCCGTCCTGGTGGGGCTCGGCTTCCTCACGGCGGCCGTGCTCGGTGTGTACATCGGCAACACCGACGGCAACGTCATCGACTGGCTCGTCTTCGGAGTCCTCCAGGGCTCGACGACCAAGTGGTATCTGGTGCCGGTCATCGCCGCCGTGTGGTTCACCGTGTACTACTTCCTGTTCCGCTGGGCCATCACCCGCTTCGACCTGCGCACTCCCGGCCGCGAGGACGACCCCACGCCGGCCGAGGAGGAGCCGGAAGAGGAAGCGGACGCCGAGGTGGGCGAGGCGGCGGCGGGGACCGAGCGTGAGCTGGTCGCCGGGAAGTACGACGCCGTCGCCATCCTCGACGCGATCGGCGGGGCCGGCAACATCCAGTCCCTCGACAACTGCATCACGCGGCTGCGCATGACGGTCCAGGACGCCGAACGAGTCGACGAGGCACGGCTGAAGAAGCTGGGCGCCGTCGGGGTCATCAAGCTCGACGGCCACAACGTGCAGGTCATCATCGGCCCGCAGGTCCAGTCGGTGAAGGACGCCATCGCCACCATGATCCCGGTGGGCTGACCATGACGTGCTCCTCCCCCGGCCCCTCTGTTCGCCGGCCCTCGCCGACGCCGTACGACTTCGACACACCGGTCGACCGGCACGGCACCTGGTGCACGCAGTGGGACTACGTCCAGGACCGCTTCGGTGTGCGCGACCTGCTGCCGTTCACGATCTCCGACATGGACTTCGAGACCGCCCCGGAGATCCTGGCGGCACTGCGCGAGCGACTCGATCACGGCGTGCTCGGCTACTCGCGATGGCGCCAGGACGACTTCCTCTCCGCGATCGTCCACTGGTACGCGTCCCGCCACGACACCGACGTGGCCCCGGAGTCGGTCGTCTATGCGCCCTCCGTCATCTACCAGGTCTCCCAGTTGCTGCGACTGTGGTCGCGGCCCGGTGATGGCGTCGTGGCCCACACTCCCATGTACGACGCGTTCCCCAGGACGGTGGCCGCGGGCGGGCGCCGACTGCGGGAGTGCCCGCTCGACGACTGGACCGAGTTCGAGCGGCTCCTGGCGCTGCCCGACACGGCCGTACTGCTGCTGTGCTCGCCGCACAACCCGACGGGCAGGGTGTGGTCCGCCGACGAGCTGGACCGGATGGCCCGCCTGTGCGCACGGTACGACGTGGCGGTCGTCAGCGACGAGATCCACTCCGACCTGGCGTACGCCCCGTACGTCCACCGTCCCTGGGTCCGGCACGGCGGTGACGGTCGCTGGGCGGTGGTCACCTCGGCCTCCAAGTCGTTCAACATCCCTGCCTTGACGGGCAGTTACGGCATCATCGGCGACCCTGCGACACGTGACGCGTATCTGCGGCAGCTCAAGGACGCGGACGGTCTCTCCTCCCCCGCGGTGCTGTCACTGGTCGGCCACATCGCCGCGTACCGGCGGGGAGCGGACTGGCTGGACGCCCTGCGTGCCTACCTCGCGGGCAATCTCGCGTTCGTCGCCGACCGTGTGCGCGAGGAGTTTCCGCAGCTCGACTGGGTGCCCCCGCAGGCGGGTTACCTCGCCTGGATCGACCTGCGCCCGCTCGGTGTCGACGACGACGTCCTCCAGCGTGAACTCGTGGAGGTGGAGAAGGTGGCCGTCATGCCGGGCTCCACGTACGGGTCTCCGGGGCGGATACGGCTCAACGTCGGATGCCCCCGGTCCAAGGCGGAGGCGGGTGTCGAGGCCTTGGTCCGCGCGCTGCGCCGGGTCTCGCGGGCGGAGGGGTGAGGGCGGCGAGCGGCACCACGACGTCGCCCTCGTCGACGAAGCCGGCACCCTGCTCGCCAAGGCCCGTATCACCGAGGACGCGGCTGGATACCACCAGCACTTGGCTCTCTTGGCCGAGCACGGCGACAGCCCAGACCATCCGATACCGGTGGCCATCGGGAGCAGCCACACGCACTACCGACGCCGACGCGACCACGGAGACTGGCATGCCGCCGCGCAACGGCACTTCTGATCCGCTTCCTCCGCCAGCTCCACCACTGCCTTGCCGGAATCCGGAAGGCAGCCGCTCCAGCCACTGCCGTGCCCTGCAACTGAGGTGCCGCGCCCGTGCTGCCATGATGCTGACCGGGGGCGGCCTTGGCGTTGGGAGCCGCATGACGTGAGAAGAGTGTGGCGCGAATGCTCGGGATCCAGACGGATGCGTTGGACACGGCTGGGGGCGTTTTCATGACGGTCTTGGCACTGGGCTGTACGTGCTTGGGCGGGCGGGCCATGCTCCGTCCGCCCCGGCCGCCGCAGCCGATCGGGGGCCCCGTGTGGGTGGCCCGCACCTGGGGCCTCGCCTATGTGCTGCA
>NZ_WWHX01000500.1 GCF_009862125.1 Streptomyces sp. SID5910
TGCCGGGACGGGAGCGGCGGCGAGGAGTACACCAAGGGCGACCTCGTCGACTACTACCGGGCCGTCGCGCCGTTCATGCTGCCGCACCTGCGGGGCCGTCCGCTCATGCTGGAGCGGCACCCGGACGGCGTGGACGGCCCCCGGTTCATGCAGAAGAACACCCCGGAGCACTACCCGGACTGGATCTCCCGCGTCGAGGTGGCGAAGGAGGGCGGCACCGTCTGCCACACCGTCTGCGACGACACCGCCACCCTCCTGTACCTAGCCGACCAGGCCGCCCTGACCCTGCACCGGTGGCTGTCCCGGGCCGGGGACGCCGACCGGCCGGACCGGATGGTCTTCGACCTCGACCCGGCCGGTGACGACTTCCCCCGGGTCCGCGAGGCGGCCGTCCTGCTGGGCGAACTGCTCGACGGGATCGGGCTCCCCTCGGCCCTGATGACCACCGGCTCGCGCGGCCTGCACGTGATCGTCCCCCTGAGAGCCGGGCAGGACTTCGACGAGGTACGGGAGTTCGCGCGGGACGTCGCCGACACCCTCGCCGCGGCCCACCCCGACCGGCTCACCACCGCCGCCCGGAAGAAGGACCGCGGCGACCGGCTCTACCTCGACATCCAGCGCAACGCCTACGCGCAGACGGCGGTCGCCCCCTACTCGGTCCGCGCCCTGCCCGGCGCCCCGGTGGCGACCCCCCTGTCCTGGGACCAGCTGGACGACCCCGGCCTGCACGCCCGCCGCTGGACGGTCGCGGACGCCGTGGAGCAGGCCCGCACCCGGCCCTGGGACGGGGTCATGAGCCGCGCGCGGGCCCTGGCGCCCGCCCGGCGACGGCTGAGCGCCCTGCGCGGCTGACCAGTCGCGCGGCCCGGACGCCGGCCGCTCCGGTTGCGCGAACGTGTGGCACATGCATGGGGCCGTGGAGGTTTGGCGAACACGCTTGCGGCCACACGGAGGGGGAGGTGGCCATGTCGAACACGAACAACACGTCCGAATCGCAGAGTCCACAACAGAGTTCACGTAAAACACAGAGTTCTAGAACACAGAGTTCTCGTAAGACTCAGGACTCACAAGAACCACAGGACTCACAAGAATCACAGGAATCACAAAACTCACATAAGGCGCGTCGGCCCCGGCCGATGGAGATCCTGCGCGAGGCGCGGGCCCAGCTCGCCGAGCTCACCGGAATGACCGCGGAGAGCGTGTCGTCCTTCGAGCAGACGGAGGAGGGCTGGTCCCTGGAGGTCGAGGTCCTGGAGCTCGAGCGGGTGCCCGACACGATGAGCCTGATGGGCAGCTACCAGGTGGAACTCGACCCGGACGGGCAGCTCACCGGCTACCGGCGGGTCAGGCGCTACGAGCGCGGGAGGGCCGACGCGCGAGGTTCCGGCGGACGCTGAACCGCCCGGACGGACACACACCCACGGAATGGATGGAGGACATCCGGCATGACTGTCGTACCGGCACAGCAGACCGGCGGCGGAGGCGGCAGCAGCGGCCTTTACGACGTTCTCGAGCTCGTACTGGACAGGGGGCTCGTCATCGACGCATTCGTGCGCGTTTCCCTGGTCGGCATCGAGATCCTCAAGATCGACGTCCGTGTCGTCGTCGCCAGTGTCGACACCTATCTGCGCTTCGCCGAAGCGTGCAACAGGCTCGACCTCGAGTCCGGGCCGCGCAAGGACCCGGGCCTGCCCGACCTGGTCGGGGAGATGACCGAGTCCGGCGCCCGGGGCAAGTCCAAGGGGGCGCTGTCCGGCGCCGCCGAGACCATATCCGACGCGTTCAAGCAGGGCCGTGACGACAGCGGCTCCGAGCGGGAGACCGCCTCGCGGCCGCGTACCCGCAAGGCCGCGCCCTCGCGCCGCAAGGAGGAGCAGGAGTGAGCACGTACGTCTACGGCATCACCGACGGATCCCGCACCTCGCTCCCGGAAGGGCTGACGGGCGTCGGCGACCCGCCCCGTGAGGTGCGGATCCTCCAGGAGGGCGACCTGGCGGCCGTCGTCAGCGACGCCCCCGAGGACCTGCGCCCCAAGCGCCGGGAGCTGCTCGCCCACCAGAACGTGCTCAGCGAGGCGGGCGCCGCCGGCTGTGTGCTGCCCATGCGGTTCGGCAGCGTCGCCCCGGACGACAGCGCGGTCACCGGCGTCCTCGCGGAGCGCGCCGAGCACTACCGGGAGCGCCTGCGGGCCCTGGACGACCGGGTCGAGTACAACATCAAGGCCAATCACGTCGAGGAAGCGGTGCTGCACCACGTGATGGCCGAGAACCCGGAGATCCGCGCCCTCGCGGAGTCCAACCGGCAGTCGGGCGGCGGCAGTTACGAGACCAAGATCCAGCTCGGCGAGCTGGTCGCCTCCGCCGTCAAGGGCAAGGAGGCCGAGGACGCCGCGGCGCTGGAGAGCGCCCTGGAGCCGGCCGCCGACGCCGTCAGCGTGGGCCCCGAGTCCACCGGCTGGCTCGCCAACGTGTCGTTCCTGGTGAAGCGGGAGTCGGCCGAGGAGTTCATGGCCGCCGTGGAGCGGGCCCGCAGGGAGATGCCGCACCTGGAGGTGCGGGTGAACGGGCCGCTGCCGCCGTACAGCTTCGTGGAGCCCGGCCCGGCCGAGCCCGCGGGCACCGCGGCCGGTGGTGCGGACGCCGGAGCGGGGTGACGACCGTGGGACTCATCTCGGAGATCCTCCTCCTGCCGCTCGCCCCGGCTCGCGCCGGCGGCTGGGCCATCAGACAGGTGCTCGGCGAGGCCGAGCGCATCTACTACGACCCCTCCACGATCCGGGCCGAACTCGCCCGTCTGGAAGAGCGGTTGGACGCCGGGGAGATCACCGAGGAGGAGTTCGACCAGGAGGAGGACGCCCTCCTGGACCGGCTGGAGATCGCTACGCGCCACAGCGCGGGATTGGGCAACGGGACGGCACCATGAATCGAATGGGACTCGGCCTCGCCGTAGGGGCGGGCTATCTGCTGGGACGCACGAAGAAACTGAAAATGGCGGTCGCCGTGGGCACCATGGTGGCCGGCAAGAAGCTGAACCTGACCCCGAAGGGCATCGCGGAGCTCGTCTCCTCGCAGCTTCAGAACAACCCGCAGTTCAAGGAGATCGGGGACCAGCTGCGCACGGACCTGCGGGGCGTGGGCAAGGCCGCCTCGGGGGCCATGGTCGAGCGGCAGATCGACGCGCTCGCCGACCGCCTCCACGGGCGCACCGCGCAGGTCCGCGACCAGCTCTCCGGCGTGGCCTCGGCGGCGCCGGGCGTGGGCTCCGACTCCCGCGACTCCGAGGACTCGGAGGACTCGGAGTACGAGGACGAGGAGCGCGACGAGGAGCCGCGGGGCGAGTCGGACGACTCGGACGACTCGCACGAGTCCGACGAGTCGCGGGAGGAGCCCGAGCGGCGCCGTGAGCGGCCCGCGAAGAAGGCGTCCGAGGCGGCGCGCGGCGCGGCGAAGAAGACCCCCGCGAAGCGCCCGGCGAAGAAGGCCGCGGCGAAGGCGCCCGCGCGCAAGACGGCCGCCAAGCGGGCCCAGCCCGCGAAGAAGGCGGCCGGCAAGAAGTCGGCGCCCGCCCGCGGCGCCGGGTCCCGGCAGTCGAAGGGCGGTGGTGAGCGATGACCGACACTCTCGGTTCCGCGGCCTCCACGGCAGGCAAGGCCGCGAAGAAGAACCCGCTCGCCGACGTGGCGCAGAGCGAGGCGGCCGACCGCCTGAAGGCGGAGGTGCAGGAGTACCTCGCCGCCCAGGTCACCCGGCTGCTGACGGGCGTCGGCACCAAGCTCGGCGAGACCACCGGCAAGCTGAACGACATAGCCGAGGGCAACAGCCCCGGCTTCGCCAAGCTCGCCCTGGACGGCGGACGCAAGCTCGCCGAGGGCAAGAGCCCGATGCGGGCCGCGTTCGAGGTCGGCGCCGGCAAGGTGAAGGACAACGTGGTCGGCGCCTTCAAGAACCTCGGCGGCGGCAAGGGCAAGAAGAAGGGCGGCGGCGGCCAGAAGCCGACCGTCATCATCGAGTACGTCGATGTGGGCGTGCCGCTGCGCACGGCCTACGACCAGTGGACGCAGTTCCAGGACTTCAGCACCTTCGCCAAGGGCGTCAAGAGCGCGAACCGCGCCGACGACACGTCCTCCGACTGGCAGCTGAAGGTCTTCTGGTCCAACCGCAGCTGGAAGGCGAAGACCACCGAGCAGGTGCCCGACGACCGGATCTCCTGGTCGTCGGAGGGCGCCAAGGGCACCACCAAGGGCGTCGTCAGCTTCCACCAGCTCGCCGACAACCTGACCCGCGTGATCCTGGTCATCGAGTATTACCCGAGCGGTCTGTTCGAGAAGACCGGCAACATCTGGCGCGCCCAGGGCCGCCGGGCCCGCCTGGACCTGAAGAACTACGTCCGCCACATCACCCTCAAGGGCGAGGCCGACGACGGCTGGCGCGGCGAGATCCGCGACGGCGAGGTCGTCCGCAGCCACGAGGACGCGGTCGCGGAGGAGGAGCAGGAGAACCAGGAGGGCGAGGAGGACCAGGAGGGCGAGGAGCCCGAGGCCCGGGACGGCGACGAGAACGACGAGCACGAGGAGTCCGACGAGGCGGAGGACGCCTACGAGGACGACGAGGACGACGAGGACGCTCCGTACGCCGAGGACGAGGAAGAGGCGGACGAGGAGCCCGAGGAGTCCGACGAGCCCGAGGACGAGGACGGCTACGACGAGGAGCCCGAGGGAGAGTACGAGGAGGAGGAAGAGGACGGCGCCGACGCCGGTGCCGAGGACGAGTACGCGTCCCGCGGTGAGTACGCGGACGACGACGAGTACGCCGGCCGCGGGAGTCGTCGATGACCACTCCCAGCCGGCTGCCCGATCCCTATGGCCAGGGACAGAGCGCCAATCTCGCCGACATCCTGGAGCGGGTGCTGGACAAGGGTGTCGTCATCGCCGGCGACATCCGGATCAACCTGCTCGACATCGAGCTGCTCACGATCAAGCTGCGGCTCATCGTCGCCTCCGTCGACAAGGCCAAGGAAATGGGCATCGACTGGTGGGAGAGCGACCCGGCGCTCTCCTCGCGCGCACGGCGCGACGAACTGACCCGGGAGAACGCGGAGCTGCGGGAACGCCTGCGAGAGCTGGAGTCGGGCCGCGTACCGAGGGAGGAACGATGACGGCACTGCGGTACGTCTACGCCGTCTGCCGGCCCTTCGACGTCCCCCTCCAGTCGCAGCTCACCGGGGTCGCGGGCGACCCGCCCAGGCTGCTGGCCCACCACGGCCTGGTCGCCGCGGTCAGCCACGTGCCCGAGGCCGACTTCTCCGAGGAGTCGCTGCGGGCCCACCTGGAGGACCTGGACTGGCTCGCCGGGACCGCCCGCGCCCACCAGCAGGTCGTCGACGCGCTCACCGTCGTCACCACGCCGCTGCCGCTCCGGCTGGCCACCGTCTTCCGGGACGACAGCGGCGTCCGCGTGATGATGGAGGAGCGCGAGGACGACTTCCGGCGCACCCTGGACCGGCTGGAGGGCCGGGTGGAGTGGGGTGTGAAGGTCTACGTCGAGACGGACCCCGAACAGGCGGACCGTCCGGCGGAGCCCGAGCCGAAACCCGCCACGGGCCGTGACTACCTGCGGCAGCGGCGGATGCGGGCGCGGGCGCACGAGGACCAGTGGTCCAGGGCCGAGGAGTTCGCGACACGGCTGCACGCGAACCTGTCCTCCCGGGCCGACGACGCCCGGCTGCACGCCCCGCAGAACCCCACGCTGTCCGGCGCCGCCGGACGGAACGTCCTGAACGCCGCCTACCTGGTGCCGCGGGACGCCTCCGAGGAGTTCGTGGAGATGGTGGACCGCACGAAGGACGACACCCCCGGCATGCGCGTCGAACTCACCGGCCCGTGGGCCGCCTACTCCTTCGCGGGAGAGGCGGCCCCCGAGGACGGCGCGACGGGCGCCGGAACGGCGGGGCAAGCGGGGGAGGGGTCATGACCGTCGTCGAACGCCGTGAGATCGCCCTCGTGGACCTGCTCGACCGGCTGCTGGCCGGCGGCGTGGTCATCACCGGTGACATCACGCTGCGCATCGCGGACGTCGACCTGGTCCGCATCGACCTCAACGCGTTGATCAGCTCGGTCAACCGCAATGTGCCCTCGCCGTTCGGGGACTGACGTGAGCGAAGAAGAACCGGACCGCCGCAAGCGCCTCGACCTGGACCCCGACACGGTCGAGCGCGACCTGGTGAAACTGGTGCTGACCGTCGTGGAACTGCTGCGCCAGCTCATGGAGCGCCAGGCGCTGCGCCGGGTCGACGAGGGCGACCTGAGCGAGGAGCAGGAGGAGCGCATCGGGCTCACCCTGATGCTGCTCGACGACCGCATGACCGAGCTGCGTGACCGCTACGGACTGCGGCCCGAGGACCTGAACCTGGACCTCGGGCCGCTGGGACCGCTGCTGCCCCGGGAGTGAGCCTCCCGGGGCAGCAGCCTCACCGCCTGTCGTTCACCACCTGTACCAGCGGCCTCGGCCACCTCCTGCGGTCGTCCCACGAACCAGGAACCCCAGCAGCCACAGCACGATGACCACGAGGGCGATCCACCAGAGCACCTTCAACGCGAATCCGGCGCCGAACAGAATGAGCGCGAGAAGCAGCACGAGCAGAAGTGGAACCATGATGTGAACCTCCTGCCGTACTGGTTTCCCGAAATGCCCCGATCAGGCGTCCGTCAGGACTCCTTCCTGCACAGGATCTCCCCGTGCAGGACGCCGAACCACGCCTCCGGCCGCCGGCCCCACTCCCGCCAGGCCGCCGACACGGCCCGCAGCTCCTCCTGCGTCGCGTGGCCGCCCTCCGTGGCCCGCTCGGCGTAGGCCGAGGCCAGCGTGCGGTCCGCCCACAGGCCGCTCCACCACTCCCGCTCGTCCGGGGTCGAGAAGGTCCAGGTGTCCGAGGTCGCCGTGATGTCCGTGAACCCGGCCTCCAGCGCCCAGGCCTTCAGCCGCCGTCCA
>NZ_WWHX01000051.1 GCF_009862125.1 Streptomyces sp. SID5910
CTCAAAACTAAAAAGCAGGGATACTGAGATGAACACGTCACGCCAACGTACAGCCAAGGAAACTGGCGCTTCAACTACCGCAGCGATAGCTGCGGCTATGCAGGTGGAGCGCGGAGTATCGATCACGCGTAAGTTCCTGCTGAGCGCGGTCTCGCTTGGGATTGTGCTGGGGCCGTTGCAAGTGGCGCATGCCGGCGGCTACGT
>NZ_WWHX01000501.1 GCF_009862125.1 Streptomyces sp. SID5910
ACTCACCCCCCGACGCCCCGCCCCGCACCGGGCGGAGGCGCCGGGGGCGTGAGTCGTGCCACATCCACCCGCGGTAACACGGGGTTCACATACGGGCAACGGACGGGAAATCGCCCGTTGACACGCTGCACGGCAGTAGACGCGGCGTCCAGTGCCGCAGCGCCGCAGCACCCGCAAGTGCGCCCAGACCCACCCCGAAGGATGTGGCCCCGTGACCTTCAAGGCTGAGTACATCTGGATCGACGGCACCGAGCCGACGGCCAAGCTCCGTTCCAAGACGAAGATCATCACGGATGCCCCCGCCGGTCTGGACGCCCTGCCGATCTGGGGCTTCGACGGGTCCTCCACCAACCAGGCCGAGGGCAGCTCCTCGGACTGCGTGCTCAAGCCGGTCTTCTCCTGTCCCGATCCGATCCGCGGCGGCGACGACATCCTGGTGCTGTGCGAGGTCCTCGACACGGACATGACGCCGCACCCCAGCAACACCCGCGCCGCGCTCGCCGAGCTGTCCGAGCGGTTCGCCGCGCAGGAGCCGATCTTCGGCATCGAGCAGGAGTACACCTTCTTCAAGGGCGCCCGTCCGCTCGGCTTCCCCGAGGGCGGCTTCCCGGCCGCGCAGGGCGGCTACTACTGCGGTGTCGGCTCGGACGAGATCTTCGGCCGCGACGTCGTCGAGGCGCACCTGGACAACTGCCTGAAGGCCGGTCTGGGTGTCTCCGGCATCAACGCCGAGGTCATGCCCGGCCAGTGGGAGTTCCAGGTCGGCCCGCTGGCGCCGCTGGAGGTCTCCGACCAGCTGTGGGTGGCCCGCTGGCTGCTCTACCGCACCGCCGAGGACTTCGGCGTCTCCGCCACCCTCGACCCCAAGCCGGTCAAGGGCGACTGGAACGGCGCGGGCGCGCACACCAACTTCTCCACCAAGGCGATGCGCGAGGGCTACGAGGCGATCATCACCGCCTGCGAGTCGCTCGGCGAGGGCTCGAAGCCCATGGACCACGTCAAGAACTACGGCGCGGGCATCGACGACCGCCTGACCGGCCTGCACGAGACCGCCCCGTGGAACGAGTACTCCTACGGCGTCTCCGACCGCGGTGCCTCGGTCCGCATCCCGTGGCAGGTCGAGAAGGACGGCAAGGGCTACATCGAGGACCGCCGTCCCAACGCCAACGTCGACCCGTACGTGGTGACCCGCCTGCTGGTGGACACCTGCTGCTCCGCCCTGGAGAAGGCCGGCCAGGTCTGATCCGCGCGGTCCCGGAAAGGGGCGCCCGCCTTCGTGGCGGGCGCCCCTTTCGGCGTCGTTTTCCGGCCGACGAGGCGTCAGGGGACGCCCGGAAAGACGTCCAAGCAGTGAGAGGAGTCTCCTGTCCCGCGCGGACGTCTGCTTCAATGGACCCATGTCCGCCTTCCAGAAGCACGCCGCGACGGGTCGCCACGACCTCGAGCCCTTCTGGCCTTCCCGTCAGCACCACGACTTCGACCGGGTGTGTTGCCGCGCGACGACCGCGCCGGCCCTGTGAAGCCGTAGTCCCGGCTTTCGCCGACGCGCACGACGTACGTCCCCGACGCCCCGGCCGCCGCGCCGCGGCCGTCGTCCTCCCGACGAACTCCTCGCGCGAAAGAGCTGACCTCTCATGGCGACCACTCGTTCCCTCTCCACCGCTCCCGTCACCGCCCCCTCCCCCGCCGCCCCGGCCCGCCACCGGCTGCGCGCCGTGGACCGGGACGAGGTGGTGGACGTCACCGACTTCCTGCCGCCGGGCGCCACCTGGCTGCCCGCTCCCCCGCACACCCTGCCCACGCTGCCGGGCCGGCCGCCCATGGTTGGCTACCTGGTGCTCGTCCCCGCCGACCAGCAGCCGCCCTTCCCGCCGGTCGCCGTGCCCGCCACGGCGCGGCAGGACGGCGAGGAGGCCGGCGCCCTCGGCGACGACCCGCTCGTCCGGATCGACGCCGCGCGCCGGACCGCCTCCGTGGACGGACGCCAACTCGACCTGACCTACCTCGAGTTCGAGCTGCTCGCCCACCTCGTCGCGCACCCGCACCGGGTGCACACCCGCGACCAGCTCGTCACCACGGTGTGGGGCTACGGCCACGTCGGCGACGGCCGCACCGTGGACGTGCACGTCGCCCGGCTGCGCCGCAAGCTGGGCGCCGAGCACCGCCGGACCATCCAGACCGTACGGCGGGTCGGCTACAAGTACACCCCGCCCACCGGCCGCTGAGGACGCCTGAGCTCTGCTGTCGGCAGAGAGCCGTTCCCCCGGGCCGCAGCGCCGGGCACAGTGACCGCATGAGGCTACTGGTGCTGGGCGGTACGGAGTTCGTGGGGCGGGCCGTGGTGGAGGCCGCGCTCGGGCGGGGCTGGGAGGTGACCGTCTTCCACCGGGGACGGCACGCTCCCCCGCCCGGGGTGCGGTCGCTGCACGGTGACCGCACCGACCCCGACGGGCTCGCCACCCTCGCCGAGGGCACCTGGGACGCCGTCGTCGACACCTGGTCGGCGGTGCCCAGCGCGGTGCGGGACTCGGCGCGGCTGCTGGCCGGCCGCGCCGGACGGTACGTGTACGTGTCGAGCTGCTCGGTGTACGCGTGGGCCCCGCCCGCCGGGTACGCCGAGGACGCCCCGCTGGTCGAGGGCGCGGCGGCGGACGCCGGGCAGAGCGACTACGCCCGGGACAAGCGGGGCGCCGAGCTGGCCGTGCTGGACGCCTTCGGCGCGGACCGCTCGGTGCTCGTGCGCAGCGGCCTGATCCTCGGCCCGTACGAGAACATCGGGCGGCTGCCGTGGTGGCTGAACCGCGTCGCGCGCGGCGGGCCGGTGCTCGCGCCCGGACCCCGGGACCTGCCGCTCCAGTACATCGACGTCCGCGACCTGGCCGACTGGACCCTGGGCGCGGTGGAGCAGGAGCTGAGCGGGCCCTTCAACCTGGCCTCCGCGCCGGGGCACACCACGATGGGCGCCCTGCTCGACGCCTGCGTCGGGGTCACGGGCGCCGCGGCCGAGCTGCGCTGGACGGACCCCGGCACCGTCCTCGACGCCGGCGTCCAGCCGTGGACGCAGCTGCCGGTGTGGGTGCCGCCGGGCAGCGACCTGCACGACGCCCTGCACACGGCCGACGTCTCCCGCGCCCTGGCGACGGGCCTGCGCTGCCGGCCGGTCGCCGAGACAGTCGCCGACACGTGGACCTGGCTGCGGGACATCGGCGGGACGGCACCGCAGCGCCCCGACCGGCCGCCGGTGGGCCTGGACCCGGAGACGGAGACGAAGGTGCTCGCGGCGGACGGGGGTGTACCTGGCACCACCCCCTGACCGGGGGGCCCGGCCCAGTGACCCGTCTGGCCGGCTCCGCGAGACTGGGGCCATGAGCTTCGAGACGACGAGCGACGGTGGCGGCGGGATGCGGGTGCGGGACGTGGGCCTGGCGGCCGTGCGGGGGCTGGCGCTGGCGCTGATCTGCCTGCCCGGGGCGGTGCTGTGCTTCGTCCTGACCCTGGTGTCGGTCGCGCTCGTCCCCATCGGCGTCGGCATCGTCACCACCCCGTGGGTGCTGACGGGGGTGCGGTACTTCGCGGACCGGCGGCGGCTGCTGGCCGCCGAGTGGGGCGGGGTGCGGATCCCGCGGGCGTACCGGCCGCTGCCGGCGGACGCCAACCCGTGGGCCCGCACCTTCGGCATGCTCCGCGACCCGGCGACCTGGCGTGACTTCCGCTGGCTGCCGGCCGACATGACGGCGGGCTTCGTCCTCGCCCTGCTCGCCTTCGCGCTGCCCCTGTATCCGCTGGAGGGGTTCGTGATCGCGGCCGGGCTGTGGCGGGTCCTGCCCGACGGGTACTGGTACGGGTTCGTGCACGTCACCGACCAGACCTCCGCGTACTACGCCGCCGCGCTGGCCGTCGTCCTCCTCGTCCCCGCCCTCTGGCTCGCCCCGCGCGCGCTGCACGCCCACTTCCGGCTCACCGCCGTCCTCCTCGGCGACGGTGACGTCGAACTGGCCGAGCGGGTGCGGGTGCTGACCGAGACGCGCCGCGACGCCGTCGACACCTCCGCCGCCGAACTGCGCCGCATCGAGCGGGACCTGCACGACGGGGCGCAGGCCCGGCTGGTCGCCATGGGCATGGACCTCGGCACCATCGAGGCGCTGCTGGAGAAGGACCCGGCGAAGGCCCGCGAGCTGCTGGCGCAGGCCCGGCAGTCCTCCGGGGAGGCGCTGACGGAGCTGCGGGAGCTGGTGCGCGGCATCCACCCGCCGGTCCTCGCCGAACGCGGACTCGGGGACGCCGTAAGGGCGTTGGCGCTGCGGCTGCCCCTCCGCGTCGAGACGGAGGTGGACCTGCCCGGCCGTGCGGAGGCGCCCGTGGAGGCGGCCGCGTACTTCGCGGTCAGCGAGCTGCTCACCAACGCCGTGAAGCACTCCGGCGCCGACCGGATCTGGGTCGACGTCCACCACGCCGACGGGCGGCTGCGCGTCTCCGTCACCGACAACGGCAAGGGCGGTGCGGCGGCCGGTGCGGGGACGGGGCTGGCCGGGGTGGAGCGGCGGCTCGGTACATTCGACGGCGTCCTGGCCGTCAGCTCCCCGGCGGGCGGCCCCACCATGGTCACCATGGAGATCCCTTGCGCGTTGTCCTAGCCGAAGACCTGTTCCTGCTGCGCGACGGGCTGGTCCGGCTCCTGGAGGCCCATGACTTCGAGATCGCCGCGGCCGTCGAGACCGGGCCCGAGCTGACCCGGGCGCTGGCCGAACTGGAGCCGGACGTCGCCGTCGTCGACGTCCGGCTGCCGCCGACCCTCACGGACGAGGGCCTTCAGTGCGCCCTGGAGGCCCGCCGCAACCGCCCCGGGATGCCGGTGCTGGTGCTGTCCCAGCACGTGGAGCAGCTGTACGCGCGGGAGTTGCTGGCCGACGGCAGCGGCGGGGTGGGGTACCTGCTCAAGGACCGGGTGTTCGACGCGGAGCAGTTCGTGGACGCCGTACGGCGGGTGGCGGCGGGCGGTACGGCGATGGACCCGCAGGTCATCCAGCAGCTGCTCAGCCGGCGTGCGGCGGAGGACCGGCCGCTGGAGCGGCTGACGCCCCGGGAGCTGGAGGTGCTGGAGCTGATGGCGCAGGGGCGGACCAACGCGGCGATCGCGGGCAAGCTCGTCGTCACCGAGCGCGCGATCGCGAAGCACACCGCGAACATCTTCGCCAAGCTGAGTCTGGAGGTCTCGGACGACGACAACCGCCGTGTACTGGCGGTTCTGGCCTATCTGGACCACGGCCGCTGAGTCACACCGGCCCCACCGGACTCCTCAATTGCCGGTACGGGTGAACACCTCCGGAGCGGCTTCCGTATGGAGGGGAGCCGCTTCACTCCTGTCGGGCGCCTCGATGCCCCGCAAGGAAGTCAGAGGAGTTCCATGGGACGCAACACAAGAAAACGCCGAATGCCGCTGGCCGCGAAAGCCGTTGCCGGGGCGGCGGCCCTGGCGCTCGGTGGGGGCGGGCTGGTCTGGGCGAACTTCTACGCCTCGGCCCACGAGGAGCACGGGGGCCACGACCGGACGCGGTCGGCCGCGGCGCAGGTCGCCACCATCGACTGCCCCGACGTGGGCCAGCGGATGTCCGGTGTGCCGGACCGGGCCCGCGGGGAGGTGGACGGTGAACTGGCCACGCTGGACAGCCAGATCACCGACGCCTATCAGCGCCTCGCCACCACGCGGCGCGCGCAGGCCGGTGACCCCCGGTACGTCGACAACGACATCCTCGGGCCGCTCAGGGACCGGCGGAAGGTGATCATCGACCGGATCCAGCTGGAGATCAACCGGGCCGGCGGCCGGGCGGACGACAACCTGGACGACCTGGCCACCTGCCAGGGCCGTCCCGCGGACCGGCCGCAGGACGGCAACGGCGGCGACGGCCAAGGCGGCGACGGCGGCGGTCAGGACAACGGCGACCAGGGCGGCGACGGCGGTCAGGACGGCGGCGACGGCCAGAACCAGGGCGACAACGGCAACGGAGCCGCGGGCCCCTTCGCCGACGACTTCGTCGACATCAACGACGTGCAGCCGGGCTCCCGCGGCCTGGAGAACGGCCTGGCCGCCGACGGGGACGGCGGGTCGACCGGCACGTTCACCGCCGTGTGCGGCGTCAACGAGAACAACCTGTTCAACAGCGACAACCTGATCGTGGCCCCGGGTGTCGACAACGGCGCCCACCACACGCACGACTACGTCGGCAACCAGAACAACAACGCCTTCTCCAGCGACGAGGACCTGGCCGGCGCGGACACCTCGTGCCAGAACCAGGGCGACAGGTCGACGTACTACTGGCCCGTGCTACGGCTCCAGGACGGCACCGCGGAGTTCGACGCGGGCGACCTGGGCGGCGGCGCCGAGGGCAACGTCGGCAAGATCCTCAAGGCCTCCCAGGCCGAGATCAAGTACGTGGGGAACAAGCGGAGCGAGGTCGTCGCGATGCCGAAGTTCCTCCGGATCATCACCGGTGACGCCAAGGCCTTCACCAACGGTGTCGCCAACGCCAACAGCTCGTTCAGCTGCACCGGCTTCGAGGACCGGCAGGTGACCGACAAGTACGTGATCTGCCCCGAGGGCAGCCAGGTCGTGCGCACGTCCAACTTCCAGAGCTGCTGGGACGGCCAGAACATCGACAGCGCCAACCACCGGGACCACGTCGCCTTCGTCCGCGAGGACGGCAGCTGCCCGGACGGCTTCCAGGCCATCCCCCAGCTCCAGGTCCGGCTGGTGTACGACGTGCCCGCCCCCACCGTCGAGAACGGCCAGGTGCAAAACCCGTACGCCGTGGACGGCTTCCCGGAGCAGTTGCACAAGCCGATCACCGACCACAACGACTTCATCAACGTCATGGACGAGAACCTGATGAACAAGGTGGTCGGCTGCATCAACAGCGGCCGGGACTGCACGTAGTCCCGTCGATGACGGAACCGGGAGGGCCGGTGGCGGACAGGACATCCGCCACCGGCCCTCCCCGCGGGCTTTCAGCCGCCGTGACCGGCGTGGCCGGCCTCATGGGAGCCGCCCCCGTGCTGCGTCCCCTGCTCCAGGGTGCCGCCGAGCCGGCCGCGCAGGCCGGACACGACGTCCTCGTGGCCGACGGCGACCCACTTGCGGCCGACGAGGTAGTAGCCGCCGTAGTCCTTCGCCGTGTCGATCCACTCGCGCTGTCCGCGGTCGGTGGCGAAGGTGGCGAGGATGTACTTCTCGTCGCCCTTGACGCAGATGGCCTGGCGGATGGTGTCCGCGTCGGTCTGGAGGTCCGGGTCGCACTCGGCCTCGGCGGCCAGGTGCTCCAGGCTCCCGGTCGCCGTGTCCGGCACGGCCTCACCGTCCCCCTCGGACGCGCAGCCCGCCAGCGCCAGTACCGTCACCGCTCCGGCCAGCGCGAGCAGCGGTCGGGTCAGCCTCATGTGTTCCTCCGGTCCCTTCCGGCGACATGCCGCACGGAGCCCCGGCAAGGGGCCCCGGCCATCGATACGGCGGCGGGGCGCGAAGCACTCAACGGCACCCCGGGTGACCCCGGGCCGACTGGCTCGTTCTGCTGGACGTGCAGTCACAGGATGTCGCCAAACGCCATGCACCGTCCGCCGGTGACCCGGTCGTCGATGTCGAGCAGGCCGAGGCCGCGCTCGTCGAGCACTATCCGGGCCTGGTCCGCCTCGCCTACCTGGTGCTGCCGCCCGATCTCGGCCGCAGCCGCCGGGTGCTCACGGCGCACGCCCTGACGCAGCGCGCGCTGCCCGGCGCCCGGACGATGACGCCCGTGATCCCGGCCCAGTCGACCGGCCGCGAGGGCGACCCGGGGTACGCCCTGGTGCGGCTGCGGGTCGTGCGGACGGCCCTGGAGGCGGGGCGGCCGCTGCGGCGCCTGGCGTGGCCCAGGCGGTCCCAGCTGCCGCCGCTGCTCCCGCACGTGTGGGGGCTCAAGCTGTTCCCGCGTTCGGGCGGCGCCGACGAACTCGCCCTGGACCAGCGGCTGTCCGCGCTGTCCGGCCCGGCCCGGGCGGCGTACGCGCTGCGCGGTCTCGACCGGCTCCCGGACGGCGACGTACGGCGCGTGCTCACGGCCGCCGGGGTCGCCGAGGCCGAAGCGGACGCCGCGCTGCGCGAGGCCGACGAGGTGGCGGACCAGTACGCGCTGCTCGCTTCCCCCGAGTTCGACCCCTGCTCGCTCCAGGCCCGGCCCACCGATCTGATGCGGCGCCGCCGGCACACGAAGGCCGCGCTGGTCGCCGGGGCGGCGCTGGTGGTGTGCGGGGCGCTGCTGAGCCTGCCCGGCGACGGCTGGGGCCCGGACGGCGCCGCCGCCCCGGCGTACGCGCGCAACCCGGCGGCCGAGGCCGCGCTCGACCCGGGCCGGCTGACGAGGGCGGCGCCCACCGCCTGGAAGACGTCCGCGCGCACCGACTTCTCGGTGTGGCCGGCACGTGGCGCCCTCGCCGGCGACGAGAAGCTGCTGCGCCGCGCCCTCGCCGTCTGGGCCCGCCCCGGCGGGAACGTACGGGTCTCGGCGACGGCCGGCACCGCGAGCGGCGGCCCCGCCGGACCGCCGCAACTGCTGTACGCCGGGACCGTCGACACGGCGCACGTGGTGATCCTCTACGACGGTCTGCGCATCGTCCGGTACGCCGAGCCGAAGGACGGCACGGCGGGCGCCGCGCTCGACTTCGCGCGGGCCGACGGGGCCGGCCGGACGGAGGCGACGGCGGTGGTGCTGGGCCGGGCCGACGGCAACGTGCGCTATCTGACGGCGCCCTGGGTGACGAAGGCGGCCGAGCGGGACCTGGTGAAGCCGCGGTCCGGGGCGATGGACCTGACGCTGACCGACGGGGTGACCTCGCCGCTGGCCACGCCGGTCCAGCGCACCGGGGACTGCACGTCCTGGAACGTGCTCCAGCTGACCGACGGCTCGCACACCCGTCTGATGAGCGACCTCGGCGAGCTGGTCCCGGCCCGCCTCACCAGCGGGCGGCCCGGGAAGACCAAGGACGCGTCCGGTGCCGGGGCGCTGCACACCTGGGCGCCGTACGCGTGCTCCCTGGGCGCGGTGCGCGGGCAGGGGGTGCGGTCGGTGAACGCCTGGGAGTTCGCGAGCCAGCCGCTGCCCGACGACACCGGGTCGGGCGAGTGGGTGTGCACGCGGGCCGAGACCTGGCGGGGGGACGGTGCGCGGGTGATGGCGCAGTTCCGGACGCCGGGCGGGAAGCAGGGCGCGGTGGCCGCGAAGGCCGAGGACGCACCGGCGTGCGGCAAGCGCGACCCCCATGTCCTCGCCGGGGTGCTGTGGAAGTCGGAGGGCGGGCACTGGTACCTGCTGGCCGCCGGCGGCCGGGACACCGAGTCGATCGAGGCGACGGGCGGGGTCAGCGGCTCCGCCGACGGCAACCTGCTGACGGCGAAAGCGAAGCAGGGCGCGCAGGCCGAGCTGAAGGGCACCCTGACGGACGGACGGACGCTCGGCGGGTTGGGCTAGCCCGCTTGCTGACGCCAGCGTCAACAAGTCGCCGCACAGGGGTTCCTGGCGGGCCTACTCGTCAGTACATTGACGGTATGTCTAACAAGCATGTCTCCACGCTGAAGACCCTGGTGGTGGTGGCCGGGGCCGCGCTGGTCGTCCGGCGGGTGGTGCGGGGCCGGGGCCCGGACCCGTCGCCGAGGGCGGCGTCCGCGGCGAAGGCCACGGCCTCCGGGCGGTCCGCGGCCCGTGGCCTGACTCTGCTGGTCACCGCGCACGAGCGCCTGGCCGACGGGGTCGTCGGGATCCGACTGGAGGGCCACGACCTGCCGCGCTGGGAGCCGGGCGCCCATGTGGACCTGGTCCTGCCGTCCGGGCTGGTCCGCCAGTACTCCCTGTGCGGCGACCCGGAGGACACCTCGTCGTACACCGTCGCCACGCGGCTGGTCGAGGACGGGCGGGGCGGCTCGCGCGAGGTGCACGAGCAGGTGCAGAAGGGCACGGAGCTGGAGGTGCGCGGACCGCGCAACCGCTTCCCGCTGGTCGAGGCGCCCGCGTACGTGTTCGTCGCCGGCGGCATCGGCATCACCCCCGTCCTGCCCATGCTGCGGGCGCTGCCGGAGGGCACCGAGTGGCGGCTGCTGTACGGCGGGCGGACGCGGGCCTCGATGCCGTTTCTGGAGGACGTCGAGAAGCTGGACGCCGATCGGGGAAGGGTCACCGTGGTCGCCGAGGACGAGGACGGGCTGCCGGACCTGGACGCCTTCCTCGCGGACCTCCCCGAGGGGGCGGCCGTCTACTGCTGCGGCCCCGAGGGCCTGATGGCGGCCGTCGAGGAGCGGCTCCCGGAGGGCACCGCGCTGCACCTGGAGCGGTTCGCGCCGCGCACGACGGCGGGCGGCGACGGGGAGTTCGAGGTCGAGCTGCACCGCAGCGGGCGCACCCTCACCGTGGCCGCCGACTCGTCGGTGCTGGCCGCCGTGCGCACCGCGCTGCCGAACACGCCGTACTCCTGCGAGCAGGGCTGGTGCGGGACGTGCCAACAGACGGTGCTGGAAGGGGAGATCGACCACCGGGACGAGCTGCTCACCGACTCGGAGCGGGGCGACTCGATGCTCATCTGCGTCTCGCGCTGCCGGGGGACGCGGCTCGTGCTGGACATGTGAACGCCCGCGCCCGATCCGGCCCGTTCAAGGGCTGGATTCGATCGGTAAGGTGTTCGTATGACTACCGGGGTACGCCGCAGAATGGGCGTCGAGGAGCGGCGGCAGCAGTTGATCGGCGTCGCGCTCGATCTGTTCAGCCGCCGCTCGCCCGACGAGGTCTCCATCGACGAGATAGCGTCGGCCGCGGGCATCTCGCGCCCGCTGGTCTACCACTACTTCCCCGGCAAACTCAGCCTGTACGAGGCCGCGTTGCGGCGCGCGTCCAGTGATCTGGCGGCCCGGTTCGTGGAGCCGCGCCAGGGTCCGCTGGGGGCGCGGCTGCTGCGGGTGATGGGCCGCTACTTCGACTTCGTCGACGAGCACGGCCCCGGCTTCTCGGCGCTGATGCGCGGCGGCCCGGCCGTCGGCTCGTCCACGACGAACGCGCTCGTCGACTCCGTACGGCAGGCCGCGTATGTCCAGATCCTTTCGCACCTGGACGTCACCGAGGCGCCCGCCCGCCTGGAACTGGTGGTCCGCTCCTGGATCTCGCTCGCGGAGTCGACGGCCCTGATCTGGCTGGACGGCCGCCGCATCCCCCGCGCCGAGCTGGAGGTGCAGCTCGTCCACGACTTCGCCGCGCTGCTGGCGGTGAGCGCGGCCCACGACGAGGAGATGGGCGCCCTGCTGCGCGGCGTCCTGAAGGACGAGCCGGCCGACGGACCGTTCACGGACCTGGTCGGCCGGCTGACCCGGCTGGCGTCGTAGCTCAGATCTCGGCCTTGCGGTAGGACGGGTCGAGGTCGCGGACCTCGGCCGACAGGTGGAGGGTGACGCCGTCCCTGGGCGGGACGTGCTTGCGCAGCAGCTCCACCACGGCCTCGGTGAGCCGTGCCTTGGTCTCGTCGGAGCGGCCGGCGAGCAGGGCGATCGAGACGTCCACGATGGCGTGCCGCTCCTTCTCGGCGCCGACGACGTCCTCCTCGCCGCGCAGGACCCGCGTCTTGCACGCCTCCAGTCGCGCGGCGGCCGTCTCGACGACCAGCGGGTGCAGGGCGACCGCCAGCTCCTCCCAGTCGACGTCGTCCAACCAGGCGGAACGCTCGATGGTGATCTGCGGCATGGGTGCTCCTGTTCTACGGCGGACAGGAGCACCCTAGCCGGGACGTCCCGCTAGCCCGCGCGGGTGAAGACCGCGACCGTGCGGGCCGGGACCGTGAAGGTGCCCGAGTCCTCGGCGTAGGCGGCCCTCTTCACGACGGGATCGGCTCCGGACGCCTGCACCGGGTGCAGCCGGTAGCCGGTGCCGGCCGCGTCGCCCAGCCGCTGCCGCTGCTCCTCGGGGGTCGCGTTGAAGACGACGACCAGGTCTCCGAGGCGCATGGTGATCACGCCGGGTGTCTCGTCCTTGCCGGAGAGCGGGAAGGAGAGCCGGGACTGCACCTGGCCGGCCGTGGCGAGGGAGAAGTCCTGCTCGCCCGTACGGATCCTCAGCAGGTCCTGGTACGCCGCCGAGGCGCCCCGGATCTGCGGGCAGCCGACCTTGACCGAGGTCAGCAGGGGCTTGGCGTACGGCCACTTGTCCTGGTTGTCGGCGGCCGGCGGCAGTCCCCGGCCGAAGCCGTTGCCGTCGGCGCAGTTCCAGTGGAGGGCGTTGAACCAGTCGCCGCTGTCGTAGGAGTTGCGGTCCAGCGACTTGGAGCGCAGCAGGTCGGTGCCGGCCTGGGACAGCGCCGGACCCTGCGAGAGGGCGGCCGTGGCCAGGGCGAGGACCTGCATGCGGGCCCGGTCGTCGGCGGACGTGCCCTTGGGCAGCTTGAACGCGAGCGCGTCGAACAGGGACTCGTTGTCGTGGGCGTCGGCGTAGGCGAGGGCGTCGCCCGGGGCCTCGGCGTAGCCGGCGGGGGCGCCGTTGTAGTCGACGTCGGAGCCCTTGACCTCCTTGCCGTCGGTGTCGGTGAAGCGGTACGCGGCGAGGTTGCCGCTGAGGCCGACCTTGATCAGGTCCTGGTAGTGCAGCAGGCGGGCCTTCTGCTCGGCCTCGGTGCCGTTGGCGGCCGAGGAGTTGGGGTCGGTGTAGAGGCCGGAGGCGAAGCCCTGGACGCCGGGGTCCTCGTCGAAGGGGCCGCCGCCGCGCACGGCGTCGCGGGCCCGGTCGGAGAACGTGGCGATGCCGGTGCCGGCCATGTTCTTCTGCGTGGCCTGGACGAAGCGGGCGTCGTCGGCAACCTCGCCGAAGTTCCAGCCCTCGCCGTACAGGATGATCTTCTTGCCGTCGACGCCGTCCTCGGCGAGGGTCAGCTCGTCCAGCGCCTTCCTGACCGCGAGGATGTTGGCCTTCGGGTGGTGGCCCATGAGGTCGAAGCGGAAGCCGTCGACCTTGTACTCCTTGGCCCAGGTGACGATCGAGTCCACGACCAGCTTGCCCATCATGGCGTTCTCGGTGGCCGTGTTGGCGCAGCACGTGCTGTTCGCGACCGAGCCGTCGGCCAGGAGCCGCTGGTAGTAGCCGGGGACGATCCGGTCGAGGACGGAGGTGTCCGCCTGGCCGCTGGCCGCCGTGTGGTTGTAGACGACGTCCATGACGACGCGCAGCCCGTCGTCGTTGAGCGCCTTGACCATCTTCCGGAACTCGACCGTGCGCTCGGTGCCGTCCGGGTCGGTGGCGTAGGAGCCCTCGGGGACCGTGTAGTGGTACGGGTCGTAGCCCCAGTTGAAGGCGTCCTTGGCGGCGGCCTTCGTCACGCACTCCTGCTGCTTGTCGGAGTCGGCCGGGTAGGAGGCGAGGTCGCAGTCGGGCGTCGCCTGGTCGGACTTCTTCTCGGGGATCGTGGCGATGTCGAAGGCGGGCAGCAGGTGCACGTAGGACGTGCCGGCCTTCGCCAGTTCGCGCAGGTGCTTCGAGCCGTCGCTGTCCTGGTCGGTGAAGGCGAGGTAGGTGCCCCGGTGGTCCGGTTCTGCCGTGCCGTCCGCGACGGAGAAGTCACGGACGTGCAGCTCCTGGATCTGGGCGTCCCTGAGCGGCACCGCCTTCGGCTTCCGGTACGTGTCCCAGCCGCGCGGGGCGAGCGCGCGGTCACCGAGGTCGACGACGAGGCTGCGCTGCGAGTCGGTGGTCAGGGCGAGGGAGTAGGGGTCGGTGACCCTGTTGGTGACGACCTTGCCGGCGCTGGGCGCCCACACCCGGACGACGTACCGGTAGGGCTTGTTCTTCCAGGACGCCGGGCCGGTGACGGACCAGACGCCGGTGGCGTCGTCGCGGCGCATGGCGACCGTGCGGCCGTCGATCTCCAGCGTCACGTCCTGCGCGGTCGGCGCCCACACGGACAGCGTGGGCTTGCCGTGGCGGAACACCGGGCCGAGGGCCGACTTGGTGGCGCCGGCGTAGAGGTCGTCCAGGGCGCCGGCGGTCTGGACGCCGGTCGCGGCGAGCACGGCACCGTTGGCGGCGTGCTGGGCGGCGACGACCTGGCCGCGCAGGGCCTCGCGGACCCGGCCGCGGTCGCGCGGGTCGACGGACCAGGCGGTGTACGCCTTCAGGTGCGGGAACTTCGCCTGTTGGGCGTCGGTGAGAGTCGTCTTCGTCAGGCGGAGCCACTGGGCGTCGTCGGCGGTGAGGGTGCCGTCGACCGCCTTGACCGAGCCGTTGCGGGAGGCGAGCAGCTGGGTGGAGGCGGCGCCCTCGGAGCCGTTCCAGGCGACGGTGTCCCGGTCGATCCAGACGGCCTTGGAGGTGGTGAGGTCGACGGCGGCGGCCGAGCCGGCGGGCTGCGGCAGCAGGTACTTCTCCTGGCCGCTCACGAGCCACACCTCGTGGCCGTTCGCCGTGAGGTCCAGGGCCTGGTCGGTGGGCAGGTCCTTCTCGTCGCCCTTGTGGAGGATGTAGCTGAGGCTGGTGGCACCCTCGGTGAGGGGCACCTCGTAGACCGCGCCATAGGAGTCAGTCTTCACCGGTGCGAGCGGCTTCGACCAGTCGGTGGGGTTCGCGGCGCCGCCCCAGACGTGCAGGCCCCAGCCGTCGTAGGCGCCGTCGGCGCGGTGGTAGTGCAGGACGGCCTTGGTGGTGTCCTGGGCCGGGTACTCGGGCCGTTCGGTGGCGGTCTGCTCCTTGCCCTGCTCGATCCACACCTCGCCCGTCTGCGTCACGTCGATGGTGCGGTCGGCGGCGACGTCCTTGTTGCCGTCCTTGTCGATGACGAGGAAGCCGACGTGGGACGCGCCCGGCTTGAGCTTGACCCAGGCGAAGGCGCCGTAGGCGTCGCGGCCGGTGAAGGGATGGGTGGCGGGCCAGGTGGTCGCCTCGCCGTCGGCGAGGTCGCCCCAGGCGTACAGGCCCCAGTCGCCGTAGTTCCCGTCCTCGCGCTTGTAGTGGACGATCGCGTAGTCGCGGGAGGCCGCGGCGGGCGGCTGCTCGACGGGCGGGGTGCCGGTCGTGGAGGCCGCCGTGGCGCTCGCGGTGCGGCCCGCGGAGTCGACGACGACCGCCTTGTAGCGCAGGGCCGTGCCGGCGGGGGTGTCCGCGCCGATGGTGTCGGTGACCTTGTAGGGGGCGTGGTCGGCGGAGCCGAGGGTGCGCCACTTCCCGTTGCCGGTCTGGGCGGCGAAGACGACGCGGTTGAGCTGTCCGCCGGTGACGTCGGCCGTCAGCTCGACGGTGCCGGTGGCGCCGGGCTCGGGCGCGTGGAGGGCGACCGCGGGCTTGGTGGCGGGCGCGGCGAGCCTGCCGGCGGCCTTGAGGACGATCGCCGAGCCGGCGGGCACGGTGACGGTGACCTTCGTGTCGCCGCCGGAGCGCACGGTGGCGTCGGTGCCGTAGAGGCCGCGGAAGGTCATGCCGGGCGAACCGGTGGCGAAGGTGGCCGTCTTGGCGGCGTCGGCGTTGTTGAGGGCGACGACGTACTCGGTGCCGGTCTTCGCGTCGGTGCGGGAGAAGGCGTAGACGCCGGCGCCGTCGGCGGCGTAGCGCTCGGTCTGGACGCCGTCGGCGAGGGCCGGGTTGGCCTTGCGGAGCTTGGCGAGGGCGCTGATCTGCCGGTACAGGGGCGCGCTCGGGTCGTAGGCGGCCACGGCGTGGGTGCGGTCGGTGCCGAGCTGGTCGTCGTCCAGGTAGTCGGCGGTGCGGGAGGCGAACATGGGCTGGCGGGCGTCCTTGTCGCCGCCGGCGCCGGTGAAGCCCTGCTCGTCGCCGTAGTAGATCACCGGGTTGCCGCGGCTGAGGAACATCAGCTCGTTGGCGAGCCGGTCCTTCTTCAGCAGCTCCGCGTCCGTGGCCTTCGGGTCGTCCTGCTTGAGGAAGGTGCCGAAGCGGCCCATGTCGTGGTTGCCGAGGAAGGTGACCTGCTCGTACGCGTTGGCCTTGTCGGTCGTGTACTTCCAGTCGTCACCGAAGACCGAGGCGAGCTTCCTGGCGCTGCCGCCCTGGGAGGCGTAGGCGCGGGCCGCGTCCTGGAAGGGGAAGTCGAGGGTGGAGTCCAGGCGGCCCTGGGTGACGTACGGGGAGGTGACGGAGGTGTCGGCGGAGTAGACCTCGCCGAACATGAAGAAGTCGTCGCGGCCCCGCTTCGCCGCGTAGGCGTCCAGGGCGGTCGCCCACTGGGTCCAGAACTCCATGTTGACGTGCTTCACGGTGTCGATGCGGAAGCCGTCGATGGCGAAGTCCTTCACCCACCGTTCGTAGATCTTCTCCATGCCGCTGACGACCTCGGGCCGTTCGGTCCACAGGTCGTCCAGGCCGGAGAAGTCGCCGTAGGTGGTCGACTCGCCGGCCCAGGTGGAGTCGCCCCGGTTGTGGTACATGGCCGGGTCGTTGAGCCAGGACGGGACCTTGAGGTTCTTCTTCGCGGCCGGGACCGTCGGCGTGCGCGGGAAGGAGCCGGCGTCCACGCGGGGGAAGCGGCGGGAGCCGTCGGCGTAGTCGGCGTCGTCGAAGGGCTGCCCGTCCTTGGTCAGGTAGGGGAAGGCGCCCTTGGAGAGGTAGTCGTAGGACTTCTCCTCGTAGTCGACGACGTCGGCGGTGTGGTTGGTGATGACGTCGAAGAAGACCTTCATGCCCTTGGCGTGCGCCTTGGAGATGAGGTTCTTGAGGTCCTGGTTGGTGCCGAAGTGCGGGTCGACCTGGGTGAAGTCGGTGATCCAGTAGCCGTGGTAGCCGGCCGAGGCGTTCTCGCCGGTACCCTGCACGGGCTGGTTCTTGAAGATGGGCGCCATCCAGATGCCGGTGGTGCCCAGGCCCTTGATGTAGTCGAGCCGGTCGGTGAGGCCCTTGAGGTCGCCGCCCTGGTAGAAGCCCTTGTCGGTGGGGTCGTAGCCGGTGGTGAGGCGGGTGCCGGTGAGGCCGCCCTTGTCGTTGCGGGTGTCGCCGTTGGCGAAGCGGTCCGGCAGGACGAAGTAGAACTGCTCGCGGGTGAGGTCGTGGCGGGCGGCGGTCTTCGCCAGCTTCGCGTCCGACGGGGGCGCGGGCGGGGCGTCGGCCCGCGCGGCGGGGGCACTCAGGAGTGTCGCCGCGAGGGCGGCGACGGTGACGGCCGCTGCCCCTGCGGACGCGGCGGTTCGGCGCTTCACAGGCGCCGGCCATCTCGGTATCACCGGTGTGAACTCCTTGCGGTTGCGGCTCTATCGGGTCCGACCCCGGCGTGACGGTAGCGCCGCCGCAAGAGTTGCGGCAAGGGTCATGAAAGTAACGGAAAGAAATTTCACGACCCTTGCCCATGAGGTCCGTCAGCAGGCCGACTTGCCCGCGTACAGGGCGAGCGCGGTGTTGGCGCCCAGCGTCGCGGTGAACTGTCCGGAGCCGTTCACGCTGACCGTCCTGTTGCCCTGGACGTCGCAGTACGTCCCGGCGGGCAGCGAGGTCTGGTAGGTGCGGTTCAGCGAGCCGGACTCGTGGTTGACGGCGACGAAGCCCTTGCTGCCGCGTCCGAAGGCGATGGCGTCGTTGCCGTTGTCCCACCAGTTCGTGACCGCCTGGCCGCGGGTGGCGTTGCGGAAGGCGACCATCGACCTGATCTCGGGCCAGACGTGCTGGCACTTCCAGCCGTCCTGCCAGCAGGCGTTCACCCGGCCACCGTTGGGGGGTCCCGCGTCGGCGCTGGACCACTCGTAGCCGGAGTTGACGTCGGGGGCGCCGTAGGGCCAGGCCAGCATGAAGACGTTGGCCAGGGTGTAGGTGGCGTTGTCCTTGTAGTTGAGGGTGGAGCCGTTGCGCTCGGTGTCGTGGTTGTCGACGAAGACACCGGCGGAGCCGCTGCTCAGATACCCCCAGCCCTCGCCGTAGTTCTTCAGGTAGGCGAGGTTCTCGCTGTTGAAGACGCGCTTGAGGTCGTAGGCGTAGCGGAACTCCTGCACGTCGCCGTTGCCGGTGTACTCGGTGGGCTGGACGGCCTCGCCGGCTCCGTGGATGACCTCCTGCTTCCAGTACACGGACGGGTTGGACAGCCGGGACTTGATGTTCGCCAGGTCGGCGGCCGGGATGTGCTTGGCGGCGTCGACGCGGAAGCCGTCCACGCCGAGGGAGAGCAGGTCGTTCAGGTACCCGGCGATGGTCTTGCGGACGTACTCCTCGCCGGTGTCCAGATCGGCGAGGCCGACCAGCTCGCAGTGCTGGACGTTGTACCGGTCCTGGTAGTTGGTGATCTGCGCGGTGCAGTCGTCGAAGTCGTACGAGGAGTACAGCCCGGGGTAGGCGTACTTGCTGTACGACGAGCCGCCGGTGCCGGTGCCGCTGCCCGCGGACATGTGGTTGACCACGGCGTCGGCGACGACCTTCACACCGGCCGCGTGGCAGGTGTTCACCATGTTCTGGAAGGCGGCGCGGTCGCCGAGCCGTCCGGCGATCTTGTAGCTGACGGGCTGGTACGAGGTCCACCACTGCCCGCCCTGTATGTGCTCGGCGGGTGGGGAGACCTGCACGTAGCCGTAGCCGGCGGGGCCGAGGGTGCTGGTGCACTCCTTGGCGACGGAGGCGAAGTCCCACTCGAAGAGGACGGCGGTGACGTCCTTGGCGCCGGGCGGGGACGCCTGTGCGTTCGTTGGGGCCATGACAAAGGTGGCCGCCGCCAGAGCGACGGCCCCCGTGAGGGCTCTGCGTGCCATGTGGGGGTTCCTTCTTCGTTGAAGGCTCTTGCTGAAAACTTCAGCAAGGTTGCGGGTGACGCAGATGGTAGGACCCACCGGGCTGAAAGGACACCACCCGGACCGAAATCGATCCGGGAAAGCGCCCGTTGTCAGTGCCCGCCCGCATACTGCCGCCATGCGGATCAGCGAGGACACCCTCAGACAGGCGTGGCACCGACGGGCGTCGGAGACGTACCTGTTGGACGACGACATGTTCCCGCCCGTGTGCGCCTCGTACGAGCAGTACGAGGACCACGAGCTGGACGAGACCAGCGGCCTCCACCTCGTGCTGGAGGACGACGGCTCGGTCTCCGGCTATGCCGGCCGGTACGACCACGTCTTCCTCACCCGGGACCTCGACGAGACGCTGTACCGCATCGCCGAGGAAGCCGTGCGACGGCATGCCGAGTCCGTGACCGGGCGGGCCGCGCTGCTGGACCGGATCGACCCCGCGTGGGGACGCCGGTTCCGCGGCGGCGGCGTGGACGGCTCGGAACCGGCGGAGCCGTGCGGACTCGATCCCCTGGAAGGCTTCGCCTGGATCGCCGGCTCCTGGCACGACCAAGAGCCGTACACCACCCTCACGTTCTTCCGCGGCGGGCAGGCCGACGCCGAACGGATCGCGCTGCTCCACGGGGCCGACCCCGAACAGGTCGCCGCCGGTACCACCCTGGCGGACCTGCGCGGCATGGAGGGCGACGAGTGGGACACGCTCTGGCGGTCCTGCGCCTACGGACAGGCGGGCGACTGGGCGTTCCTGCTCCACCACGAGAACTCGCCCGGCACCCCGGGCGGACGGGAGGCCCTCGCCGCGCTGGGGATCACGGAGACCGTACGGCTGAGCGCCTGTTCCGCGAAGGCCATCTACACCTTCGACTACCTACGCGACGGCCGCCGCGTCGAGGACGACGAGAACGGCGTCATCGAGATGATCTGGTACGACCACGGCCGCGCCCCTTTCGACCGGGGCGGCCCGCTCGACTTCCTCAACCGCGCCCTGCGCCGTGCCGAGCTGGACCACCCGGAGCTGGAGGACGAGTTCGCGCTCTACTTCCACGCCCTGGAGACGTCGCTCGGCCTGGGCCTGCCCCGGCGGGCCATCGAGGAGGGGACGGTCCGGGCCGCCCAGTGGGCACGTCACGCCGGATGACGGACGTGCCCCGTCGGCGGCGGGCCGGGGTCAGACGCGCGACCACCACACGGTCGTGTCCGCCGGCACCGTCGCCTCGCCGTTCGCCTCGGTCACCTCGCCCGTGGCCAGCAGGACGCGGCCGTGGGCGGGGACCGTCGCCGGCTCACCCGTGGTGTTGGCCACGCACACGAACTCGCCGCGCCGGAAGGCGAGGACGCCCTCGGGTGCCCGCAGCCACTCCACGGCCTCGCCCGCGCCCAGGTCGGGCTGTTCGCGGCGTACCGCCAGGGCCGCGCGGTACAGCTCCAGGGTCGAGCCCGGCTCACCCGTCTGCGCCTCGACGCTCAGCTCGCCCCAGCCCGCGGGCTGCGGAAGCCAGCTGCCGCCGTCACCGAAGCCGTACGACGACCCCGTGCGCGTCCACGGGATCGGCACCCGGCAGCCGTCGCGGAAGCCGTCCTGGCCGGCGCCGCGGAAGTACGCCGGGTCCTGGCGCACCTCGTCGGGCAGGTCGACGACGTCCGGCAGGCCCAGCTCCTCGCCCTGGTAGACGTAGGCCGAGCCGGGCAGCGCCAGCATCAGCAGGGTCGCGGCGCGGGCCCTGCGCAGGCCCAGCTCGCGGTCGCCGGCCAGGCGGATCTGCGTGCCGAGGCCCGCCGGGTTGGCGAAGCGGGTGGCGTGCCGGGTGACGTCGTGGTTGGACAGGACCCAGGTGGCGGGGGCGCCGACGGGGCGCATGGCGTCCAGGGTGCGGTCGATGACCGTGCGCAGCTCCTCGGCGTCCCAGTGGGTGCCCAGGTACTGGAAGTTGAACGCCTGGTGCAGCTCGTCGGGGCGCACGTAGTTCGCGGTGCGCTCGACGGTCGGCGTCCACGCCTCCGCGACGAAGATGCGCTCTCCGCTGTACTCGTCGAGGATCAGCCGCCACTGGCGGTAGATGTCGTGGACGCCGTCCTGATCGAAGAACGGCATGACATCGTTGCCCAGCAGCTTCAGCTGCTCGTGGGATCCAAGGTCGGGCAGGCCCTCGGCCTTCACCATGCCGTGCGCGACGTCGATGCGGAAGCCGTCCACGCCCATGTCCAGCCAGAACCGCAGGATCGAGCGGAACTCGTCGCCGACGGCCGGGTGCTCCCAGTTGAAGTCGGGCTGCTCGGGCGCGAACAGGTGCAGGTACCACTCCCCCGGCGTGCCGTCGGGCTCTGTGACCCTGGTCCAGGCGGGGCCGCCGAAGATGGACTCCCAGTCGTTGGGCGGCAGTTCACCGTTCTCGCCCTTGCCGGGGCGGAAGTGGTAGCGGTCCCGGGAGGGCGAGCCGGGGCCCTCGGCGAGGGCGCGCTTGAACCACTCGTGCTGGTCGGAGGAGTGGTTCGGGACCAGGTCGACGATGATGCGCAGGCCCAGCCCGTGGGCGTCGCGGATCAGCGCGTCGGCGTCCAGGAGGGTGCCGAACATGGGGTCGACGGCCCGGTAGTCGGCGACGTCGTAGCCGGCGTCGGCCTGCGGGGAGGCGTAGAAGGGGCTGAGCCACACGGCGTCCACGCCCAGGTCGCGCAGGTACGGCAGACGGGTGCGGACACCCTCCAGGTCGCCCATGCCGTCGCCGTTGCTGTCGGCGAAGCTGCGCGGGTACACCTGGTAGATGACCGCGTCGCGCCACCAGTCGCGGCGCCTCGTGACGGTGGCGACGGCGGAGGTGGGGGCCGGTGCGGCGGAGTGCTGCTGGCTCATGTCGTCCTTGTGTGTGACGGAGGTCTGGTCAGGGAGGCATGGGTGGGGGGACGGGATGGCCGGCCGCGGTGCGGCGGGGTCGGATGGCACCGCGGCCGGACGTTCTCCCGTCGGGCGTCAGCCCTTCGTGTCGGGCGTCAGCCCTTCGTGCCGCCGGCGGTGAGGCCGGCCACCAGGTTCTTCTGCACCAGGTAGAAGAAGGCGGACACGGGTATCGCGACGAGGACGGCGGTGGCGGCCATCAGGTGGCGCTGCGCGTCGTGCTCGCTGATGAAGCTCTGAAGGCCGACCGCGAAGGTGTACTTCGTGTCGCTCAGCATGAACGTCGAGGCGAAGGCGACCTCGCCGAAGGCGGTGATGAAACTGTAGAAGCCGGCGACCGCCAGGCCCGGCCGGGCGAGCGGCAGGATCAGCCGGAAGAAGGTGCCGAACGGCGACAGCCCGTCCACGCGCCCGGCCTCGTCGATCTCGAACGGGATGGTGTCGAAGTAGCCCTTGAGCAGCCACGCGCAGTACGGCACCGCGGTCGAGCAGTAGACGAGGACCAGGCCGAGGTAGCTGTCGACGAGCTGGAGGTCGGACAGGATCTGGTACATCGGCACGATCAGCACGGCGATGGGGAACATCTGGGTGACCAGCAGCACCCACATCAGCTTCCGGTAGCCGGGGAAGCGCATCCGCGAGACCGCGTAGCCGGTGGTGGCGGCGACCATGACGCCGACGACCGTGGTGCCCAGCGAGACGATCAGCGAGCTCTTCAGCCAGTCGAAGAAGTTGGTGTGCTGGAGCACGAACGCGTAGTTGTCGAAGGTCATCTTCGACCAGATGCGCCCGGGGTGCAGGTAGTCGTCCTTGTCCGGGCCGAGCGACAGGTAGACCAGCCAGGCGACCGGGAAGAGCGCGACGAGGCTCGCGACGGTCAGGACGCCGTGGGAGGCGAGGGACGCGGCGCGGCCGCGTTCGCCTCGTGAGCGCACCTTGCGCGGCGGGGCGGCGGGCCCGGGGCCGGCCTGCTCGGCCGGGGCGGACGCCGGAACGGTGGTGGTGCTCATGGTGGCTCCTGCCTCAGATCGCGAGCTGCTGCTCATTGCGGTTCAGCCAGCGGCGGTAGAAGGAGGTGAAGACGATCAGGATGGCCAGCAGCAGCATGCCGTAGGCCGCGGACTGCGCGAAGTCGCGCGGCTGCTGCCCGAAGCCGAGGTGGTAGGCCCAGGTGACGAGGATCTGCGCGTCGGGGGCGGTGTTGCCGAACAGCAGGAAGATCACGGCGAACTGGTTGAAGGTCCAGATGATGCCGAGCAGGACGACCGTGGAGCTGACGGAGCGCAGACCGGGCAGGGTGACGAAGCGGAAGCGCTGCCAGGCGTTCGCGCCGTCCATCTCGGCGGCCTCGTAGAGGCTCTTGTCGATGGACTGGAGGCCGCCGAGGAGCGAGACCATCATGAACGGCACGCCGCACCAGGTGTTCACCATGATCGCGGAGAACCGCTGCCAGAAGGTGTCCTCCAGCCAGGCCGGCGTCGGCAGGTGCAGCCAGTCCAGGGCGGAGTTGACGATGCCGGCGTCGGCGAGCATGAAGCGCCAGCCGAAGACGGTGACGAAGGTGGGCACGGCCCACGGCAGGACCAGGAGCAGCCGGTAGAAGGTCCGGCCGCGCAGGTTCTGGTTGAGCAGCAGCGCGAGGCCGAGACCGATGCAGAAGTGCAGGGTGACGCAGACGGCCGTCCACACGATGGTCCAGATGAAGTGCGACCAGAAGCGGTCGTACGCCGTCGGGCCCCACAGGATGTCGGCGTAGTTGTCCAGGCCGATGAACTTGTACGTCGCCTCGATCTCGTTGACGCCGATGGTGCGCCCGGTGTTGAGGCTGTTGGCGTCGGTGAGGGTGAGGTACAGGCCGTACCCGAGCGGGTACAGCACGAGGACGCCGATCACGACGGCCACCGGCGCGATCATGGCGTAGGCGTACCAGTGCTTCTGGTACCCGTCTTTCAGACGCCGGCCGAGGCCGGGCCGCGGCGTGCGGTCACCGCGGCGCTTGCCGGTCGCGCGGTCGATGGTGACTGTCATGGTTCGGCACCTTCGGGAGCATCGGGCTGGGCAGGACGATCGAGGGGTGCGGCGCACCGGCCGCCGGGTCCCCTCCCCCCACGGGGGGCCCGGCGGCCGCGGGACTCACTTGGAGAAGTCCGGCACCAGCTTGGCGATCGCGGTCTCGGCGTCGCCCAGACCCTCGTCCAGGGACTTCTTGCCGCCGGCGATCTGCGGCAGCTGCTCGTCGAGCGGGGTCCACAGGGAGCCGTACTCCGGCAGCGCCGGGCGCGGCTGGGCGGCGGGCAGCACCGTCTGGTAGCCGGCGATGCCCGGGTCGGCCTTGACCTTGTCGGTGTAGGCGTCGTCGCGGGTCGGCAGCGTCGAGTTCTTCAGGGCGATGGTCTCCTGGGACTTCGCCGAGGTCATGAAGTTGACGAGCTTGAGCGCCGCTTCCTGGTGGGCCTTGTCCGAGCCGGCGTACACCGAGAGGTTGTGGCCGCCGGTCGGGGCGCCCGCCTTGCCGGTGGAGCCGGCCGGGACGGTGGCGATGCCGAGGTTGTTCTTGTCCTTGAAGGCGGTGCCCTTGTAGAAGTTGGTGATCTCCCACGGGCCCTGGACGATCGAGGCGACCTTGCCGCTGACGAACGCCTCCTGGATGTGGGCGTAGGCGTCGGCGGTGGTGTCGGCCTTGTGCAGGCCCTTGCCGTCGAACAGGCTCAGCCAGGTGCCGTACGCCTTCTTCGCCTCGGGCGAGTTGACGGTGACCTTCTTGCCCTCGGCGTCGACGGTGTCGGTGCCCTCGCCGAACAGGAACGGCTGCCCGTAGTAACCGGCCGTGGAGCCCCAGTAGCCGTCGGCGCCGGTCTTGTCCTTGATGGTGGCGGCGGCCTTCTTCAGGTCGTCCCAGGTCTTGGGGGCCTCGACGCCGGCCTTCTTGAACAGTTCCTTGTTGTAGACGAAGGCGAGGGTGTCGGTGACCAGCGGGACGCCGTAGGTCTTGCCCTCGTACTTGGCCTGCTCGATCAGGCTGGGCTGGAACTTGGCCTGGTCGGCGAGGGCCTCGGTGCCGTCCAGCGGCAGGAAGAAGCCCTTCTTGGCGAAGGCGGGCGTCCAGCCGACCTCGGAGCGCAGCACGTCCGGGGCACCCTTGGAACCGGCGGCGGTGTCGAACTTGTTCTGCGCCTGGTCGAAGGGCACGTTGACGAAGTTGACCTTGATGCCCTTGTTGGCGGCCTCGAACTCCTTGACCAGCGCCTTGTAGGTCGGCGCCTCGTTGGTCGCGTTCGAGGTGTCCCAGTAGGTGATGGTGACCGGTCCGCCGGACTCGCTGTCGCTGTCGCCGTCCCCGCCGCACGCCGTCGCCGCGAGGGCGAGGGACGCCACCAGAGCGGTGGCCGCTATGCCACGCCGCATGAGTTCTCCTTGAGGGTGAAAGCCCGTGTGGTGCAGGGTGCGGGCCCGTCCGCCGCTCCTGCCGACACCGACGCGCCGTTGCTGCCGTCGGGCGACGTGAACGTAACAGCGATGTAAGCGGCGCGAAAGGTCTTGCTGCAAAAAAGTGCAAGAGATCTCCGAAGTTATCCGTGCGTGACCTGTCAGCGACCGTCGTGAGACGCTTGTTTACAGGGCACGAGCGGTATCGGGCCGGTTGTGCAAGACTCTGCAAGCTCTTGCCACCACTTTCTCGAGGGAGCGCGATGACGCAGCAGCCCGCGCCGGGCCGTCCAACAGGCCGTGCACGGCGCCCGGTCGGTGTGCAAGGCGCCCTCCGACAGGTACAGTCCACTCCCGTGACCACACGGCTTGCCGACATCGCCGCCCAGGCGGGCGTGAGCGAAGCGACGGTCAGCCGCGTCCTCAACGGGAAGCCGGGCGTCGCCGCCACCACCCGGCAGTCCGTGCTCGCCGCCCTCGACGTCCTCGGCTACGAGCGCCCGGTGCGGCTGCGGCAGCGCAGCGAGGGCCTGGTCGGTCTGATCACCCCGGAGCTGGAGAACCCGATATTCCCGGCCCTGGCCCAGGTCATCGGCCAGGCACTGACCCGCCAGGGCTACACGCCGGTCCTCGCCACCCAGACCCCGGGCGGCTCCACGGAGGACGAACTGACGGAGATGCTGGTCGACCGCGGCGTCGCCGGCATCATCTACGTCTCCGGACTGCACGCCGACACCACCGCCGACATGGAGCGCTACGAGCGGCTGCGCGCGCAGGGCGTGCCGTTCGTGCTGGTCGACGGCTTCTCGCCGAAGGTGCAGGCGCCGTTCATCTCCCCCGACGACCGCGCCGCGATGAGCCTCGCGGTCACCCACCTCGTCTCGCTGGGCCACACCCGGATCGGGCTGGCGCTCGGTCCGAAGCGGTTCGTGCCGGTGCAGCGCAAGATCGAGGGCTTCGTCCGCACCGTCCAGGAGCAACTGGACCTCGACGCGCGGACCGTGGAGACGGAACTCGTCCAGCACTCCCTCTACACCCTGGAGGGCGGCCAGGCCGCGGCCACCGCGCTCATCGAGCGGGACTGCACGGCGGTGGTCTGCGCCAGCGACATGATGGCGCTGGGCGCGATACGGGCGGCCCGGCAGCGCGGGCTCGACGTGCCCAAGGACGTGTCGGTCGTCGGCTTCGACGACTCGCCGCTGATCGCGTTCACCGATCCGCCGCTGACCACCGTCCGCAAGCCGGTCCCCGCGATGGGGCAGGCGGCGGTGCGCACGCTGCTGGAGGAGATCGGCGGAACGCCCGCACCGCACAGCGAGTTCGTGTTCATGCCGGAGCTGGTGGTACGCGGTTCGACGGCCTCGGCGCCGGGTGAGCGGCACCGGTCCTGACCCCTTACTCCGCCGCCGGATGCGGCGCGGACCCCGCCGGGGGATGATCGGTGGGACAGGGCTTTTCTGGCAGACTTCATGCCTATGGGTGACGCGACCGTGAGGACTCCGGAGCGCCTGGAAGACGGCGCTCCGCACCCCGTCACGGAGGAGACGACGGGGCGGGGACTCGTGCGCCGGCTCCGCAGGCCGCGCCGGCCCCGCCTGTGGTTCGAGATCCTGCTGATCGCGCTCAGCTACTGGACGTACTCGCTCGTCCGCAACGCCGTGCCGGAGCAGCGGGGGCAGGCGCTGCGCAACGCCGACTGGATCTGGCGGGTCGAGCAGCAGCTCGGGATCGCCGTGGAGCGGTCCGTCAATCATGCCGTCGACTCCGTGACTTGGCTGGTCGTCGGCATGAACTACTACTACGCCACGTTGCACTTCGTGGTGACGCTGGGTGTGCTGGTGTGGCTGTTCCGCCGGCATCCGGGGCGGTACGCGGCGACCCGGCTGGTGCTGTTCGCGACGACGGCTGTGGCGCTGGTCGGTTACTACCTGTATCCGCTCGCGCCGCCCCGGTTGATGAACGGGGGGCGTTTCGTCGACACGGTGATGGTCCACCAGACGTGGGGGTCGATGGCGTCGGGGGACCTGAAGAACATGTCCAACCAGTACGCCGCGATGCCGTCGATGCACATCGGGTGGTCGGTGTGGTGCGGGCTGACGATCTTCGCGCTGGCGTCGGTGCCGTGGGTGCGGGTGCTGGGGCTGGTGTATCCGGTGGTGACGCTGGTGGTGATCGTGGCTACGGCGAACCACTTCTGGCTGGATGCGGTGGGGGGTGTGCTGTGTCTGGGGTTCGGCTATGGGGTGGCTCGGGTGGGGTATGGGCGGATGCCGTATGGGTTGCCTCGGTCGGTGCCGGGGGTGGTTGGGCGGCGGAGGGTTTGGGCGGTCACGCGGGGGTGACGTGAGGGTGTGCGGGGTGTTGGTGCGCAGTCCGTGGCCCGGGGCTTGTTCGGTGCGGGGAGCTGGTGCGTGGGGGTGGGTCCGGGCGCCGGCGTTGCCGGGTGCCGCTGCGCCCACCCGTGCCGCCCC
>NZ_WWHX01000502.1 GCF_009862125.1 Streptomyces sp. SID5910
GGCGTGGTGGCGCAGGCCCGGGAGGTGTCGGCGTGCCGCAGCCACTGCGCGACCGCGGGCACCGGGCCGAAGTCCTGCCGCTCGGCCAGCGCGGTCATGGCGCCGCAGGCGGAGTGCCCGCACACGACGATGTCCGGGACACCGAGCACCGCGACCGCGTACTCGACGCTCGCGGTCACCGCCTCGGCCCCTGGACCGTAGGCCGGGACCAGGTTGCCGGCGGTCCGGATCACGAACAGCTCACCGGGCTCGCTGTCCGTGATCAGCTCCGGGACCACGCGGGCGTCGGAACAGCCGATGAACAGCGTGTGCGGCGCATGGGTGCCGGCCAGGTGCGCGAACAGGTCGGCCTTGCGCGGGTGGACGCTTTGCCGGAAACGCCGGACGCCGTCGGCGAGGTCACGCATGGGTCACTCCCTTCGGTGGGTGGTGCCGACCTCCCGTGGCCGACACGAACCACCATGCGTGACGTGGACCTATAGAGTCCAAGACGCCTCAGCGATGAGAGCTATTGGTGGCATCTATACGACGTCCGGTGCGGCCCCGCGCGGCTCGGGCGGCCGTCGGCCGCGGGGGAGTGTCAGTGGCCGCTCCTAAGGTGATCGAATGATGTCGACCACTTCCCCGGGCCAGCCGCTGCCGACCGTCGAGGACGCCTGGGCGCGCATCGGCGCCTGGCTCGCGGAACACGCCCCGCTGAGCCGGGCGCGGCTGCGGCCGCCCGCGTCCCCCGAGGAGATAGCGGATGCCGAGCGGCGCCTCGGCGTGACGTTCCACCCGGAGCTCGTCGCGTCGCTCCGCTGCCACGACGGCGTCGAACTGGACGACGGAGCACCGGTGTTCGCGCTGAACGGCCCGTTCGCCGGTGTCGCCGCCATCGTGGAGAACACGCTGTTCCTGCGGTCCGTCGGCGAGGACGTCGATGACCTCTACGACGACGAGGACGACTCCGAACTCAACGCCTACTGGCGCCACGAGTGGCTGCTGATCACCCACGGCGTCGCCTGGGACGCCCAGGACGGCCTGTTCCTCACCTGCCGCCCGGGCGACGACTACGGGCGGGTGGGCGACTACTTCAACGAAGACGCCCCCTCGTTCAGCGACTGGGCCTCCCTGCGCGCGGCCGTGTCCGCGTTCGCCGACGCCCTGGAGCGGCGGTTGCCCGTCGGGGGCCGGGTTCCGCTGGCCGTCGACGGAAAGCTGATCTGGGAGGAGGCCACCCGCACCGTCAAGGCCGGGCCCACCTCGCTGCTCGACCTCGCCGCACAGACGCCCGAGCCCGAACCGAGGCCCGTGCGCCCGCGACCGGAACCACCGAGGAACGGGGCGTACGCCACGATCGGTTTCGCGGGGCCCCGGACGCCCCGGCCCCGTCAGCCGGACCTCGTCCTCGCCGAGGGCGTGAGCGCGGAGCAACTCCTGCTGCGCGCCGGTGTGGTGGGCCGGGAGTCCGTCCGGGAGCGCACCCACGCACAGGCCCGGCTGTCCGCGGCGAGCCTCTGGGCGGCATCCCGGCCGCTGGTGCGCGCGGGGCACTGCGGGGACTGGGGGTTCCTCACGCAGAGCGCGGGCGCCGACCAGCTGACCCGCCCGGAGGTGCTGCGCAGGCTGGCCCGGGACACCCGCGTGGTGGCACTGACCAAGCACGGCCCCGAGGTACGTATCACCGTGTACGACAAGGGCCTTCCGTACGCCGAGGGCGCCCACGACCGCCTCGTGTCGTCGCCCCGCGAGGACTACGTACGGCTCCCGGACGGCACCGAGGCGCAGTCGATCGGTGTCGACCCGTGGCCGGGGTCGACCGCCGCCTACGCCGACCTCCTCGACGGCCTGCGGAGCGCGTACGGCATCGACTTCGACCTGGCGCGAGCGCTCGACGAGCCACTGATCAGCGGCCTCGTGCTGCCGGTCCTGGAGGACATCCCCGAGTGGTCGTGCCGGCCCGCGCCGGAGGTGCGCGACTTCGACCTGGGCGCGTTGGTCGAGCGCACCCCGGCCCCGCGGTTGCGTACGGCGATGGCCGCGCAGTTGCGCAGACTCGCCGCGGAGACAGGGCTCGACGCCTACGCCGAGGTGACGGGGACCCTGGAGACCGTCGAGCGCGGCGAAACCCCCGAACTCACGGAGGACGGCGCGCTCGACCTGCGTATGCGCACGCTCGCGGCCGAGGCGGCGGCTGCCCGGCCCGCACTGGAGCCGTCCTGGCGCCGGGAACGGGACGCGCCCGAACTGCCCGCCACACGGGAGGACTTCGAGGCGTGGCAGCTCCGCGTCGGCGCGGCGGACGCGCTGCGCCGCTTCCTTCAGCTGCCGTTGCCGGTCGCCGCGGCGTCCGTCCTGTACCGCAGGCTCAGCGTGGAATGGCGCAGCGAACTGGCCCAGGACCTGGCGATGTAGCGGGACCGGCCGGCGGACGGTCCCCGCGCGACGGAAACCCGGATGCGGGGCGCCGCACGGCCACCCTAGGCTGCGCCCGCGGGGGAGCACGGGGGCCCCGCATCGGCCGTCGGTGAATCGGAGACGCACGGGTATGACCAGTCAGCTGTCCGCGATCTGCTTCCACGCCACCCACCCCCCGGACCTGGCCCGGTTCTGGTCCGGCGTCCTGGGCTGGGAGCCCGCCGGCGGCCCGGACGGCGACGTCACGCTCGCGCCCCCGGACCCCGCCGGATTCCGCATTCGCTTCCTGCCGGGCCGGCAGCCCAAGACCGGCCAGAACCGGGCGCACTTCGACCTGACGAGCACCTCCCCGGAGGACCAGCGGCGGACGGTCGCCAGGGCGCTGGAGCTGGGCGGGAGCCACATCGACGTGGGCCAGCGCCCCGAAGAGGGGCATGTGGTGCTCGCCGACCCGGACGGCAACGAGTTCTGTGTCATCGAGGCGGGCAACACGTTCCTCGCCGACACCGGCGTCATCGGAGCACTGGCCTGCGACGGCACGCAGGAGGTCGGCTACTTCTGGAGCAAGGCGCTGGGGTGGCCGCTGGTCTGGGACCAGGACCAGGAGACCGCGATCCAGTCGCCGAGCGGCGGCACGAAGATCACGTGGGGTGGCCCGCCCGTGGCGCCGCAGACGGGCGCGAACAGGCTGTGCTTCGAGCTGACGCTCCCCGCCGGCGCCGGATGGGAGGCGGAGACCGCACGCCTGGTCTCGCTCGGCGCGAGGCGCACCGATGCCGGCACTGGCACCGGCATCGAGGGCGACGGCGGCCGGGTGCTGATGCTCGACCCCGACGGCAACGAGTTCTCTCTTCGGAGGTCCCTGTAGCGCCCCCACATGGCCTTTACATCTAGTTGACCTCAGGGTGTTGCAATCCCTTCAGTGGCCGACCATGCTGCATAACACTATGCAGCGCGGTCGGCGGTGTCCCGTTCCCGCTGCCGGAAAACTCCGCCGGCCCTTGGCCGTCGCCCAGCAGAACGGAGTAACCATGGCCGCCCTGGTCGAACGGCATTCCATCGACGTCGTCCCGGACGAGGAGCGGCACGGGACGGCGTTCTCGCAGTTCACCCTCTGGCTGGGTGCCAACCTCCAGATCACGACCGTGGTCACCGGCGGCCTCGCCGTGGTGTTCGGCGGAGACGTGGTCTGGTCACTGGTCGGACTGCTGCTGGGCAACCTCCTCGGCGGGGGCGTCATGGCCCTGCACTCGGCCCAGGGCCCACGCCTGGGACTGCCGCAGATGATCTCCTCCAGGGCGCAGTTCGGCGTCCGGGGCGCCGTGGTGCCCCTGCTGCTGGTCGTCGTGATGTACATCGGCTTCTTCGCCAGCGGCTCGGTGCTCGCCGGTCAGGCGGTCGGCAAGCTGACCCACCTCGGCACCGTCCCCGGCATCATCGTCTTCGCCCTGGTCACCGCCTTCATGGCCACCGTCGGGTACCGCATGGTCCACGCCCTGGGGCGGGTCGCCAGCGTCGTGTGCGCACTCGCCTTCGTCTACCTCGGCGTCCGGCTGCTCCAGCGGATCGACCTGGGGGAGATGGTCCACCAGCACCACACCTTCGCCCTGCCCATGTTCCTGCTGGCGATGTCGCTGTCCGCGTCCTGGCAACTGGCCTTCGGTCCCTACGTCGCCGACTACTCGCGGTACCTGCCCCGCACCACCCCGGCCCGCACGACCTTCTGGTGGACCCTGTCCGGCACCGTGCTGGGCGCCCAGTGGTCGATGAGCTTCGGCGTCCTCGCGGCGGCCTCCGCCGGCACGGCCTTCGTGGACGACCAGGTGGGCTACGTCGTCGGGCTCGGCGGCGCGGGCATCATCGCGTCGTTCCTGTACTTCGTGATCGCGCTGGGCAAGCTGACCATCAACGTGCTCAACACCTACGGCGGCTTCATGTCCATCGTGACCAGCGTCAGCGGCTTCCGGGGACAGCGTGCCGTCTCGCAGCGCGGCCGGATGCTCTACATCGGCGCCATCATGGTGGCCGGCACCCTGCTGGCGCTGGCCGGACGCAACTCCTTCCTGGACTCCTTCGCCGACTTCCTCCTCTTCCTGCTGGCCTTCTTCACCCCGTGGTCGGCGATCAACCTCGTCGACTACTACCTGATCTCCCGCGAGCGCTACGACCTGCCCGCACTCAGCGACCCCGACGGCCGCTACGGCGGCTGGCGCCTGCCCGCGCTGTCCGTCTACGTCATCGGCCTCGCCGCGCAACTGCCGTTCCTGTCCACGAGCTTCTACACCGGCCCCCTGGTCACCACGCTGGACGGCGCCGACATCTCCTGGATCGTCGGCCTCGTCGTCCCGGCCGGCCTCTACTGGCTCGTCGGCCGCCGTCAGTCCGGCACGGCCCTGCGCACCGCCGGCGAGGCCTCCCGCGCGGACGAGCCCGAAGGTGTCGGCGGCATGCGCTGACGACGAGGGTGCCGCCCGGCGTGCGATCCGGTGCCGTGGACCAGGTATTTCAGGGCTAAGATTTCTGGAACAGGTCCGCGACGGCTGGTGACATGGGGAGGCGCGGCATGGCGGCGAAGAGGGCGGCCCAGCGGGATGCCGTGGCGGCGATCATCGAGGACTGGGCCCGGGAACGGCCCGAACTGGACACGGCCCCCCTCGAAGTCCTGGCCCGGCTGCACCGCACCTTCCTGCGCTACAACGCCGAACTGGCCGCCGGCATAGAGCGGCACGGGCTGGCCGTGGCCGGCTTCGACGTGCTGACCGCGCTGCGCAGGGCCGGCAAGCCCTACCGGCTGACCGCGGGACAGCTCGCCGACTCGGGCCTGATCTCCTCGGCGGGGGTCACCCTGCGGATCGACCGGCTGGAGAAGGACGGCCTCATCGTGCGCGAACGCGACGCCGGGGACCGCCGGGTCGTCTACTCGCGGCTCACCGACGCCGGTCTGGCCAAGGTCGACGAGGTGTTCGCCGAGCACCTGGACAACGAACGCCGGATGCTGACGGACCTGTCCCCGGCCGAGCGGCGCCAGCTGGCCCGGCTGCTGTCCAAGCTGGAGCGGTCCATCGTGGCTTCGGCCGAGACGGAGGAAGAAGCGGGGGAGGGTGCCGGGAGCTGACCCCCGGCATCTCCCGGCACCCTCCCGGTCCGTCAGCCGGCGGCCTGTGCCTCGGCCTGCTGCCGGTACAGGCGGCGCAGGCGCACCACGCCCAGGTCGTGCTGGTAGAGGTTCTCGAACCCGTTGGCGTCGGCAGGCATCGCCTCCAGCATCACCCGGTCCTGCTCCAGGACCTCCCAGTGCCGCTCCTCGATGAGCGTCCGGTACAGGAACCGCCAGGTGTCCCGCTGCCAGCCGGACACCTCGCGGTAGCGCCAGAAGAAGACACCGGTGCGTCCGGCGTCCACCGGGCAGGCCATGCCCACGATGCCGAAGGGACCGCCGGGGCCCGCCGACGGCGGGTACGGGATGGACAGGTCGACCCAGTCGACCCCGGTCCGGCACAGCTCGACCCAGTCGAAGTTGACGCCCCGCTGGTCGGTCTTCTCGAAGAAGTAGCCGCGGTCGGTCTCGCGGATGCGGAACTTGGCCTGCGTGTCACCGTCGTACATCGTGTGCGACTCGTGGTGCAGAAACGCGCCGTGCATCGGGTCCATCAGGTTCTCCACGGCGTAGCGCCACGGCACGTTCCACTCGGCGTAGCAGAGGATCGCCGCGATGTCCGGGTCCGTGAGCGGCTCGGGGAGGGTGAGGGGCGCGGGCTCGGGATGCCGCTCGTCGCCGAAGTAGGCCAGGATCGCGCCGGCCACCTCGCGCACGGGCAGGGAGGTGACCAGCTTCTTGCCCTCCAGGTTGCAGCCGGGCAGCCCCGGCACGGAGGAGACGGTGCCGTCGCCCCGCACCTCGACGCCGTGGTACCAGCAGGCCACCCGGTCGCCGAGGTGTTTGCCGAGGGAGAGCGGGGCGCCGCGGTGGGGGCAGCGGTCGGCGAGCAGGGAGAGCGTGCCGTCGGCGGTGCGGAACAGCAGCCAGTCCTCGCCCAGCGCGGTGACCCTGCGCATGCCGCCGGGCTCGACGAAGTCGGAGGGGACGACCGGGTGCCACTGGTTGCGCAGCCCGTGCGCGTAGACGTGGTCGGCGGTGACGTCGGTGGTCAGGCTCATCTCAGGCTCCCAGGCGGTGCATCTCGGTACGGAAGGACTCCTCGGTCCAGGGCGCGCCGTCGGGGGTGCGCACCTGGCGGGCGTTGAGCCCGGCGACGACGTCGGCGAGGTCGTGGCCGTCCCGGGTGAAGATCTCTTCGAGGGTGCGCGCGAGCTTCGTCTCGTACGGGGTGGGTTCGTGGGTGCGGGACTGGTGGGGGTCGAGGTACGGCCAGGCGCCGGCGGTCATGGGGTTCTCCGGAGGGACGACGGGACAGGGGCTTACAGGTCGAGGACGAGCCGGTCGGAGGCGCAGCGCGAGACGCAGATCATCATCGTCTCGCCCGCGCTGTGCTCGGCCTCGGAGAGCAGCAGGTCACGGTGGTCGGGGGTGCCGGCGAGGACGCGGGTCTCGCAGGTGCCGCAGATGCCGTCGCGGCAGGACGAGGGCACGGACACGCCCGCCGCCTCCACCGCCTCAAGGACGGAGGTGTCCGCGCCCACCGGGACCGTCAGGCCGGACCGGCGGCACTCCACCTCGAAGGCGGAGTCGTCGCCGGACCGCTCCACCGCCGGGGCGGCGAACCGCTCCAGCCGCAGCCGGCCCGCCGGGCACGCCTCCTGCACGGCCGCGAGCAGCGGCTCGGGCCCGCAGGCGTACACGAGCGCGTCGTCCGCCAGGCCGGTGAGGGCCGCGGCCAGGTCGATGTGGCCCAGCTCGTCGTGCGGGACGAGCGTGACCTCGCCGCCGGTGAGCCGGGCCAGTTCGTCGCCGAAGGCCATGGAGGCGCGCGACCGCCCGCCGTGCACCAGGCGGTACGGGGTGCCGTCGCGGTCGGCCTGGCGGGCCATGGCGAGGATCGGGGTGATGCCGATCCCGCCGGCGACGAACACGTAGGACCCGGCGGGCTCCAGCGCGAAGTGGTTGCGCGGGCCGGCCGCCTCCACCGTCTGCCCGGGACGCAGTGCGGTGTGGACGTGGCGCGACCCGCCGCGCGAGGCGGGCTCGTCCAGGACGGCGATCCGGTAGGTGCCGCAGTCGGCCGGGTCGCCGCACAGCGAGTACTGGCGGACGAAGCCGCCGACGCGCAGGTCCAGATGGGCGCCGGGGGACCAGGCGGGCAGGGGCTTGCCGGCCGGGTCGGTCAGCTCGACGGACAGGACGCCGTCCGCCTCCCAGGTCATGCGGCGCACCAGGAGTTCGAGCCGCCGCTCTTCGCTGTCGCTCATCGAAGGGCCTCCCTAGGCGGTGGGGATCGAGACGGGCGGGGTGAAGGGCGTCTTCATCGGGCCGAGCGCCGCGAGGTCCACCTCGACGAGGCTCGGACCGTCGGCGGCCAGGGCGCCCCGGATCACCCCGTCGGCGTCGGCCTCCGCGGCGATCCGCGCGTACGGCAGTCCGCAGGCGGCGGCGAGCCCCGCGAAGTCGGGGGTGTGCAGGTCGACACCGGAGCGACGGTCGCTGTACCGGTCCTGCGTGTTGCGCAGGACGCCGTAGCCTCCGTCGTTGAAGACGAGCAGCAGGAGCCGGGGCCGCTCCTGGGCGAGGGTGAGCAGTTCGCCGAGGTGGACGGCGAGGCCGCCGTCCCCGGCGATGACCACCGTCGGCACGTCGGGGCGGGCGAGCGCGGCGCCGATGCCCATGCCGAGCCCCTGGCCGATGCCGCCGCCGCGCGGGAACACGTTGGCGCGCGGATCGTGCATCGGCAGCAGCCGGTTGCCCCAGGTGGAGGACGGGATCGTCACGTCACGGGCGATGACGGCGCCGCGCGGGAGGGCGGCGGTCAGCGCGTCGCAGACGGCCGCCTGCGGGCCGATGCCCTCGCGCAGCGCCGCGCGGACCTCGTCGCGCACGGCGCAGACGCGGGCGGTCCAGTCAGGGTCGGCGGGTGCGGCGGCCCCGGTCAGGGAGGGCAGGACGCGGGCGGCGTCGCCGCGCAGGGCGTGCCGGACGGGGTAGACCCGGCCGAGTGCGGCACGGTCGACGTCGATCTGGACGTGCGCGCCGGGCAGCTTCAGGCCGTAGTCGGCCGTCTCGTTGGAGCGGAAGTGGGTGCCGACGGTGACCAGGGCGTCCGCGTCGGCGAGCAGGGACCGTACGGCGGGCGTGGTGGCGAAGTTGCCGATGACCCGCGGATGGTCCTCGGGGACCGCGCCGCGCCCGGAGTTGGAGGTGATCAGGCCGGCGCCCGTCGTCTCCAGCAGCGCGAGCAGTTCCGGCCGGGCCCGGTTCGCGCCGCCGCCCGCCCAGATCAGCGGGCGCCGGGCGGCGGTCAACAGCGCCCGGGCACCGGCCAGTTCGGCGGGATCCGGGGCTGCGGGGGCCTCGGCGGTGGCCGGCGTCCCCGGGGTGTCCACCTGAGCCGCGTACTGGAGGTCGACCGGCCACTCCACGCTGGCCGGACCGCCCGGCACGGCCAGCGCCGTCGCGGCGGCCTCGCGGAGCAGGCGCCCCGCGCTCGCGGCGTCCGGCACCGTCGCCGCGTACGCGGACACGGCGGCCAGCATGCCGAGCTGGTCCCTGGTCTCGTGGATGAAGCCCCGGCCCTCGCCCAGGTAACGGCTCTCGATCTGCCCGGTGACGTGCAGCACGGACGTCCCCGAGGCGAGCGCCTCCACCAGGGAGCCGGCCGCGTTGCCGGCGCCCGTGCCGGTGGAGGTCAGCGCGCAGCCGAGGCCCCCGCGGGCCCGGCCGTAGCCGTCGGCGGCGTTCACGGCCGTCGCCTCGTGCCGTACGGGCACGAAGCGCAGCTCCCGGTCGACGGCCTCGACGAGCGGCAGGTTGTGCACGGACACGATGCCGAAGACCGTGTCGATGCCGAGTTCCTTCAGGACGGCGACCAGCAGGTCGCCCCCGTTGCGGTATGTCATGCGTGCCTCTCAGAGGATGCCGCGGCCGACCCCGCCGCAGACGTCGATGGCCGTTCCGGTGATGTACGAAGCGCGCGGCGACAGCAGGGTCACGACGGCGTAGGCGACCTCCTCGGCCCGGCCCAGCCGGCCGAGCGCCACGCCCCGGTCGGCGGCGAGCCGCGCCTGCCACTCCCCGTAGCCCAGGCCGGAGTCCTCGGCGGCGTGCCGCCGGGTCCACTGCCCGGTGTCGATCAGGCCCAGGCAGACGGAGTTGACGCGGATGCCCTCGGCGGCGAGTTCGACGGCGAGCGACTTGGAGAGGTTGAGGATGCCGGCGCGGGCCGCGCCGGTGGTGATCAGGCGGGGCTCGGGCTGCTTGGCGAGGACCGCGTTGACGTTGACGACACTCGCCGCGTCCGAGTCCCGCAGATGCCCGCGGGCGGCCTTCAGCGGATGGAGGACACCCGCGAACTTCAGCTCCAGTTCGTCGCGCCAGTCCTCGGCCGTGGTGTCGTCGAGCCGCTTCATCCGGGACTGGCCCGCGTTGTTGACCAGCCCGTCGACGCGGCCGAAGCGCTCGGCCGCCCGGTCGACGAAGCCCCGCACGGCGTCCGCGTCGCGTACGTCGCACACCGCGGTCAGCAGCCGGTCACCGCCGTCCAGGCCGGCCGCGGCGTCGGCGAGACGGCCGGCGTCCCGGCCGCAGGCGGCCACGTTGGCCCCCTCGGCGAGCAGCGCGCGGACCGTGGCCAGGCCGACGCCCGAACTGCCGCCGGTGACCAGGACGGTCCGGTCGGCGAGACCGAGATCCATGAGTCGCTCCTGTGTGTCAGTGCATGGTGAAGCCGCCGTTGACGGCGATCACCTGGCCGGTGAGATAGCGCGATTCCTCGCTCAGCAGGAAGGAGACGAGACCGAGAAGGTCGTCGGGCTGTTGCGGGCGGGAGATCGCGCGGTGGGTGGCGTACAGCGCGTGGCGTCCGGCGGGGACGGACTCGGTGGCCTCGCACTCGGTGAGGCCCGGGGCGACCGCGTTGACGGTGACGCCCTGCTCCCCGAGCTCGCGGGCCATGCCCCGGGTCAGGGCGACGACCGCGCCCTTCGAGGCGATGTAGTGGGCCAGGCGCGGGGAGCCGTACAGGGCGGCGTCGGAGGCGATGTTGACGATGCGGCCGGGCCGGGCGAGCAGCGGGTGCAGGGCCTTGGCGACCAGCCAGGGGCCGCGCGCGTTGACGGCCATCAGCCGGTCCCAGACCTCGACGTCGATGTCCTGGAACTCCTTGCCGCCCACCCCGTTGGCCAGGGCCGCGTTGTTCACCAGGCCCCACACCGGGCCGTACGGAGCCACGGCCTCGGCGAGCCGGGCGACCGACGCGGGATCCGCCACGTCGCAGGGGACGTACCGGGCGTCGCCGCCCTCGGCGCGGATCGCGGACGCGGTGCGCTCGCCCCACTCCTCGTTCAGCTCGGCGACGACCACGCGATGCCCGTCCGCGCCGGCCCGGCGGGCCATGGCCTCCCCCAGGCCACGGCCCGCCCCGGTCACGACGACCGTCCGCACCGTGTCAGTCACGGGTGACGCCGTACAGCGGCGAGTACTCCGGGTAGGTCGGCACCTGCGGCTTCCGCGTGCCGATGATCACGCAGAACAGCGCGTCGCTGTCGCCCTCGTTCTTCAGCGACCGGGTCACACCGGCCGGCACCACGATCATGTCGCGGTAGCCGAGCGTGCGGTACTCGGCCTCGTCCGGGCCCCGGTGGATGCCCACCCGGACCTGGCCCTCCAGGACGAAGAACGCCTCCTCCACGTCGTGGTGGGTGTGGGCGGGTCCCTCGGCGCCGGGCGGGAGCAGCATGTTGGAGAAGGTGAACCCGCCGGAGGGGATGATCCGCCCGTCGTCGTCGTGGTTGCCGGTGGCGCCGGAGCCGACGTAGCGGATCTGCGCCCGCTTGAACTGCGGGCCGGCCTTCTCCTGGAAGGAGAGGGTGCCCCAGTCGGGCTCGCGCGAGGCCCTGCTCGCGATCAGGGAGTCGGTGTACGTGCCGAGGTCGCCGCCGTTGTCGTACTCGGTGGTCTCGAGGGGCATGTCAGTCCTCCGTGAGGTGGGTGGTGCGCTGGTTGGTGACGATGTGCAGGTGGGACAGGACCCAGGCGTTGAAGCGCTCGGGCTGTTCCTGGTGGGCCAGGTGACCGGCGTCCTTGACGATCACGTAGGCCGTCTTGTGCAGGCCCCCGGCCAGCGCCTGGGCGGCGTCCGGCCCGGTGACCCGGTCCTGGTCGCCGCAGAGCACGAGGGCCGGGGCGGTGATCCGCGCCAGGTCGGCGCGCAGGTCGGCGGCGGCCATCGACTCGGCGGCGTGGGCGTACCCGGGCAGCCGGACGGCGGCCGCCATGGTGTCGACGACGCCGCGGACGAGGCCGGCGGGCGCGTCGGGGGAGACCAGCCGGGGGCCGCGCAGCTCGGCGAACGCGCGTGCGCCCAGCCGCTCCAGCTCGGGCACGCGGGCCCGCATCGCGGCCGCCTTCTCGGGGTCCGTGCCGGAGCCGGCGCTGGAGTCCGCGACGATCAGGGAGGCGACGAGGCCGGGGTGGCGCGCGGCGAGCCGCAGGGCGACGACCCCGCCCCAGGACACGCCGAGCACATGGGCCGGGCCGCCGCGCCGGCGGACGACCTCGGCGGCGGCGTCGGCGAAGCCGTCCAGGTCCAGCGGCCCGTCCGGGTCGGGTGAGCGGCCGTACCCGGGGGCGTCCCAGGCGACGACGCGGAACTCGTCGGACAGCGCCGCCAGTTGGGGCGCGAAGGACGCGGACGACGAGCCGATGCCGTGCAGGCACAGCAGGAGGGGCCCGTCGGTGCCGGCCTCCTCGACATGGACCTCGGCCGGGGCATCGAGGGTGATCGGGGCGGTCACAGGATCTGCCCCGGGCGTCCGGCGATCGCGCCGAGGGAGCGCAGGACCGCGTACGGGACGACCGCACTGGTCGCGGGGGTGTCGGGGTCGGGGGTGTGGGACGCCTCGAAGCGGTAGGCACCGTGCGGGCCGGATGCCTCGACGACGTGCCGGGTGCGGATTGCCGCCGGGTCGGCGACGACCCGGACCCGGACGGCGTCCAGGTCGCCGACGGCGAGGGCGACGGAGGCCGCCACGTTCGTCGACCGGGGGAACTTCACCGGCACCTCGCGCGCCGTGCCCCGCATCACCTCGACCGGCCCGGTGGCGGTGCGCAGCCGGTGCAGCAACTCCGCGTCCATCCAGAGCTGTTCGAGCGTGCCCGGCAGTTTCGTGGTCGTCAGCGTCACCTCGTCCAGGGGGCCCAGCGCCCGTACGGCCTGGAGCAGGTCGAGGCCGCCGACCGCGCCGCCGGTGAAGTACACCCGGCCGGGGCCCGCGCCGAGGAGGCGTTTGGCGAGGTCCTCGTCGGT
>NZ_WWHX01000503.1 GCF_009862125.1 Streptomyces sp. SID5910
CGGCATCGCCCAGGACTTCGGCGTGAACGTCTGACGTTCCCCCGCCCGTTCGTTCCGTACGAAGGCCCCCCGGCTCCGTGCCGGGGGGCCTTCGGCGTGCCGGCGTCCTCGGGTGCTCACGGCAGCAGACGCTGCTCCTTCGCCACCGCCACCGCGCCCGCGCGGGTGTCGACGCCCAGCTTGTCGTAGATGCGGCGCAGATGGGTCTTCACCGTGGCCTCGCTGATGAACAGGGCCCGGGCGATCTCCCGGTTGCCGAGACCGGTGGCAAGCTGGGCCAGGATGTCGCGTTCCCGGTCGGTGAGGGACGGGCGCGGGCTGCGCATGTTGGCCATCACCCGGCTGGCGACCGGCCCGGACAGCGCCGTACGGCCGCGCGCGGCGGCGTGGATCGCGGCGAACAGCTCCTCGGGGCGCTCGGCCTTGAGCAGATAGCCGGTCGCGCCGGCCTCGATGGCGCGGGTGATGTCGGCGTCGGTGTCGTACGTGGTGAGCACCAGGACGTGCGGGGACGGGCCGGCGCCCGCGGTGAGGCGGCGCGTGGTCTCCACCCCGTCGATGCCCTCGCCGAGCTGAAGGTCCATCAGCACCACGTCGGGCACCAGCCGCGCGGCGAGGGCGAGCGCCTCCTCGCCGGTGCCGGCCTCGCCGACCACCTCGATGCCGGGGGCGCTGTCGAGCAGGGCCAGCAGCCCGGCGCGTACGACGACGTGGTCGTCGCAGACGAGGATGCGGACGGGGGCCGGTTCGGTGCGCGGGGCGGCCGGTTCGGTCATCGGGGTGCCTCCAGCGGGTCGGCCGGGTCGGTCGGGGGCGGGTCCAGGGGGACGGCGGCGGACAGCACGGTGCCCTCGCCGGGGGCGGACTCCACGGTCAGGGTGCCGCCGAGACCGCGCAGCCGGGCGCGCATGGCGGGCAGCCCGTGTCCGCGCACCCCGGACGGGGCGCCGGGCAGCGCCGCCGGGTCGAAGCCGTGGCCGTCGTCGGTGACGTCGAGGACGGCCTGGTCGTCGAGGAGGGTGAGGGTGAGCGCGGCGGTGGAGGCGCCGGCGTGCTCCCGGACGTTGGCCAGGGCGCCCTGGGCGATCCTCAGCAGCGCCGACTGGACGCGGTCGGGCAGCCCCGGGGCCCGGCCGCCGTCGTCCACGTGGACCCGCACGGTGAGGTGGTCGCCGGTCTCCCGCTCGGCCAGCGTGCGCAGCGCCGCCACCAGGCCGCCGCCGCGTGCGAGGTCGGCCGGGGCGAGGTCGTGCACGAAGCGGCGGGCCTCGGCGAGGTTGTGCTCGGCGACGGAGGCGGCGCCCCGGACGTGGGTGCGGGCCTTGCCCGGGTCGGACTCCCAGACCCGCTCGGCCGCCTGGAGCAGCATCCGCTGGCTGGACAGGCCCTGGGCGAGGCTGTCGTGGATCTCCATGGAGAGCCGCTGGCGTTCGGCGAGGGTGCCCTCGCGGCGTTCGGCGGCGGCGAGTTCGCGGCGGGTGCGGATCAGGTCGTCGATCAGGGCGCGCTGCCGGGCCGCCTGCCGTTCGGTGTGCAGGAACACGGCCGTGGCGATGGCGGCGACGGCCGGCGGGGCGAGCAGCAGGTTCGGGTCGAAACGCCCGGCGAGCTGGAGCTGCGCGGCGACGACGAACACCGTCAGGACGCTCACCAGGACGAGCGCCGCCCGGGCCGGCAGGGTCCGCAGACCCGTGTAGAAGAGGGGCACGGCGCACCAGGAGAAACTGGGTGCGAGGACGACGAGCACCATCCACACCGCGACCACCGCACCGAGCCAGGCCAGACTCCGCCGGCCGGGCCGCGTCCCGGCACCGCTCAGCACGGGCCCGAGCAGATGCAGCACGGCGAGGACCAGGGACAGGGCGATGATCCACGGGGTGCGGGGCTCGCCGGGGTGGCGCAGCAGGAAGCGGGCGAGAGCGCCGCCGAGCAGCAGGAAGAACGCCACGTGCAGGACGGCACCGAGCCACCGGGTGTCCGGGTCACTGGGCTTCGGCATCCGCGCCCGCCTCCTCTCCACCGTTGTGTCCTACCACGCTGAGCTGCGCGTTCACTCCCATGGTGACCTGCCCGGACGGTGGACGGGTCAGCCGATCGGACGACCCCGCCGTCGCCCGTTCCGTAGCGGGACGGCAGCCGGAACGGCGACCGCACACCCCGGGTGCGGGACGGAGGGTGGAGAGCAGAAGGACGGAAGCGGCCCGCAGGGGCCTCGAAGCGGACCGTCCGCCCCGACCCCGAGGAGCATCCACCATGAAGAAGACCCTTTCCCGGCGCGCCCGGATCGCCACCGGCGGCGCCGTTCTCGCCGCCGTCGCCGCGGGCACCTTCGGCACGGTGGCGGCCAACGCCTCGGCGCCGGAGTCCGCCCGGGACGCCGCGGTGACCGCCGCCCCCGCCGCCGCGGCCGGCAAGCGCGACACCACCACCTCCACGCACCTGACGGTCGACGCCGCCACCGAGGCGGCCCAGGCCGCGCTGAAGGCGGCCAAGAAGGAGGGCCAGCGCGTCACGGTCGCCGTCGTCGACCGCAACGGTAACACGATCCTCACCATGCGCGGGGACGGCGCCGGCCCGCAGTCCTACGAGTCGGCCGTGAAGAAGGCGTACACCGCCGTCTCCTGGAACGCCACGACCACCGAGCTGGAGGGCCGCCTGGAGAACGCCCCGAACCTGAAGGACATCCCGGGCACGCTGTTCCTGGGCGGTGGCGTCCCGGTCACCGCCGACAAGGCGCCGATCGCCGGCATCGGTGTCGCGGGGGCCCCGTCCGGCACCCTGGACGAGAAGTTCGCACAGGCGGGCGCGGAGGCGCTGCGCTAGCAGGGCGCGGGGGGCGCTGTGCTGGCAGCGGACCCCCCGACCGGCCAACGGCCGGTTCCGGCGGGCGTTTCACGTGAAACGCCCCATAGGATCACCGCGTGCGCCTCACCCGTCTGCTCGTAGCCGCCGTCACCGTCACCGCCCTCGGGGCGTGCAGCAGTGGCGGCGGCGGCAGTGGTGGTGTCGACGGCACCCCCGGCGGTTCGGGCGTGCGCGATCCGTACTTCCCCAAGGCGGGCAACGGCGGCTACGACGTCGGCCACTACGACCTGGCCCTCGACTACGACCCCGACGCCGAGCATGTGACCGGCACGGCGACGATCACCGCCCGTGCCACCCATGATCTGTCCGCCTTCAACCTGGACCTCAAGGGCCTGGACGTCGAGAGCGTCACCGTCGAGGGCCGGGAGGCGCGTTTCAACCGGGCCGGGCAGGAGCTGACGGTCCGCCCGCCGGACGAGCTGGACGACGGCGAGACGTTCCGGGTGCGGGTCCGCTACTCCGGGGAGCCCGAGACCGTGACCGACCCGGACGACTCCGAGGAGGGCTGGCTGCCCACCGAGGACGGCGCCGTCGGACTCGGCGAACCCACCGGGTCCATGGCCTGGTTCCCCGGCAACCACCACCCCTCCGACAAGGCGGCGTACGACATCGCGGTCACCGTCCCCGAGGGCTACGGGGTCGTCTCCAACGGGCAGCTGACCGGCGAGACGACCAAGGGCGGCCGTACGACGTTCCGCTGGCACACCGCCGAGCCGATGGCGAGCTACCTCGCCACGATCGCCGTCGGCGACTGGCGGATCAGCCGCTCGACCCTCGACGGCGGCCTGCCGGTGTACACGGCCGTCGACCCGGAGCAGGCCGGCGCGAGCCGCACGGTCCTCGCGCAGCTCCCCGCGATCATGAAGTGGGAGCAGGCCCTCTTCGGCCCGTACCCCTTCTCCTCCACCGGCGCGATCGTCGATCGCCCGGACGACGCCGGCTACGCCCTGGAGACCCAGACCCGGCCCTACTTCCCCGGTGCCCCCGACACCGAGACCCTCGTCCACGAGCTGGCCCACCAGTGGTACGGCGACTCCGTCACACCGAAGACCTGGCGCGACATGTGGCTCAACGAGGGCTTCGCCACCTACGCGGAGTGGCTGTGGACGGAGGAGCACGGCGGCGACACCGCCCAGGAGACCTTCGACGCGCTCTACGACGGCACCTACTTCGAGGACGAGGCGGCCAACGAGGCCGTGTGGGCCTTCCCGCCCGGCAAGCCCTCCGACGCCGCCCACATCTCCGACAGCCCGGTCTACCAGCGCGGCGCGATGGTCCTGCACCGCATCCGGCAGACGGTCGGCGACGACGCCTTCCGCGCCCTGCTGCGCGACTGGGCCGCCGCCCACCGGCACGGCAACGCGGACACCGACGACTTCACGGCGTTCGTGGAGAAGTCGGCCCCCGGGAAGGACTTCACGGCGATCTGGGACGACTGGCTGTACGGGGACGGGAAGCCGGAGCGCCCCTGAGACCGGCGCCGGAGGTGGACCGGTGCGCCGGCCGCCGCCTCACCCCTGCCGCTACCTCACCCCTGGCGCCGGTCGCCGCCCCCCGCCTCGAACGCGTCGAGCAGCCGGGGCAGGTCCGGCGGCCACAGGGCCTCGGGCGCCCCGGCGAGTTCCGCGCGGCTCCACCAGCGCCAGGTGAGGATGCCGTCGGCGGCGTGCGCGGCGGCGAGGTCGGGTCCGGTGGGCTCGCGCCGGGGGCCGTGGGCGACGTAGATGTGCTCGTGCTGGCGGACCGGGCCCTCGTGCAGGTGGGTGAAGTCGTGCTCCCAGGTGCACAGCAGCGGGCCGGGCTCCAGGTCCGTCCAGCCGGTCTCCTCGCGCACCTCGCGCAGGGCGCCCTCGCGCGGGTCCTCGTCCCCCTCCAGGCCGCCGCCGGGCATCGCCCAGTACACGCCGACCTCGACGTTGTCGTACCGCAGGAGGAAGACCGCGCCGTCGGGGTCGAGCACGGCGACACGGGCCGCGCGGCGCGGGATGCGCAGCGCCTTGCGCAGCACCGTGCAGGGGCGGGCGGCGCGCAGGTCCCGGCGGTGGTCGACGGTCTCGTAGCCGAGGGCGGTCCAGAAGGCGAGGGCGTCGCTGTTGCCGTCCAGGACGGCGAGCCGCAGACCGGCGTGGCCCGCGGCCCGGAAGCGGTCCTCGACGAGGGACGCGAGCCGCCTGCCGTGGCCCCTGCGGCCCAGGTGCGCGTCCACCATCAGCAGGCCGATCCACGGGTCGGGGTCGGCCGGGTCGGGGTGCCGGGCGAGGGTGATCGCGACCCCGACCAGCCGGCCACCGTCCCGGGCGAGCAGGACCTCCGCGCCGGGCACCGCCAACTCGTCGGCCAGCGCCGCCGCCACCTGTTCCGGACGGATGTCGTCGGGGTCGGCGAAGTCGCCGCTGAGAGCGTGGAAGGCGCGGTGGGACGCGTAGAGGGCGGTCAGCTCGGTGAGGAGCGGGCCCGGGATGTCGCGGTCGGCGGCGAGTGTGAGCGGGGTGATGATCACACGCGGCAACCTACCCCGCACCGGTCCCGCGGTGGCCGGGACCGGGGCATGACACCATCACCTGCGTGCTCGACATCGGCTACGCCCTCTCCACCCGCTTTCCCGACCCTCCGCAGACCGACTACCGCCGCGCGGACGTCCGTGCCCTGCGGCACGACCTGTTCTGCGGGGACGTGTATCTCGCCGACACCAAGAAGGACCAGGAGATCTCCACGGCCTGGGGATGGGTGCCGGTGCTGGACTTCGCGTGGGCGCTGTGCGACATCGTGGAGCGGCTCGACCGGGACCCGGCGGGCTCCAGGGCCGCCCGGCCGCAGCACGCCGAGCTGGACTTCACCGAGTCCACCGACCACCTGCTGTTCGAGCGCCGCTTCGGCTGGGTCGACATCGAGGCGGAGTGGCTGCCCACGAGCGAACCGCCGCTGTCCTTCTCGCACTCGGCGCTGCGCCGGGAGGCCCGGGACTTCCTCCACGACCTGATCGCCGACCTCTCGGACATGCACGAGGACCTGGCGGAGAACCCGGCGATCTGGACCCTCCAGTCCCGCTTCCCCCGCGTGTCCTGAACCCAGGCCGGGCGGACGGCGCCCGTCCTACTCCTCCGCCAGCACCCGCACCCCCAACTCCGCCGCCAGCACCGGGGCCAGGTCGAGCAGTTGGGCCGGACTGATCACCGAGCCCGCGAGGCGGTCCACGCCCCGGGAGAGCTCCAGCGGGGCCGCGCCGCGCAGGTCGACGTCCGTCAGGGTCGCCGCGCTGAGGTCCGCGTCCTTCAGGGCGCAGTCCACGAACGCGACCCGCTCCAGGCGCGCGCCCCCGAAGTCCGGCTCGACCAGGACGCAGCCCTCGAAGACGACGTCCTTGAGGCGGGACCGCCGCAGATTCAGATAGTCGATCTTGCCGCCCCGGATCAGGACCCGCTCCAGCACCGCCCCGTGCAACTGCGTGCCGCCGAGCCGGGCGTCGACCAGCTCCACGTCCCGCAGGGTGGCCTCGGCGAGGTCCGTGCCGACACCGCGTACGCCGGTGAGGACCGAGTCGAGCAGCCGGGCGCGCGGCAGGGACGTCTCGTCCAGCGCGCACCCTCTCAGCGCGCAGTCCATGAAGCGCGCGCCCGCCCCGTCCTGCCCGGCGAAGTCCGTGTCCAGGAACTCCAGCCCGTCGTAGTCACCGTCCGGCTCCAGCCCTCCGCCACCGTACGGCTCCAGCGCCGGCAGCCGCACCTCGGGGCGCCGCGCCGCCCGCACCGCCGCCGCCGTACCGCTGCCGCCCGTCGCTCTCCTCGCCATGCCCCCATGCTGCACCCCGCCACTGACAACCGCCCCCACCTGCGGTTTCGCGAGCTTCGCCGGCCGCGTGTCACGTTTCCCCGGCCCGCATCCGTCGTACTCGCAGAAAGGCACGACACCAGGCGAACCCGAACGAGGGAGCCCCCAGCCATGCACCGCATCACCGTCGTCGGCGGCGGCTTCGCCGGACTGACCGCCGCCATCACCGCCGCCGAGGCGGGCGCCAAGGTCACCGTCCACGAGGCCCACCACACGCTCGGCGGACGGGCCCGCACCGCCGACGGCCCGTACCGCACCAACGAAGGCCCCCACGCCCTCTACAACGGCGGCCCGCACTGGGCCTGGCTCAAACAGCGCGGCCTGCTCGGCCCCCTCGCCCCGATCCCGCCGCTGGAGGCCGCCCGGCTGCGGCTGCACCACCGGGGCGCCCTGCGCCGCACCCCGCCCCTCGCCCTGCTCAAGCTGCTGCGCCGGGGCGTCGGACCGGCCCCCGTCGACACCGACTTCCTCACCTGGGCGACCGGCGTCGCGGGCGAGGAGGGCGCCCGCGCCGCCGCCCACTACTGCGCCGTCGCCCTCTTCCACCACGACCCCGGTTCACTGTCCGCCGCCTTCGTGCACGAACGCCTGCGCCGGGCCGCCAAGCTGCCGCCCGAGGCGCACTACCCGCGCGGCGGCTGGTCCGGCGTCATCGACCGGATGGCCGCCCGGGCCTGGAACCTAGGGGTCCGGATGGAGACCGTGTCCCGGGTCGACACCCTCCCGGCGGACACCCCGGTCGTCGTCGCCACCTCCCTGGACGCCGCCCGCCGTCTGCTCGGCGACCCCGCGCTGACCTGGCCCAGCGGGCGCACCACCCTGGTCGACCTGGCCGTGCGCTCCCGGCGCGGCGACGTCTTCGCGGTCTCCGACCTGGACGCGCCGGGTTGGATCGAGCGGTTCACCGCGCAGGACCGCACCCTGGCACCGGCGGGCGAGCAGCTGATCCAGGGGCAGATCCCGATCGCGCCGCACGAGTCGAAGGCCGACGGCGCCGCCCGCGCCGAGCACCTGCTCGACCTGGGCTTCCCCGGCTGGCGCGAGCGCCTCACCTGGCGGCGCGAGTCCGTCGCGAACGGCCGTACCGGCGCCGTCGACCCGCCCGGCACCACCTGGCGGGACCGGCCCGCCGTCGACCGCGGCGACGGCGTCTATCTCGCCGGGGACCAGGTCGCCGCGCCCGGGCTGCTGTCGGAGGTCTCCTTCAACAGCGCCCTGACGGCCGTGTCCCTGGCGCTCGGCCGGAAGGAGCTTGACCTCAAGCATGCTTGAGGTCGTTGAGTGGGGTCCGGACCACGAGCCTCACTCTGGGGGACCGCCATGCGCGCCATCCGTCTGCACACTTTCGGCCCGGCCGAGAACCTCGTCCTCGACGACGTCGAGGACCCTCGCCCGGGCCCCGGCCAGGTCCGCGTCGCCGTCCGCGCGGCCGGCGTCCACCTGCTGGACACCGCCCTGCGCGAAGGCATCCGCGGCCCCGCGCCCGAACTGCCCGCCCTGCCCACGATCCCCGGCCGCGAGGTCGCCGGCACCGTCGACGCCCTCGGCGAGGGCACCCCGGAGCACTGGCTCGGCCGGAAGGTCGTCGCCCACCTCGGCTTCGCGCCCGGCGGCTACGCCGAACTGGCCGTCGCCGACGCCGGCCGCCTCCACGAGATCCCGGCCGGCCTGGACTTCGCCGAGGCCGTCGCCATGATCGGCACGGGCCGCACGGCGATGGGCATCCTCCAGTTCGCCGACCTCGGCCCCGACTCCGTCGCCGTGATCCCGGCCGCCGCCGGCGGCATCGGCACCCTGCTGGTGCAGTACGCGAAGAACGCCGGCGCCACCGTCGTAGGGCTGGCCGGAGGCCCGGCGAAGACCGCGCGCGTCGCGGCGAACGGCGCCGACCTCGCCGTCGACTACACCGACCCCGGGTGGCCGGCCGAGGTCCGCGCCCACCTGGCCGGCCGAGAGGCGACCGTCGTCTTCGACGGCGTCGGCGGGGACGTCGCCCGCGAGGCCGTCGCGCTGCTGGGGCCCGGCGGCCGGCACCTCGTCTTCGGCTGGTCCGGCAAGGGCCTGCACGACGGCGAGCCGTACCACGTCGACGGCGTGTCCGAGCAGGTGCTCGGCCCCGTGATGATGCGGCGGACCGGCGGCCCCGACCCCGTCCGCACCCTCGAACTCCGCGCCCTCGCCGAGGCCGCCGCGGGACGCCTCTCCCCCGCCGTGCACCGCTTCCCGCTCGCCGAGGCGGCGGCCGCGCACCGCGCCCTCCAGGACCGGGGGACGACCGGGAAGGTGGTGCTGGAGCCCTGACCACCCCCTGTCCGCGCCGAAACCCCACGGCCGGCCCGAACGGGATGCGATACGTCCCGATTCATGGTCTTCTGGCCAAATGAGTGCCACCCGGACAGGTGAGGGACCCGCCTCCGCGGACGCCGACCCCCGCCGCTGGTGGGGGCTCGTGGTGATCGCCCTGGCCCAGCTGATGGTCGTCCTCGACGCGACCATCGTGAACATCGCGCTGCCCTCCGCACAGCGCGACCTGGGCATGTCCGACGGCAACCGCCAATGGGTGATCACCGCCTACACCCTCGCCTTCGGCGGACTGCTGCTGCTCGGCGGGCGCATCGCCGACCTCGTGGGACGCAAACGCACCTTCGTCATCGGACTGATCGGCTTCGCCGTCGCCTCCGGGATCGGCGGCGCCGCCGTCGGCTCCGCGATGCTCTTCGGCGCCCGCGCACTCCAGGGCGTCTTCGCCGCCGTCCTCGCGCCCTCCGCGCTGTCCCTGCTGACGACCACCTTCACCGACCCCAGGGAACGCGGAAAGGCCTTCGGCATCTACGGCGCACTCGCGGGCAGCGGCGCCGCCGTCGGCTTCATCGTCGGCGGCGTGCTCACCGAGTACCTGAACTGGCGCTGGTGCCTGTACGTCAACATCCCCATCGCCGTCATCGCCGTCGTCGGCGCCCTGATCCTCCTGCACGACCGGCCCGGCCACGCCGACGTCCGCCTCGACGTCCCCGGCGTGATCCTCGGCTGCGGCGGCCTGGTCGCCCTCGTCTACGGCTTCAGCGAGGCACAGCCACGCGGCTGGACCGACCCGCTCGTCCTGGCCCTGTTCGCCGGGGGCGTCGTCCTCCTGGCCATCTTCGTGTGGTGGCAGACCCGGGCGCCGGTCCCCCTGCTGCCGCTGCACATCATCCGCAACCGCAACCGCGCCGGCTGCTTCCTGACGATGATGCTGGCCGTCATCGGCATGTTCGGCCTGTTCCTGTTCATGACCTACTACCTCCAGGTCATCCTCGACTACTCCCCCGTGCAGACCGGCCTGGCGTTCCTGCCCATGACCGCCGCGATCGTCATCGGCTCCACCCAGATCTCCGCCCGGCTGCTGCCCCACGTGGGCCCGCGCATGCTGATGGTCCCCGGCATGCTCCTCGCCTCCGGCGGCATGGTGATCCTCACGCAGATGACCGTGCACTCCGAGTACGCGAGCGAGATCCTGCCCGCGCTGATCCTCATGGGCCTCGGCATGGGCCTGACCTTCATGCCGGTCTTCTCCACCGCCACCGCCGGAGTCGCGCCGCAGGACGCCGGCGTCACCTCGGCGACGGTCAACACCTCGCAGCAGGTGGGCGGCTCGATCGGCACCGCCCTGCTCAACACCGTCGCCACCAGCACCAGCGCCTCCTGGATCACCTCCCACCTCACCGACCCCTCCCGGCGGCAGGAGACCGTCCGGGAGGGCATCGTCCACGGCTACACGGTCGCCATCTGGCTGGCCGCCGGCATCATGCTGCTCGCCGGCGTCGTCGCCGGCCTGATGGTCACGGCCAAGGCCCCGAAACACGGCAACCCGGCCGACCGTCCCGTACCGGAACCGGTGGGCTGAGAGCAGGCGGACGCACCCACCCCCGGCACCCCGAAGCGCTCAGTGCCGCCCCGCCACCCGGTCCGCCACCCGCGCCAGCCGCGACGACGACGCGCTGTGCCTCGTACGCTCCCGCCGGTCCGCCTCCCGGTACACGGCGTACATGCCCTGCACGCCCAGCCAGCGCAGCGGCTCCGGCTCCCAGCGGCGCACCCGGTGCCCCACCCACGGCAGACCGGTCAGCTCCGTGCCCCCGCCCCCGCCCTCGCCCGAGTCCCGCCGGACCAGATCACCCAGCGTGCGCGCCGCCAGATTGGCGGTCGCCACCCCGGAACCGACGTAACCGCCCGCCCAGCCCAGCCCCGTCGACCGGTCCAGCGTGACGGACGCGCACCAGTCGCGCGGCACCCCCAGCACCCCCGACCAGGCGTGCTCGATCCGCAGCCCGGCCAGCGACGGAAAGAACCGGACCAGGATCTCCCGCAACGCCTCCACGGTCGCCGCCTGCGTGGTGCCGTCGTTGTCGGTGCGGGAACCGTAGCGGTACGGCACCCCGCGCCCGCCCAGCGCGATCCGCCCGTCGGCGGTGCGCTGCGCGTACATGTAGGCGTGCGCCATGTCGCCCAGCGTCTGCCGGCCCGCCCACCCCACCGACTCCCACTGCTCCTCGCTGAGCGGCGCGGTCGTGATCATCGAGGAGTTCATCGGCAGCCACGTCCGCCGCTGCCCCTTGAGCGAGGCGGTGAACCCCTCGGTGCAGCGCAGCACATACGGCGCCCGCACGGTGCCGTACGGCGTCACCGCCCGCCGCGGCCCGATCTCGGTCACCGGCGTCGACTCGTGCACCGTCACCCCGAGGCGCTCGACGGCCGCCGCGAGCCCCTTCACCAGCTTCACCGGATGCAGCCGCGCCCCGTGCGGCGTCCACGTCGACCCGACGGCGCCCGCCACCCGGATCCGCTCCGCCGTCTCCCGGGCCCCGTACAGCTCCCGGTCCTTCTCGCCGAACGCCAGCTCGGCCTCGTGGAACGCCCGCAGCCGCGCCGCCTGCGCGGGCGTGCACGCCACCTCCAGAACCCCGCCCTTGTGGACGTCGGCGTCGATGCCCTCCTCCGCGGCGACCCGGATCACCTCGTCCACGGTGTCGTTCATCGCCCGCTGCAACCGCACCGCCGCCTCATGGCCGTGCAGCCGCGCGTACCGGTCGCGGCCCGCGATGCCGTTGTACAGCCAGCCGCCGTTGCGGCCGGAGGCGCCGTAACCGCAGAACCTCTGCTCCAGAACCGTGATCCGCAGGGACGGCACCGCCTTCTTCAGGTAGTACGCCGTCCACAGTCCGGTGTACCCACCCCCGACGACCACCACGTCCGCCGACGCGTCCCCGGCGAGCGGCTCCCGCACCGCCGGAAGACCGTCGTCCGCGTACCAGTAGGAGATGCCACCGTTCACGACGCCGCTGCTCGGGCTGCTCATGGGCAGGACGTTAACCCTGGTGAGGGACGGTTGTCTGCTTCGGATTCCGTTGAATTTCCCCCACCCGCGCGGCCGCCCGCCGGTAGCGTCACCCCATGTGATCGACGTTCCGGCCGCCCTCGCGGCAACCCAGGTCAAGTACAACGGAGAAGCGGGCCGCGCCTTCGTCGCCGCCCTGCCCGAACTGGCGGCCGGCTACCTGGCCCGCTGGGAACTGCGCCTCGACGGCCCCTCGATGCACGGCTGGGCGGCCCTCGTCCTGCCCGTCGTCCGCGCCGACGGCACCCCGGCCGCGCTCAAGCTCCAGCTCCTCGACGAGGAGTCCGAGGGCGAGCCCGTCGCCCTGCGCCGGTGGGACGGCGACGGAGCGGTACGCCTGCTCGACCACGACCCGGCCACCGGCACCCTGCTCCTGGAGCGCCTCGACCCGGCCCGCACGCTCCACCACGTGAAGGACTCCCGCGAGGCCGTCCTCGTCCTCGCCCGCCTGCTCGCGGGGCTCACCGCCACCCCCGCCCCGCCCGGCCTGCGCGGCCTCGGCGACATCGCGCGGGCCATGCTGGACCGCACGCCCTGGGCCCTGGCCCGCATCCCCGACCCCGAGGCCCGCCGCCTGGTCGCCGACTGCGCCGCCGCCCTGCGCGAGGTCGCCGACGAGCCCGGCGACCGCCTCCTGCACTGGGACCTGCACTACGAGAACGTCCTCGCCTCCGACCGCGCCCCCTGGCTCGCCATCGACCCCAAACCGCTGGCCGGCGACCCCGGCTTCGACCTGCTCCCCGCCCTCGACAACCGCTACGACCCGGCCGAGACCCGGTGGCGCTTCGACGCCCTGACCGACACCCTCGCCCTGAACCGCGAAAGCGCCCGAGCCTGGACCCTCGCCCGCGTCCTCCAGAACCTCCTGTGGAACGTGGAGGACGAGGACCCCTTGGAACAGCCCCAACTGGAGATCGCCCACCTGCTACGGCACGCCTGAACACAGCACGGCCCCCACCTGTCACAGGCGGGGGCCGTTCCTCGCAAGAGCCCCCTGTCGGATTCGAACCGACGACCTTCGCTTTACAAGAGCGGCGCTCTGACCAGCTGAGCTAAGGAGGCGGGCATCGCGCGACGGCGCGCGCGGAGGCTGTCCCACTGTACACAGAGCCGGTGAACGATGGGATTCGAAAAGATCCGCGAAGTTCACCGCCCCGCAGGTGCTGACAGATCAGGTGAACGCCGGGTACCGTCCTGAGCCAGTTCACTCGTGTGGACTACACCAACCACCTTCCTACAACGGATCGTCCGGCACGTTCCTGCCGGTAGAAGGGGGCCCATTCATCATGGCCACAGTCCAGTTCGACAAGGCGACCCGCGTGTACCCGGGTTCCGACAAGCCCGCCGTCGACGGTCTCGACATCGACATCGCGGACGGCGAGTTCCTCGTCCTGGTCGGCCCGTCCGGCTGCGGCAAGTCCACCTCGCTCCGCATGCTCGCGGGGCTCGAGGACGTCAACGGCGGCGCCATCCGCATCGGCGACCGCGACGTGACGCACCTGCCGCCGAAGGACCGGGACATCGCCATGGTGTTCCAGAACTACGCGCTGTACCCGCACATGACGGTCGCCGACAACATGGGCTTCGCGCTCAAGATCGCCGGCGTCAACAAGGCGGAGATCCGGCAGAAGGTCGAGGAGGCCGCGAAGATCCTCGACCTCAGCGAGTACCTGGACCGCAAGCCGAAGGCGCTCTCCGGTGGTCAGCGCCAGCGTGTGGCGATGGGCCGCGCGATCGTGCGTGAGCCGCAGGTGTTCCTCATGGACGAGCCGCTGTCCAACCTGGACGCCAAGCTCCGTGTGTCGACGCGTACGCAGATCGCCTCGCTCCAGCGCCGCCTCGGCATCACCACCGTCTACGTCACCCACGACCAGGTCGAGGCCATGACGATGGGCGACCGCGTGGCGGTCCTCAAGGACGGTCTGCTCCAGCAGGTCGACAGCCCCCGCAACATGTACGACAAGCCCGCCAACCTCTTCGTCGCCGGCTTCATCGGCTCCCCCGCCATGAACCTGATCGAGGTGCCGATCACCGACGGCGGCGTGAAGTTCGGCAACAGCGTCGTCCCGGTCAACCGCGACGCCCTCAAGGCCGCCTCCGACAAGGGCGACCGCACGGTCACCGTCGGCGTCCGCCCCGAGCACTTCGACGTGGTCGAGCTGAACGGTGGCGCCGCGGCGTCCCTGTCCAAGGACTCCGCCGACGCCCCGGCCGGCCTCGCCGTGACGGTGAACGTCGTCGAGGAGACCGGCGCCGACGGCTACATCTACGGCACGGTCGAGGTCGGCGGCGAGACGAAGGACCTCGTGGTCCGCGTCAGCAGCCGCGCGGTGCCGGAGAAGGGCGCGACCGTCCACGTCGTGCCGCGGCCGGGCGAGACCCACGTGTTCTCGTCCTCCTCCGGCGAGCGCCTCTCCGACTGAGGCTCCGACCGGTCCGTGCCGGGGGCGGGTGTCCCCGGCACGGGTGAATTACCCCCGCGTCCACGCGAAGGGCCCCGCAACCTGCTGCGGGGCCCTTTTCGTTGTCGACAAATACCCCGGCACACCGGACGTTTCGACCAGTGTGCGTCAACCCGCTACCCGTTTCCGGGCCCTTTCATGTCACCCGTACCGGTGACTAAATGTCGCCAAATCATCACCGGGCGCTACCCTCACTCGCGTGAAGCACTCCGTGAAGCACTCCGCCTCCCAGCAGACGCGTAGCGGCCGGGGCCCCGCCCGCCGGATCGGCCGCTCTCTCGCCTTCGTCCTGCCCGTCGTCCTGGTGCTCTCCGGGACCCTCGCGGTCACCCGGGTCAACTGGTCGGGGGACCCCTCGAACTCGGTGCTCACCGCATCCGACGCCTCCGCCGCCGGCGCCTCCACGCGTGCCGGGGCCCGCGCCCCGCACGACGTGCTGCGCGACCGGCTGCTGACCGAGCTTCAGGAGGAGGACCCGGGCGTCGCCCTCACCCACCTCCAGCAGGCCGTCGACGACCGCCCGTCGCTGGCCAAGCACTGCGCGTCCATCGCCCGCGCCCTCGGCCGCGCCGCCGTCAAGGTCTACGGCCCGACGCGTGCGCAGTCGTACGCGCGCCCCGTCTGCGACACCGCCTTCGCCTCGGGCGTGCTGGCCGCGCACCGCTGACCGGCCCCACGGCCTCCCCCACGGGGCCGGCGGGACGCCACGTACAGTTCGGGTCATGACCGATCCGAACGCCGCGTCCCGCCGCCCCGTTCAAGCCGTCGTCCTGGCCGGCGGGCAGGGTTCCCGCCTGCGCCCCTACACCGACGACCGGCCCAAGCCGATGGTCGAGATCCCGGGCACCGGCACCCCGATCATCGGCCATCAGCTCGCCTGGCTCGCCGAGGAGGGTGTGACCGACGTGGTGGTCTCCTGCGGCCACCTCGCCGAGGTGCTCCAGAAGTGGCTGGAGAGCGCCGACCTGCCGCTGTCCGTCACCACCGTGGTGGAGCCCGAGCCCCTCGGCCGCGGCGGCGGCCTCAAGTACGCCGCCGCGCACCTCCCCCACCCCGACCTGCCCTGGTACGCCACCAACGGCGACATCTGGACGCGTTTCTCACTGCGCGACATGGCCGACTTCCACGCCGAGCGGGACGCCGTCGCGACCCTCGCCCTGGCCCGCCCCCGGCTGCCCTGGGGCGCCGTGCAGACGGACGGCTTCGGACACGTCACGGACTTCATAGAGGCACCCCCGTCGACCTTCGAGATCAACGCGGGTGTCTACGTCTTCTCGCCCGCCTTCGCGGAGCTGCTCCCGGAGCGCGGCGACCACGAACGCACGACGTTCCCCCGCCTGGCCCGCGAGAACCGCCTGGCCGGCTTCCCGATCCCCCAGGGCTCCTACTGGCGAGCAATCGACACGGCGAAGGACCTGACAGAAGCGGCCCGCGAGCTGTCGGCCCTCTCCGGCCGCTGAGCATCCGCGGACCACGGTGGCCCGCACCGCGCTCGGGGAGTACGGCCGGGCATGGTCCGGGAACTCGTGTCTCAACGCGGATTGGGAGAGCGCGCGAGAATCACCCTGGCGTGCCCCTCCATTTCAGCCCGCTGTGCGGGAGAACGGGGGTCCCGGGAGACATCGAGATCGATGGTGGCCAGCAGCACGAGGAGCCGTACCACCGCGGAAAGCGGAATCTCCCTGAGCCGACCTCGCCATTCCGCCGCACCCGCATCGTCCACTGGCGGGACGACGAAGGGGTAGGCCGGGTCGTCCTCCCTCTCCTCCTCACCCTCGTCCGGATCGATGGTCCGCCAGCCCCGGGGGTCCGCTGTCTCTCCCCGCATGACCGAGGCAACGTCATGCAGCCAGTCCTCCTTCGCCCGGGGGCCTGCGGCGACAAAGGTGTACCGGCGGTCGTCCCATCCCTCGGTCCACGGCCGTCAACTCGACGACGCACCGCCATCCCCTACGACAACGGGTCCCGCACGGTGTTCGTGCGGGACCCGTCGTCGTACATGCCCCGAGCCCCTGGCCCGGGGCGGGTTAGCCCAGGAGGCCGCCGACCAGGCGGCTGCCCGGTTGGCCTGTGGAGGAGGAGCCGGTGTCGCCGTCGCCGCTGCCGGTGGAGCCGGTGGAGCCGTCCCCCGTGCCCCCCGTGGCGGTGCCGCCGGAGGTCGGGCCGGCGCTGGTGCTCGGTGCCTGTCCGGCCGGGGAGGTCCGCTGCGGCGGGGCCTCGCCCGTGGTGCCCTGGGTCTGGCTGGGGGCGCCGCCGGGAGTGGTGCCGCTGTCGCTGGTCGCCCCCGGCGTGGTCTCGCCGTCCTCGGACGGGGTGGCCTTGCCGCCGGAGCCGGCGCCCTCGGTGGACGCGGAGGAGGAGGCTTCCGGCGTCTTCTCCTTACGCGTGCCGGGCTCCTGGGGGAGCGGGGAGCCGGGGAGTTCGTTGCGCGGGCCTTCGCCGGGCCCGGGCACGACCACGCGGTCGGCGTCGCGTACGGCACCGCCGAGCAGCGAGCCGACGAGGAGGGTGACGCCGGTGACGAGGAAGGTGACGAGGGCGCTGCGGCGCAGCACATGGCGGCGCAGGTCCCAGATGTCGGCGCGGGGGCCGAGGCGGCGCCAGGCACCGCCGGCGAGACGGCCGTCCACGGAGTAGACGGGGGCGCCGGCGATGATCAGCGGGGACCAGGCGGCGAGGTAGATGATGTCGGGCGCGTCGTAGACCGGGGTGCTCTTCCAGCTGACGGTGACCAGGAGCGCGGCGGACAGGATCGCGCCGATGACGGCGGCGACGCGCTGCCAGCAGCCCAGGACGGTCAGGACGCCGACGATGACCTGGAGGAAGGCGATGACCAGGCCGGAGCCGACGGGGTGCGCGAGGGCGAACTGGCGCAGCGGTTCGGCGACGTCCCAGGGGTGCAGGGTGTTGAGCCACTTGACCATGGACCCGCGCTCGCCGCCGTCGAAGTAGACGGGGTCGCAGAGCTTGCCCATGCCGGCGTAGACGGAGATGAAGCCGAGGAAGACGCGCAGGGGGAGCAGCACGACGCCGAGGTTGAGGCGGCGGCCGGGGTAGTAGGCGTGCCGTGACGGGTCGTCGGCGTGGCGCCTGGTGCGCGGCCCCGTGTCGGTGCCGTCGCCGTAGCCGTGGCCGGCGGGGGCCGGGCCGAAGTCGTCGTCCCCGAAGGCCGGTTCGTCGTAGGTGCTGCCGACGGTGCGCATCGCGGGCAGCAGCCGGGTGCCGTCGCGGAGGGGGCCGCGCTGGGCGCCGACGAGGGGGGCTTCGAGGGGCTGGGTGTCGGGGCCGTCGTCGAAGTCGTCGTACGGGGCGTAGCCGGGGCGGCCGCCCTCGCCGACGCGGGGGATGACCTGGGTGGCGCCGGCGTCGGTGATGTCGGGGACCGGGTCCTCGGCGTGACGGCCCGCGCCGGCCCGCACTGCCTGGAGCAGTCGGTGGGCGCCGGTGTCGTCCGGGTCGGACCGGCCGCTCCAGACGACGGGGCGGCGCCGGGCGGGCGTGGGGACCCCGGTGCCGGCGACGGGCATACGGGCGGTGTCGTGGGCGGCGCTCAAGTGCCGCGCGATCCGCGGGGACCGGGTCCGCCGCGCGGAGGCACCGAGCTGCACGCGGAAGCTCGTGTGATTGACGATGACCTGGGCCGGATCGCTCGGCACCTTCACCATGCTCAGCGCGGGAGCGTCGTCGTATCCCGACGAGCGGTCCCCCGTGGGTGTGCGGGGTGTTCTGGTGTCCACGCTCATCTAACCGAGTGATGTGTCGTTAGGACACTGCCTCGGCCCGCCGGATCTGTCCGGACCGCGTCAAGCTTGTCCGGACCACCCGGAACGCCCCGTTCGGGGGACCGAACCGAACATCCGGTCCCCCTCGCGGCGTCAGGCGCGCCGGCGGGCCGCCTCGTAGAGGACGATGCCCGCCGCCACACCGGCGTTGAGCGACTCGGCGCCGCCGGGCATCGGGATGCGGACGCGGACGTCGCAGGTCTCGCCGACCAGGCGGGACAGGCCCTTGCCCTCGCTGCCGACGACGATGACGACCGGCCCGCCGAGGGCCTCCACGTCACCGAGTTCGGCCTCGCCGTCGGCGGCCAGGCCGACGACCGTGATCCCGGCCTTCTGGTACTGCTCCAGGGCGCGCGTGAGGTTGGTGGCGCGGGCCACCGGCGTACGGGCGGCCGTGCCGGCGGACGTCTTCCAGGCGCCCGCGGTCATGCCGGCCGCGCGCCGCTCGGGCACGACGACGCCGTGGCCGCCGAAGGCGGAGACGGAGCGGACGACCGCGCCGAGGTTGCGCGGGTCGGTCACGCCGTCGAGGGCGACGATCAGCGGGTCGGCGCCCTCGTCGTGGGCGGCGGCGACCAGGTCCTCGGGGTGCGCGTACTCGTACGGCGGGACCTGGAGGACGAGGCCCTGGTGGTTGAGCCCGTTGGTCATCCGGTCGAGCTCGGGGCGGGGCGCCTCCATGAGGTTGATGCCGCCGCGCTCGGCCGCGAGCTGAAGCGCCTCGCGGACCCGCTCGTCGTTGTCGATGAACTGCTGGACGTAGAGCGTCGAGGCGGGCACGCCCTCGCGCAGGGCCTCGTAGACCGGGTTGCGGCCGACGACGAGCTCGGACGTGGACCGGCCGCCTCCGCGGCGCTGCTGCGGACGTCCCGTGGCGCGGCGCGCCTTGGCGTTGGCGGCGCGCTGCTTGGCGTGCCCCTTGCGCATCTCGGCGGGAGGCGTCGGCCCCTTGCCTTCCAGGCCCCGGCGTCGCTTGCCGCCGCTGCCGACCTGCGCGCCCTTCTTGCCGGACATGCGGCGGTTGTTCGCGGCCATGAGTTACCTGTCTCCGCTCTCTGCGTCTTCACGCGGGTGTGCGTGGTGCTTGCGTCTTATGCAGTGTGCCGCCCGGGAGGCCGGGCGGCACACTTGATCTTCGGGGGCCGTGGAGGCTCAGCGGGAGCCGAGGCTCCAGCGGGGTCCCTGCGGGCTGTCCTCGATGGCCAGCCCCGACTCCTTCAGCTGGTCGCGGATGGCGTCCGCGGTGGACCAGTCCTTCCGCGCCCGGGCGGCCTCGCGCTGGTCGAGGACGAGGCGTACGAGGCTGTCGACGACGTCGTGCAGA
>NZ_WWHX01000504.1 GCF_009862125.1 Streptomyces sp. SID5910
TAGGCGCTGAAGGTGCTCCGGGACGGCGTCGCCCTGGGCCGCCTGTCGCACGACACCTTCGTGCGCCGCATGGAACTGGCGCTGGCCGCCCACCACTCCCACGAACTCGCCGCGCTCACCGCCGACCTGCCCACGGAGGGCAGGGTCTCGCGCGTGGTGTTCGGCACCGTCGAGGCCGTGTCCGGCTTCGGCGTCCGGCTGCGCCGGGCCTGGCAGGCCGAGCGGCTGCCCAAGCTGCTGCTGCCGCACCCCGGCACCGGCCATCCGCTGCGCATAGGGCGCGACCCGGCGAACGGGCTGCGGCTGACGCACGAGACGGTCTCCCGCGTGCACGCCGAACTCGTCCGCCAGGGCGGCATGTGGGTGCTGCGCGACCTCGGCTCGACCAACGGCACCACGGTGAACGGACGGCGGGTCATCGGCGCCGCCGTGGTCCGCGAGGGCGACCAGATCGGCTTCGGCCAGATGGCGTTCCGCCTCGCCGTCGACTGACCCCCCGCACAGCTCTGGCCTGGGCTTCACCCCGTGTCGTGCGTCGTCTCGTGGCCCGAATCCCTTTGCTCTTCCTGGTGTTGACGTACCCATGAAGTCGTGACTGACTGTGCGTACACCGCGCACGTCAGGTGAACCGACGGCTCCCATCGTGGAGGTGTGCCCTGCCGCCCCTCCTGCGCTACCCGACCGTGGACGAGCTGGGCGCCCGGGCCGCCGCACTCGTCGCCCGCCACCCCCGGGACGCCCGGCTGCGCCGCGTCGGCACCTCCCGGGAGGGCACGCCCCTGCTGCTGCTCTCCGTCGGACACGGCACCCGCCAGGCCCTCGTCGTCGCCGGACCCCACGCCAACGAGCCCGTCGGCGGCGCCACCGTGCTGCGGCTGGCCGAACGGACCCTCGCCGACCCGCGGCTCACCGAGGGCGCCGACGCCACCTGGAACCTGCTGCTGTGCGCCGACCCCGACGGCCTGCGCCGCAACGAGGGCTGGCTCTCCGGCCCGTACACCCTCGGCCGCTACGCGCGGAACTTCTTCCGGCCCGGCTTCCTGGAGCAACCCGAGTGGCTGCCCGACGGCCCCGACCACGCCGTGCTGCCGGAGACCCGCACCCTGCTCGCGCTCCAGGACGAACTGCGGCCCTTCCTGCACTGCTCCCTGCACGGCGTCGACGTCGGCGGCGGCTTCGCCGAACTGACCCACGACCTGCCCGGCCTCGCCCAGCGCATGGCCCACACCGCGAGCCGCCTCGGCATCCCCCGTGAGCTCGGCTCCTACGACACCCTGTACTGGCCCGGCCTCGGCCCCGCCCTCTACCGGATACCGCCGCCCCGCTACGGCGACCTGACCCAGGCCATCACCGAGGCCGCCGTCGACTCGACCTGGTCCCACCCCCGGCGGTACGACACCGTCACCGCGGTCGTCGAGGCGCCCATGTGGGGCGTGGCGGCCGTCGAGGACGACTCACCGCCCGCCGACCGGGACGCGGTGCTGCGCTCCGTGAGCCGCACCCTGCGCCGCGACACCCGCCGGCTGCACCGCCTCCTCGCCCGGCTCCGGCCGTACACCGTGGGCAGCCCCGACGCGGCCCGCCTGCTCGCGCCGGTCGACGACTACCTGCTGGTCTGCCCCCGCCTCGCCGACGCCTGGGACCCCGACGCCGACGACGGGACGGGCCGTCCGCTGCCGCCGATGAGCACCGCCCACCTGGTCGCCCTGCGCATCGCCGGCCGGCGTCTCGCCCTGCGCACGGCGGGCCTGCTGCACCAGCTGGTGACCCGGAGCGGAAACGATCCGGCAGGCGTACTGCCGGAGCTGGACCGGCTCGTCGACGAGTGGTGCGCCGACTACCGCGACGGCTGCGCGGCCCACTGGATACCGGTCGCCCGCCAGGTCGAGTACCAGACCCGCGTCGTGCTCGCCGCCTTCGAACTGGCCGGGCGGCGCACGAGCGCGGTCTCCCGTTCGGGTGAGCCGGGCTGGGGCTCCGCGCCCGCCGTGCCGATGCACCGGGAATGACCCACATCATCACGGCCGCGGCGGCCCGGACGGGCCTCCTCCTGACCGCCGCCCTCCTCGCCCTCGGCGCGGCCCCCGCGACGGCGACCGGACAGCCGGAGCCCGGGAACGACTGGCTCCAGGTCACGGTCACCCGCGGCGACGCCACCACCGGCACCCCCCGTCGCGCCATGCTCCGGTGCGACCCGCCCCGGGGCCACGCCCGCGCGGCCGAGGCGTGCGCGGAGCTGGCCGCGGCGGACGGCGACCTCGGCCGCATCCCGCTGCGGGACACGTACTGCCCGATGGTCTACGCCCCGGTGACCGCCGAGGCCCGGGGGCAGTGGCGCGGACGGGCGGTGGAGTACACGCGGACCTTCCCCAGCATCTGCGTCATGACGGCACGGACGGGAGCGGTCTTCGCCCTGGACGACGATGCCGTAGAGGGCCCGCGGGACGAGCCACGGGACGGTGCGCGGGGCGGCGTGCGGGGCGGCGTGCGGGGGTGAGCCGGGCGGGCCGGTGGCCGGGCGCCCGGTGACCGGGAGGCCGGTGGCCGGCGGGCCGCCGTCACTGCTGGTGCAGCCCGCGGCCCGCCAGGGTCAGGAACGCCTCGCCGACCGCCTCCGACAGGGTGGGGTGGGCGTGGACGTGCCGGGCCACGTCGGCGGGCTCGGCGTCCCAGCCGACGATCAACTGGCTCTCGGCGATCATCTCCGAGACGTGCGGGCCGACCAGATGCACCCCGAGCACCCGCCCGCCGCCCGCCTCGGCGACGACCTTCACCATCCCGCCCTGCCCGTGCACCATCCCCTTGGCCACGGCCGTCAGCGGCATCACGTTGACCGCCGGCTCATGGCCACGCGCGCGTGCCTCCGCCTCGCTCAGCCCCACGGCGGCGGTCCCCGGTGCCGAGTACGTCACCCGGGGCACGGCCGCGTAGTCCACCGGCGCGGACGGCACGCCCGCCAGCGTCTCGGCCACCAGCAGGCCCTCCGCGAAGGACGCGTGGGCCAGCCCGGGCGACGGCGGCGGCAGCAGGTCGCCCACCACGTGGACCCCGGGCACGGCCGTCTCCAGCCGGTCCCAGTCCGCCGGTACGACATGGCCGCGCCCGTCGGTGCCGAGGCCCGCCGCGCCCAGGTCCAGCCCGTCGGTGACCGGTACGCGGCCGACGGCCACCAGGAGCCGCTCGGCGTGCACGGCGACGGTCTCGCCCCGCGCCGTGCGCACCCGGGCGCGGACGCCGTCGCCCAGGATTTCGGCGTCCAGCAGCCGCGCACCCGCCCGGACGTCGACGCCCCGCTTCCTCAGACCCCGGGTCAGATGGCGGCTCACGTCCGCGTCCTCCAGCGGCACGATCCGGTCGGCGGCCTCCACGAGGGTGACCTCCGCGCCCATCGAACGGTGGAACGAGGCGTACTCGACGCCGATCGCGCCACCGCCCAGGACCAGCACGGACGCCGGGAGCCCGGGCGCGAACAGCGCGTCGTCGCTCGTCACCACGCGCCGTCCGTCCGGGTCGAGCCCCGGGAGCGTGCGCGGGCGTGAACCGGTGGCCAGCACAATGCCGCGGCGCGCGGTGAGGGCGGGGCCGCCGTCCACGCGTACCGAGCGCGGTCCCGTGAGCCGCGCGCTGCCCCGCAGCACCGTCACGCCCGCGTGCGCGAGATGCGCCTCCACGCCCCGGTGGTTGCGCGCCACGATGTCGTCGCGGGTGGCGACCAGCGCCGGCCAGTCGACACCGTCCAGGCTCGCCTTCACGCCCCAGCGCTCCCGCGCCTCGGCGATGCCGTCCACCAGTTCGGCGGCGTGCAGCATGGCCTTGCTCGGGACGCAGCCGCGGTGCAGGCACGTTCCGCCGACCTTGTCGCGTTCGACCAGGGCGACGTCGAGCCCCAGGGCCGCGGCACGCAGCGCGGTGCTGTAACCGCCGGTGCCGCCGCCGATGACGATCACGTCGTGTGTGTTCATGTCCCCAGCCTCCGCCCGGCACTTGCCATGAGTCCAAGGCAATGTTCTTGTGGCTTCGATGCAGGACGTTCATGGCGGCGTGCGGTGCGGGCCGGGGGAGGAGCGGGGATGAGTCTGCGTCAGATGGAGTACTTCATGGCCGTGGTCGACGAGGCGTCGTTCACCCGGGCGGCCGAGACCCTGCACGTCACGCAGTCCGCCCTGTCCCACCAGATCAAGGCCCTGGAGAGGTCGGTCGGCGGCGCCCTCCTGGAGCGCATGCCGCGCGGGGTGCGCCTGACGCCGATGGGCCGCGCCTTCCGGCCGCACGCGGAACTCGCCGTCCGCAGCGCCGCCCAGGCCCGCCGCGCGGCCCGCGCCGCCGCCGGGGCCGAGGGCGGGGAGCTGCACGTCGCGGCCGTGCACTCGATCGCCGTCGGCGTCCTGCCCGGCGTCTTCGCCCGCTGGCGCGCCGCGCACCCCGGCGTCCTGCTGCACCTCCACGAGTACGCGACGACCGAGGCGCTGGAGGAGGAGGTCCAGCGCGGCACGGCCGACCTCGCCGTCGGACCGGCGCCCCGCGACTGGCCCGGCACCGTCGTCCCGGTCGGGGAGGAGGAGATCGTCCTGGTGGTGCCCTTCGACGACCGCTTCGCGGGCCGTACGACGGTGACGCTGCCGGAACTCGCGGACCGGCCCTGGGTGCGGTGCGCCATGGAGCCCGTGGTCGAGGGCGAGCGCTTCCTCGACCTGGTGTGCGGACGGGCGGGGTTCCGGCCGCACACCGCCGTCTTCACCGAGCACACGTCGACGGCCGTGCGGATGGCCGCCGCCGGCGTCGGGGTGTGCACGGCGCCGTCGCACATCGTGGGCGGGGCGGTCGGCGAGGACTGCGTGGTCCTGACGCCCGACCCGCCGTGGCGGCGGCCGATGACGGTCTTCTCCCGCGTCCCCCCGACCGGCGCCGCCGAGGCCTTCGTCGACGTGCTCCGCTCGACGTGGCCGGCCTCGGGCGCCGCTGGGGGACGGGCGCAGGCGGACGTCTGCGAGGCGATGGGTGCGGTGGCGGGCCGGCTCCCGCGGGAGCCGGCCGGTGTGGGCCCGTCAGCCCGTCTGCGTGGGTGAGTCTGTCCGTTCCAGCAGCGCCACCGGCAGGTTCGTGAGCAGGTCCTCCACGCGTGCGTGGCCCTCGAACTCGCGGCCGGGGGCCAACGCGTCGGACCAGCGGCCCGGTGGCAGCGTGAGCGTCGTCCCGCGCCAGCCGCCCGACTCCGCCAGCCGCAGGGACAGCCGCGTCACGGCCGTCAGGACCCGGCCGGAGCGGACGAACGCCACGCAGTGCGCCGCCGCGGGACCGTCGGCGGGCAGCGCCTCGTACGTCGCCGTGTCGCCGAACGCCTCGGGCCGCCGCGCCCGCAGCGCCAGCGCCGCCCGGGTCACCGCGTCCTTGTCCCCCGGCGCGGCGGGCGGGAAGTCCGCGGGGCGCCGGTTGTCGGGGTCCACCAGCGCCCGGTACTCGCCCTCGGTGCCCTGGTAGAGGTCCGGCACGCCCGGCATCGTGAGGTGGGTCAGGGCCGTGCCGAGGACGTTGGCCCGGATGTGCGGCTCCAGCGCGGCCCGGAAGGCGGCCACCCGCTCGCCGGGCGCGCCGCACGGCCCCTTCGCCACGAACCGGGCCACCGCCTCCTCGTACGCCGGCTCCTGCTCGGTCCAGCTGGTGTACATGCCCGCCTCGCGCACATGCTTCAGCAGCGCCTCCTCCACGCGCCCCGCGTCCGCCGGCCCCAGCCCGAACACCGTCTGCCAGGCCGCCCACGCCAACTGCCCGTCCGGCACCCCCTCGCCGCCGGTGACCTCCGCCAGCACCTCCGCCCAGCGCTCCGGGCACTCGGTGAGCACCGCCAGCGCGGCACGTACGTCGGCGCTGCGCTTGGTGTCGTGGGTCGACACGACCGTGCCCGTGGTGGGCCAGTCGCGCTGCACGCGCGCGCAGTACGCGTGGAACAGCTCCGGCGACACCGCCGGGGAGCCCGGGTTCCCGCCCACCTCGGTCGCCGACAGCAGCGGCACATAGCGGTAGAACGCCGTGTCCTCGACCGACTTGGCGCGCAGCGCCGACGCCGTCTGGGCGAACCGCGTCCGGAACTCCACGTGGTCCGGCCCGTCACCGAACCGTCCCAGCAGCAGGCCCCGCACCACGTCCACCGCGCCGGCCTCCTCCGGCACCGCGAACGCGTGCCGGGCCTCGGCCGCCGCCTCCTCGGTGACGACCGACGCCGCGTCCACCGACGTGTAGGGCCGGTACACCTCCATCCGGACCAGCAGCTCGCGCAGCGCGGTGCGCAGCGCCCACGGCGCCCGGTCGCGCAGCGCGGCGTCCGGTGAGGCGACGCACAGCCGGTGCGCCACCCGGGTCAGCCGGTCCGTCTCGGTGGCCAGCTCGTGCGTGAGCACCTTGTACGCCGCCCGCCGCACCGTGGCCGCCCAGTCCCCGCCCCGGTCCGGCTCCGGCGCGGCGAACGCCCGGTACCGGCCGAGGAGTTCCCCGTACCCCGTCGGGTCGGTGAAGAGCCCGTCGACGTGCCGCAGGGCGTCGTAGCCGGTCGTTCCCGCGACGGGCCAGGCCGCGGGCAGCCGCTCCCCGTCCGCGAGGATCTTCTCCACGACCGTCCACCGGCCGCCGCTCGCCTCGTGGAGCCGCGCCAGATAGGTGTCGGGGTCGGCGAGGCCGTCGGGGTGGTCGACGCGCAGCCCGTCGACGACGCCCTCGCCCAGCAGCCGCAGGATCGTGCCGTGCGTCGCCTCGAACACCTCCGGGTCCTCCACCCGCACCCCGATCAGCTCGGAGATGCTGAAGAAGCGCCGGTAGTTCAGCTCCGTGCGGGCCAGCCGCCACCACACGGGCCGGTACCACTGCGCGTCCAGGAGCTGCGGCAGCGGCAGGTCCCCGGTGCCCTCGCGCAGCGGGAAGACGTGGTCGTGGTAGCGCAGCACGTCGCCGTCGGCCCGCAGCTGCTCCAGCACCTCGCCGACGGGCGCGCCGAGCACCGGCAGCAGCACCTGGCCGCCCTGCGCCTCCCAGTCGATGTCGAACCACCGCGCGTACGGCGACTTCGGCCCCTCCCGCAGCACCTCCCACAGGGCGCGGTTGTGTCGCGGGGACATCGCCATGTGGTTCGGCACGATGTCCACGACCAGCCCGAGACCGTGCTCCCGCGCGGTGCGGGCCAGGTCCCGCAGCCCGTCCTCGCCGCCCAGTTCCTCGCGCACCCGCCCGGGGTCGACCACGTCGTAGCCGTGCAGCGAGCCCGGGACGGCCTCCAGCACGGGGGACAGGTGCAGATGGGTCACGCCGAGCGAGGCGAGGTACGGCACGGCCGCCGCCGCGGCCGCGAACGGGAACCCGGGCTGCAACTGCACCCGGTACGTGGCGAGGGGAGCGGAGTGGGCGGACGGGGCCGGGAGGGACGTGGGCACCGGGTCGGGTCGCTCAGGTGTCATGGAAAGCTACGTACCCGCCTCGCCGCCTTTCGTGTCATCAGCCCATCCCCGGGCACACGCGCGCGTGGCTAGCGTCGAGCGATGGCCAGCACACGGAGCACGGCGGACATGGGGCGGCGCAACCGCACACTGCGGACGTACCGGGAGGTCGTGGGGCTGTCCGGCCCCCTGCTGCCGGTCGTGTCCTTCCTGGGGCGGCTGCCGACGGCCACCATCCAGTTCGGCAGCGTCCTGCTCGTCGCCCGCACCAGCGGCTCGCTGGCCGCCGCCGGACTGACCGGCGGTGCGCTCGCCGTCGGACAGGTGGCGTGCGGCCCGCTGGTGGGGCGGCTCGCGGACCGGCGCGGCCAGCGCACGGTCGTCCTCGTCTTCAGCGCGGTCAACGCCCTGGCGATCGCCGCGCTCGTGGCCGGCGCGCTCGCCGGGCTGCCGACGCCCGTGCTGGCCGCCCTCGGCGCGGTGGCGGGCGCCAGCGTGCCGCTGATCGGTCCGCTGGCCCGGGTCCGGCTGGTGGCCCTCGCCCGGCGCGCGGACGCCCCGGAGCCGACCGTGGGCGCCGCCCTGTCCTTCGAGAGCACTCTCGACGAGATCTCCTTCGTGCTCGGCCCGGCCCTGGTCGGCGTGGCGGCGGTACTGGCCCATCCGGCCCACGCCCTGGGCGCCGCCGCGCTGCTGGTGGCCGGGTGCGGCTCGGCGTTCGCGCTGCACCCGACGGCCCGGGTGACGGGCGGCGCCGCGCTTCCCGAGCCGGACGCCCCGCCCGCGCGTGCCCGCGTCCGCATGCCCCGCTCCGTGTACGCCCTGTACGCCTCCCTCGCCCTCCAGGGCGCGATGTTCGGGGCGTGCCAGGCGGGCATCACCGCGTTCACCGAGCGGCTCGGCGAGGGCGACCAGGCCGGTCTGGTGTACGCCGCCATGGGGGTGATGAGCGCGGTCGCGGGGCTCTCCATGGCCGCC
>NZ_WWHX01000505.1 GCF_009862125.1 Streptomyces sp. SID5910
CCGAACAATCCCCAGCTCAGGGTCCTCGCGGAGCTTGCCGAGCGCGCGGGACACCGCCGACTTCACCGTGCCAACGGAAACCCCGAGGACTTCCGCCGTCCGGGCTTCGCTGAGGTCCTCGTAGTACCTGAGGACGACCATCGCCCGCTGCCGCGCCGGCAGCTTCATGACGGCCCGCCACATCGCGTCGCGCAGCGCCTGCCGGTCCGCCGGGTCGTCCCCGCCGGGCAGCGGCTCCGGCTCGGGCATCTCGTCGCACGCGAACTCGTCGACCTTGCGCTTGCGCCACTGCGACGTCCGCGTGTTCACCAGCGCCCGGCGCACATAGCCGTCCAGGGCGCGATGGTCCTCGATGCGCTCCCAGGCCACGTAGGTCTTGGTGAGCGCGGTCTGCAACAGGTCCTCCGCGTCGCTCGGGTTCGCGGTGAGCGACCGGGCGGTGCGCAGCAGCACCGGCTGGCGGGCCTTCACGTACGACGCGAACGACGGGTACGGGAAGGTCTGCGTCATTGCTGTGGCGGCGTTCGAAGCGCTGGTGCAGACGGGTGCGGTCATGACTCAACGCTATGAGCGAAGGGGCGTGCGGCGGATCGGCCGCAGGTCCCGAAGCGGAGTCCGCCTCAGGTTGTAGGGGTGGGGTTCTCCGCACCTCCTCTGGGTGGAGGAGAGGACGAGGGGCACTGGGGGTTCACCCCTGGGGGTCCCCGGCCTCCGTGGCGCCCGGCACGCACGAACGCCTGGGCGGCGGTACCGGAGTACCGCCGCCCAGGCGTCATGTGACCCCATGAAGCACACCCGCACGGAGACCGGGGGCCGGGCCGGCGCCGGAGCGCCCGCGCCGGACCCCTCGGCTCACCACCACAGCGGGGAGAAGCTGACGGCCACGTTCTCGTTGCCCTGGTTGATGGCCGTGAACGCCGAGCCGTCGACCTGCGCGGTGTTGCTCTGGTTCGAGGCGCCGGAGCCGACCGCCTGCTGCTGCGTGGTGGACGAGTTGCCGTTGTTGTCGTCGCCGACACCGCTGCCGACGATGCCCGCGAAGGCCTCCGCCGAGGTCGCACTCGATCCGTCGTCCGCGATGGCGCCGTTGTCCGCCGTCGCGACGCCGCCGAAGAGGGCGACGGCCAGCGGGAGCGCGGCGACGGCGGCGATGACGCGGGCGGTACGGATGCTTGCCATGTAGTTCCTCCAGAACACGGTGCGCACCGGCTTCCTGCCGACAACGCGAGAAGTACCTGCACTTGTGAACCAGCCTGGGTGCCAAGGCAGTTGGCCGACCGCCTCGACGCTGTGCACGACGTCGCGTGATCAGAGTTGCCCAGCGGATCACCGCCGAACCACCCCGGAAGCCCCGATTCGCCCTCAAGCGTGAGGACAAGTCGATAAACCCCTTTGCCTGCCCTTCTGCCGCACCCCGGGCAGTACGGACACCTCCACCCCAAGCGCCACAAGGGGCGAAGCGTTCCGCCAGTTTCCCCGTCCGCCACTCCACCCCCGGCGCGTCGCGTGCGACCACTCTTCCCTTTTTCGAACATACATACGAACATGGACCCATGGCCACCACCGACCGGCAGGCCACGACGCTGGCCCTCGCGCACGCCCTGTCCGCCGCCGAGCGCGGACTGGCGGTCCTCCCCCTGTCCCGGACGAAGCTCCCGGCCCTGCGCTCCCCCCACCGCGACGACCCGGCGCCCTCCCGCTGCCACGGCGAGTGCGGACGCTTCGGCCACGGCGTCCACGACGCCACCACCGACCCGGCCCGCATCCGCGAGCTCTTCGCCGCGGCCCCCTGGGCCTCGGGCTACGGCATCGCCTGCGGACTGCCGCCGCACCACCTCATCGGCGTGGACCTGGACACCAAGGGGGAGACGGACTCCACGGCCGCCCTGCGCGAGCTGGCCCTGCGCCACCTGTTCACGATCCCGCCCACGGTGGTCGTCCTGACCCCCAGCGGAGGCCGCCACCTCTGGCTGACCGGCCCGCCCGACGCCGTCGTCCCCAACTCCGCCGGCCGCCTGGCCCCCGGCATCGACATCCGCGGCGCCGGCGGCTACCTGGTCGGCCCCGGCTCCCGCACCCGGCACGGCGTCTACACCGCCGCCCCCGGCACCGCCCACCTGCCGCCCGCCGCCTGCCCGCCCGCGCTGCTGCGCCTCCTGCTCCCGCCGCCCCGGCCGCACCGGCACACCCCTGCGGCGACCGACGCGCACGGCAGGGGCCTCGTCCAGTTCGTCCTCGCCGCGCACGAGGGCCAGCGCAACACCCGCCTGTTCTGGGCGGCCTGCCGCGCCTACGAGAACGGCATCGGCGCCGCCCTCGTGGAGCCCCTGGTCGAAGCGGCCCGGGAGACCGGCCTGACGGAACACGAGGCCCGCGCGACCATCGCCTCGGCGGCCCGCATGACGGGCGGGAGCACGCCGTAGGGAGCCAGTCGCTCCGGTCAGGGGCGGTGGCTCTCGTCCTTGCGCCACGCGCTCACACCCAGCTTGCCCGTGGTGCCGAGGTCGAGGCCGGGCGCCACGATCACGGGAGCGGAGCCGTCCCGCTCCCGGACCCGGACGTACGGCACGTTCACCGCCTCCCCGAACTCCGTGGTGTTGCGCCACATCAGCCCGGCCCGCGCCGACTCGCCCGACCGCAGCGTCACCGGCAGGGGCGGCGCGTCGAACCCGTCCAGCAGGGCCACGCCCTCGCCGCCGCGCACGACCCGGATCCCGTCGACCGGCTCCAGCTCCTCGTCGAGCAACTGGAGCGCCGGATAGCCCTCCAAGTCGTGCGGACGGCTCCCGCAGTTCTCCAGGTGCAGGCCCACGACACGCAGCCCCATGGCCGCGTCCCCGTCGTCGGCGAAGAGCCGCAGCCCGGACGCCGGGCAGGCCCCCTCAGGCACCGGCGCCTCGTCGGCGGGCACCCGCTTCACATCGGTGATCCGTACGTGCGCCGGGTCCACGGGATGGACGCCGACGCCGTCGAGCGTGCGCCGCACGGTCCGCCCCGCCCCCACGGAGGCCACGGTCTCCTCGACGTTGGACATCGCCCGGCCCTGGTCGTCGGTGAGGGTGAAGGTGATGGTGTACGTGAAGGGCTCGCCCTCCGGATTGACCACGTCGTACGCGACCACGCACGCCGACCCGCCACCCGCACCGCCCCTCTCGGCCATGCCGACGACCCGCACACCGCCCTGCCCCTGCCCGGCACCACCGGAGGCACCGCAGCGCCCCTCGGAACCGGAGCCCCCCCTCGGCGGTCTGGGTACCGCAGGCACCGAGCAGGAGACTGACGACGAGGGCACCGGAGACCGCGAGCGGCATGCGGAGCGGGAGATTAGGCATCGCCCCACCTCACCAGCCCCGCACCGCACAGACTGTGGCGGAGGCCACACCTCCGGTCACAGCCGTGACACAGCTCCGCCCCTCCGTCGCACCGCGGTGATCACGGCGACCAGCGCGGCACTCACGCCGAAGCTCCCCACCATCACCATCCCGGCGCCGATCACGAAGAGCCCACTGGCGTCGTCCGACCAGTCATAGGCGGCGGACGCGGTCAGCCCGACGGCGACCCCGGCCACGGCGCCCACGCCATGCCCCCGGAACGCCACCCAGCTCACCGGCACCAGCAGCGTCAACACCAACCCGATGACCTGCCAGGCCTCGTAGGGCCCGGTGGTCGAACCGTCGGGGTGCACGTCACGGTGCTGGTCCCACCCGAGCCACGCGGCCCACAGCCCCACCGCCACCACGGCGAGCACGAGCCCCCACACCCACTGCGCGGCGCTCTTCGGTCGTCGATTCTCCATACCCCGAGCGTCCCCGCCCACCCTCCGCCCGACCAGAGCGCACGTACTCACTCCCGCCCGAGTACGAACACGGGCCGACCCGCGCACACGACAACGGCCCCCGACCGTCACGCCTGGTCAGGGGCCGTCAATCACCGCGGTGGGTGTGGGATTTGAACCCACGGTGACTTGCGCCACGACGGTTTTCAAGACCGCCGCGTCCGCCTAGGAACATGCTGGTCATCGGCGGTCTGGCGGTTCCGAGACGGCGTTCGGCCCATGTATGGCCCACGCGCCGGAGAACGGACACCGTCCGAACGGCAGCCTGATCAGCGGATCAGGGGCCCGGAGAGGCTGCCTAGACGATGTGTAGCCTCTCCGGAACTCCATCCCCTTCACGCAAGAGAAGGTCAGCTCCGGATCGCTTCTGGGCATCGAGGAAGGCATAGATCTGTACCGCCCGGTTGATCACGTCAGCCTTAGACAGGCCCGTGCTCTCGGTCAGATCTGAGATCGCTTCGACTGCGGGTGGCACGAGCGTCACCGAGTAGCGCTCGCTGCCCCCCCGGCGGGACTGGCTCTCGGACTCTGGCATTTAACTTCCTTCTGTCGGTTCCCCTGCATCGTAGACGCACCTGTTTGGTGCGTCTACGCACCACGGTCTGTTACTGTTCGGATGCAGCAAGCGGCAACTACCCGCTTCGCCGTCCACCGGAAGCGGCTTCCGTCTTGAGTCGGGACGCTCCAGGGCGACGAGACGTAGGCGCAGCAACGACGCAGAGCAAACACACACAACGCACACACACATCCACACACATACACACAACGCAGGCAGAGGTGATCGCAGTGGGCATTTTGCGAGGTTCCAGCTTCAACCTTGGTGACAGCACCTAGGGCTGGACCTCCCTACCGGGAGACCATAGATGTACGAGCAGAACGAGGCGCAGACCGCCGATGATGGGCAGCCCACTTCGGCAGCCTTCGTCTCCATCAGGACTTTCACTGATGGGCCCTCAGTCAACGTTGGGGTGCCTGCCGAACAGTCCGGTCTGTTGGTCGGCGCCGTAACGGTGGCTGCGGGGGTCGGCGGATCGATCCTTGGCCCCTACCTGATGGCGCGGGCTTTGCGCGTAATGGCACCAGGGACTCCATGGCAGTTGCAGTCAGCCATGCTTTGCATGGCCGCACTGCTGCCGCTTGTGTACTTCCTCCTCAACCGGCGGCGCGGTTGATTTCCATCGCTGCTACGTAGTGCACGCAGAGAAGCGTCCCCAGATCCGTTGAGGACGCTTCTTTGCTTTTCGGCGCATTAGGGCCCCCATAGACTTGGGGCAGCTTCCTAATATCGCACCGAGGGCCGACCATCTATCGGACAGCTCGCGTCACTTGCGGGAGCGCATTTGCTCTGGCGTCGCCACGCAGCGGAACCCTGTGTCGTCGTCGTGCATCGTTTCGTCGGCGTCGTTCGGGACCGCCGGCACACCTCTGAACAAGGGACTCGTAAAGGCACTGCCACGGAGTTCGTACCGCCCTGGTGTGGTCGGCGTCGCTAGCCATTCCCACACGTTGCCCACCATGTCGTAGACCCCGTAGGGTGAGACGCCGCTGTGATACCGAGAAACAGACGTCGTGCGCTCCACGCCGGTCTCCCGGACATTGCACTTTGCGGCAGTCTTCTGGTCGCCCCACGGGAAGGTGCGGCCAGAGGTTCCACGTGCCGCTTTCTCCCACTGCTCGGCTGTCGGCAGAGACTTCCCCGCCCACTTCGCGAACGCGCTCGCGTCTCGCCAAGACACGTGGACCACGGGGTGGTCATAAAGCTCACGCGGACATCGGCCGCTCTCCCAGTGCTCAGGGACTGGGTGCCGAGTGGCCGCACAGAAACGCGCGTAATCCGCGTTGGTCGTCGGGAAAGTATCGATGTAAAAGTCATCCACCCACACCGGTTCTGCGCCATTTGGGAGCGAGCGCGAAAGGCGGTGCTGTCCCCTCGGGAAGTCGAATCCGATTTGGCGGCCGCGCCGTACTCCCTGCGCCACGCGGGCATTTCCCTATGGATCAAATCAGGAGTCGACCCTGCGGAAGTCGCCGCTCGCGCTGGGCACAGCATCGCTGTGCTCTACCGCTTCTACGCGAAGATCCTTAAAGGTGGCCAGAAGCACTCAAACGACCTGATTTCTCGTGCCCTTGGTGAGGGGCACGCACCCTGATCCTGGCCCACAGATGGCCCATACGCACTGGTCAAAGGTGGGAGATGGGCGAGAAGGGGTGAGACAGGGTGCATGCGAGAGGGGGTGCCCCGTGATCGGGGCACCCCCTCTGACCAGCATTTACGCTGACCTGCTGGCGGTGGGTGTGGGATTTGAACCCACGGTGACTTGCGCCACGACGGTTTTCAAGACCGTTCCCTTAGGCCGCTCGGGCAACCCACCCCGCGTCGGCCGGTGATCGGCCGCGCGGGACCAGGGTAGCGGGTCCGTGCGGGGGCCGTCGGGTCAGTCGTCGCCGGTCTTGGAGCCGAGGGTGAGGTCGGTCGTGTGTTGCTTGCCGGCGCGCTCGTAGGTGACCGTGACCTTGTCGCCGGGCTTGTGGGTCCAGATCTCGCCGATCAGGGTCGGGCCGCTGTCGATCACCGTGTCGTCGAGCTTGATGATGACGTCGCCCGGCTTGAGGCCCGCGGCGGCGGCGGGGCCGTTCGGCTCGACGGGCTCGGAGCCGCTGACGCCCTGCTCGGTGATCTTCGCGCCGTTCGTCGTCTCCTCCAGCGAGACGGAGGCGCCGATCTTCGCGTACACCGGCTTGCCGTTCGCGATCAGCTGCTTGGCGACGAACTCCGCCTGGTTGATGGGGATGGCGAAGCCCAGGCCGATCGAGCCCGCCTGGCCCGCGCCGCCGAAGCCGCCGTTGCTGGAGGACTGGATCGCGGAGTTGATCCCGATGACGTTGCCCTGTGCGTCCAGCAGCGGGCCGCCGGAGTTGCCCGGGTTGATCGAGGCGTCGGTCTGGAGGGCGCTCATGTAGGACGCCTTGCTGCTCGCGCTGCCGTCGCTGGAGGCCACGGGGCGGTTCTTGGCGCTGATGATGCCCGTGGTCACCGTGTTGGACAGCCCGAAGGGGGCGCCGATGGCGATCGTCGAGTCGCCCACGGCCACCTTGTCCGAGTTGCCGAGGGGCAGCGGGTTCAGGTCGGAAGGGGCGTTCACCAGCTTGATGACCGCCACGTCGTAGCCCTGGGCGTGGCCGACCACCTGGGCGTCGTACTTCTTGCCGTCGGGGAAGGTCGCGCTGAGCTTGCCGCCGTCGACCGCCTCCGCCACCACGTGGTTGTTGGTGACGATGTGGCCCTGCTTGTCGAAGACGAAGCCCGTGCCGGTGCCGCCCTCGCCGTTGCTGCCCTCGGCCTGGATGGTGACCGTGCTGGGCAGTGCCTTGCCGGCCACGCCCGCGACCGTGCCCGCGTCGCGCTTGACCGAGCCGCCGGTGTCCGAGGCGGAGACCGTCGTGGAACCGGTCTCGTCGTTGTTCTTGGCCAGGGTGTAGCCGAGGCCACCGCCCAGACCGCCCGCGACCAGGGCGGCGATCAGGAGCGCGGCGACCAGCCCGCCGCGGCCGCGGCCGGACTTCGGTGCCGGCTGCTGGTACGAGGAACCCCAGCCTCCGCCGGAGCCGTCCCCGCCTCCGCCGCCGTAGGACGGGCCGGCCGGCGGCGGGGGCGGCGGCCAGGAGGCGTCGGGGGCCGAGGAGCCGGGGTGGGAGGCATGTGCGGCGGCCTGGGGGGCCGGGTGGCCGCCGTGCGGCTCCGCGTTCGCGAACGGCTGGGCCGACGGCTGGTCCGGGTGGGGCGGCGGGCCCGGCTCGGAGGCCGCGGGAGACGCCGCCGGCACGGGAGGTGCGGACGGGGCCGGGGGTACCGCGGTGCCCTCGTTCTCGGTGCTCACAGCTTCTCTCCTCGATCCACGACTGCCGCTGGGGCGCACTGGTCGCGCTCGGCCGCGCTCACGCGCGCCGCTCCACGGCCCGGCGCGACACGGCTGCGCATGTGGTGGTGCATGTGGTGGTGCATGTGTTTGGTGTAGGCCATCAGCTTTTCCCACGAGCCGTCAGAGCACCATAAGCGGATGCTGTGCGTCGCGGTTGTTCCTTATACAGGCCATCCAAGACTAAACGGGCACGGGCCGATGACTCCGACGGCACGTCTACCCGCGCACGGTGGCACCATGACGCGGTGACCCACGTACGACAGCAGCCGATCCAGGTCGTCGCCCACCGCGGAGCCTCCGAGGAGGCCCCCGAGCACACCCTGGCCGCGTACCGGAAGGCGATCGAGGACGGGGCGGACGCCCTGGAGTGCGATGTGCGCCTGACCGCCGACGGCCACCTCGTCTGCGTCCACGACTGGCGCGTCAACCGTACGTCCAACGGCCGGGGCGCGGTCTCCGCGCTGGAGCTCGCCGATCTCGCGGCCCTGGACTTCGGCGCCCGCAGGACCCGGGAGTTCTGGCGCACGCGCGACGAGCAGCCCGAGTGGGAGCACCGGCCCGAGGACCGGGAGGAGACCTCCGTCCTCACCCTGGAGCGGCTGCTGGAGCTGGTGTCGGACGCGGGGCGGCGGGTGGAGCTGGCCATCGAGACCAAGCACCCCACGCGCTGGGCGGGACAGGTGGAGGAGCGGCTGCTGCTGCTCCTGAAGCGGTTCGGTCTCGACGCGCCCGCCTCGGCCGCCGATTCGCCGGTGCGGGTGATGAGCTTCTCGGCCCGCTCGCTGCACCGGGTGCGGGCCGCGGCACCGACGCTGCCGACGGTCTACCTGATGCAGTTCGTCTCGCCCCGGCTGCGCGACGGACGGCTGCCGGCCGGTGTCCGGATCGCGGGCCCCTCGATCCGTATCGTGCGCAACCACCCCGCCTACATCGAGCGGCTGAAGGCGGCGGGGCACCAGGTGCACGTGTGGACGGTGAACGAGACCGCCGACGTGGATCTGTGCGCCGGCCTGGGCGTCGACGCCATCATCACCAACCGGCCACGCGCGGTCCTGGAGCACCTGGGCCGCTGATTCGGCCGGAACCCTTGACCCGGCGGGCCGTCTGCCCCATTCTCCGGTCTCGGCCACACCGACGAAATCCAGCCACATGATTACGGGGAGTGCTCCGGCGCGTTCGGTGCGTGTCCGGCCGTGTCGAATGCGTCACTGGGCGGGGACCGGCCGGTTTCCGGTTCAGGCCAGGAGGGCATCCACACCGTGGCGTGGGGCGAAGGAGGTCTCGGGGGTGGCGTTGGTGGTGGCACAGGAGGTGCCCACGTCGTCGAGCATGGCCGTTCCCCATGGCCCTGCGGGCGTGGGGAAAGCACGGCACCGGATGCGGGAGCAGTTGCGCCGGGGCGGTGTGGCGGAAGCGGTCATCGACGACGCCGTACTGGTCCTTTCCGAACTTCTCAGCAACGCGTGCAAGCACGGCCGTCCGCTGGGCGACGCCCTGGCCGGTGACGGTGACGTGCGGGCCGCATGGCAGGTGGACGCGGGGGGCCGGCTCCTCGTGGAGGTCACGGACGGCGGCGGCCCGACCCGCCCGGCTCCGGCGACCCCGTCGGTCACCGCGCACGGCGGCCGCGGGCTGAACATCATCACCGCGCTCGCCGACGACTGGGGCGTACGGGACGAGGCGTGCGGGGACGTCACGGTCTGGGTCGTCGTCCACGACGACGTGCACGACCCGGACGCGGGGCACCGGCGCGACGACTTCGCCACACGGGTCGCGGCCCCGGCGGTGTCGGAGATCCCCGGGCTGGACTTCGCGGACGCGTTCGAGGAGCTGGGCTGAGCCCGGCGTGCGGTACCCGGCCGCGGAGCGGGTACGCGGCTCACCCCACGCGGCTCAACGCGCGGCGCGCCTCCGCCCGGCTCCTCCGCCCGGCTCCTCCCACCGGCAACGCCACCGCTACGGCACACCGCGGGAGTTGTCCACACCCGGCCCGTCGTCCACAGGGTCCCGTCGGCCGGGGCGCGAACGGCTAGGCTCGCGCCCGTACGAGTAGAGCCGTAACCGGGAGACACCCAGATGGCCAAGAAGCGACCCCAGACGAAGGCCAGGCGGCCTCAGCTCACCGACGGGGAGGTCCCGGTCGTCGGTGCCCGCGAGCCCTGCCCCTGCGGCAGCGGCCGCCGCTACAAGGCCTGCCACGGCCGGGCCGCCGCGCAGGCCACGACCGAGCTGGTGCACCGCCCCTTCGAAGGACTGCCCGGCGAGTGCGACTGGGTGGCGCTGCGCGAGCTGGTGCCGGCGGCCACGGCCGGACTGACGCTGAAGGACGGCCTGCCCGAGGGCGTTCCGTCGGTCACGCTCGCCACGGTGCTGCCGATGGCCTGGCCGGCCCTGCGCCGCGACGACGGCTCGGTGCTGCTCGGCCTCCAGAACGACACGGCGTCGGGCGACATCAGCCGCGACCTCGCGGACACCCTCCAGCGGGCCCTGGCCGCCGCGCCGGGCACTCCGGTGCAGGGGCGCCGCGCGCCGGCCGACGGTCCGCGGCTCCAGGACCTGCTCGCGCCCGAGGGGGCTTTCGAGCCGGTCGTGCACGAGGGCTTCGAGTTCTGGGTCCCGGACGCGGAGAACGCCACGCCGGAAGTGGCCGCCTCCCTGGAGCGGGCCAACGCCGCGGCCATCCCGACCGTCCGGCTCCAGGGCGTGGACGCCGCCTACTGGTGCGAGACGCCGGAGAAGAACCACCTGCGGTGGGTCATGCCGCACGAGGAGGAGCGGCTTCTGGACGCTCTGGCCCGGCTGCACGCGGCGGGCCGGTCGAGCCTCGGCGAGGGCACCCGGCTCGTGGGGTCCTTCCGTGCCCATGGGCTCACCGTCCCGGTCTGGGACCTGCCGAGCGGGGTCGGTGCCGAGGACGTCGAGAAGCCGGCGGCCGAGTTCGCCGAGCGTCTCGCCGAGGCACTGGCCACCGAGGCGCCGCTCACGCCCGACGAGCGACGGGCGCGTGGCGGCCTGACCAACCGGCAGGTCACCCTCAGCTGAGCCGGGGACCGGCACACGGCCCCCGTGCCGGGTCCGGCTGACCGACCGGTCAGCCGGACCGGCGGGCACGGAACGGGTGACTCCAGTCACAACTCCCGGCGAAGACAGGCCAGTCGGTGACCGGAAAACAGGAGATCGAATTTGCTAACCGCCGATCTCTTGTTACCGTTCGAGTAGCCCGGTTGCTGGTGCATCCCCCGTCGCCAGCAACCGGGTCTTTCCATGCGCCCGACGCACACCCGGTCACGACCGCCGCGTCAACGGCCTTTCTGCACAGGGGAGTTGCTCCCGGTGCGCAGCAGCAACGGCCCGTGACCGGCCCGGCCCGCGTACTCCGCGACGGCCGTGTAGTCGCCCGGCTCGCCCCGCATCCGCTCACGAGGTGTCTCGCACATGCCCGGCGCGTCCTCGGCGCCCACCGCGCAGCGCATCCGCAGGCTGCGGCCGCCGGGCCCCATGAGGCTCAGCACGGTCTCCAGCGTCCCGCCGGTCGCGTTGCGGTAGTAGGTCCGCGCCCAGGTCCCGGTCCCCTGCGTCAGCACACAGGTCTGCGCCTCGACGCCCTCGGGCGAGGTGAGTTCGGGACCGCAGCGCACGGCGGTGGCGAGGCCCGGCGGCAGCGCGGTGCGGGCGGGCCCGGCGCCGGACGGCGCGGTGCCGCCACCGGTCCCCCCGGGCGCCCTGCCGCCATCGGTCTCCTC
>NZ_WWHX01000506.1 GCF_009862125.1 Streptomyces sp. SID5910
ACGGCCTCGTCCTCAAACGCCGGACGGGCTGAGAGTTACCGGCGATGCCCCCTTGCCGGACGGGCTGAGAGATACCGGCGATGCCTTCGTGCCGGACGGGCTGGGAGTTACCGGCGTCGCCGAGGTGCCGAACCGGGAGCTGAGTCGTGTTCTCAGGAGCCGTCCGGGATGAGGCCGTCGTCGCTGAGGAGTTCTTGGACCTCCTCCAGGGTGGCGTCCGGGGAGGGGAGGATCAGGTCCGACGGCTCCAGGGTGTCGTCCGGCAGCGGCTCGCCCAGTTCGCGGACCTTGGCCAGCAGGGCCTGGAGGGTCGCGCGGAAACCGGGGCCGTCACCGTTCTCCATCTCGGCGAGGAGTTCGTCGTCCAGCTTGTTCAGCTCGGCGAGGCGGCCGTCGGCGAGCGCCACCTGCCCCTCCCCCATGATCCTCACGATCATGTCGCCCTCCTAGGCGTGGGCTACTGCTTGTCGAAACGCGGAGTGTCCTGCGGCTGCTGCTGGGGCTGCGCCTGGCCCTGGCCGCCCTCCAGTGCCTGCCGGTCGGACGTGCTGCCGCCGGCCAGCTCGGCCTTCATGCGCTGGAGCTCCAGCTCTACATCCGTACCACCGGAGAGCCGGTCCAGCTCGGCCTGGATGTCGTCCTTGTGCATCCCGGACTGGTCGTCCAGGGCGCCGGAGGCGAGCAGCTCGTCGATGGCGCCGGCCCGCGCCTGGAGCTGGGCGGTCTTGTCCTCGGCCCGCTGGATCGCGAGGCCCACGTCGCCCATCTCCTCGGAGATGCCGGAGAACGCCTCCCCGATGCGGGTCTGCGCCTGGGCCGCCGTGTAGGTGGCCTTGATGGTCTCCTTCTTCGTACGGAAGGCGTCCACCTTGGCCTGGAGGCGCTGGGCCGCGAGGGTGAGCTTCTCCTCCTCGCCCTGGAGGGTGGCGTGCTGCGTCTCCAGGTCGGTCACCTGCTGCTGGAGCGCGGCACGCCGGGACAGCGCCTCGCGGGCCAGGTCCTCGCGGCCCAGCGCGAGCGCCTTGCGCCCCTGGTCCTCCAGCTTGCCCGACTGGGACTGGAGCTGGTTGAGCTGGAGCTCCAGGCGCTTGCGGCTGGTCGCCACGTCGGCGACGCCGCGGCGCACCTTCTGGAGCAGCTCAAGCTGCTTCTGATACGAGTAATCGAGGGTCTCGCGCGGGTCCTCGGCCCGGTCAAGGGCCTTGTTGGCCTTTGCGCGGAAGATCATCCCCATACGCTTCATGACACCGCTCATGGGCTTCGCGCGCCCCCTTCTGACCGACTCCAGCTCCAGCGACTGCAACAGAACCCACAGTACGGGCCCTGCATCCATTACCGCACTGTTCGGGGACGGATGCGCTCATCCCCAAGGACGACTGCGCACGCTCCCGGTCCGGCGTAGGGAGTAGGTGCTCCCCGGGGAGACGTCCCGGACGCCCCGGCCGGGCGGTACGCAACGTCCCCCTCTGTCCCCTTACGGACGACTGGCGTTGCCGGATCGTTCCCCACCGGACTGGGGTCCACACTCCCCCACCCCGTACCCTTGGGTTTTGTGTTCCGTAGCCGTGCCAAGGAAGAGAAGGCACCGAGCCTCGTCAAGACGCCGGTGACCGACTCCAAGCAGCCCCGCGACCCGCAGGCCCCGAAGGGCAGGCCCACGCCCAAGCGCAGTGAGGCCCAGTCCCAGCGCCGCAGCGTCGCCAATACGCAGATGACGCGCAAGGAGGCCGCCAAGCGTCAGCGCGAGGAGCGCCGGTCCACGATGGAGCGGCAGCGCCAGGCGCTGGCCAGCGGCGACGAGCGGTACCTGCCGGCCCGTGACAAGGGCCCGGTCCGCAAGTTCGCGCGCGACTTCATCGACTCGCGGTTCAACATCGCCGAGTACTTCCTGCCCATGGCCGTGGTCATCCTCGTGCTGAGCATGGTCCGGGTGGCGTCGTTGCAGAACATCGCGCTGCTGCTGTGGCTGGTCGTGATCGTGCTGATCGTGCTCGACTCGCTCGTCACCGGCTTCCGGCTGAAGAAGCGCCTCGCCGAGCGCTTCCCCGACGACCGCAAGCGCGGCGCGGTCGCCTACGCGCTGATGCGCTCGTTGCAGATGCGCCGGCTCCGGCTGCCGAAGCCGCAGGTCAAGCGCGGGGAGCGGCCCTGAGCACCACGCCGTTCGCCGGGGGCGCGGCCGACGCCTGGCTGGACAGGCCGGGCGGTCTTCGGGACGTCGTACGGCAGGAGCTGGTGGCCCGGCAGCTCGACGAGCAGATAGCCGGCCGCTTCCCGGTGGGCAAGCGGCTGCGGGTGCTCGACGTCGGCATGGGCCGGGGCGCCCAGGCGCTGCGGCTGGCACGGGCCGGGCACCAGGTGACCGGCGTGGAGCGGGACGCGACGATGATCGCCGCGGCGCGTGACGCCCTGGCGGGTCAGCCGGAGGGCATCCGGGAGCGGATGCGGATCGTCGAGGGCGACGGCCGGGACACCGGTGTGCACTTCCTGCCGGGCAGCTTCGACGTGGTGCTGTGCCACGGCGTGCTGATGTACGTCGAGGAGCCCGACCCGCTGCTGGCCGGGCTGGCCCGCATGCTCGCCCCGGGCGGTCTGCTGTCGCTGCTCGTGCGCAACGGGGACGCGCTCGCCATGCGCCCGGGCCTGGGCGGCGACTGGGCCGGCGCGCTCGCCGCCTTCGACACCACCGCCTGCCGGAACCACCTGGGCCTCGACGTCCGCGCGGACCGGCTGGCGACGCTGACGGCCAAGCTCGCGGGCATCGGGGCCCCGCTGCACGTCTGGTACGGCGTGCAGGTCTTCACGGACACGGTGCCCGACGGCGCCGAGGCCCCGGTCGACGTCGAGACGCTGCTGGCCGTGGAGGAGCGGGCGGGCCGGACGGACCCGTACCGCGGGGTCGCGGCGCTGCTGCACCTGTGCGGGGTGCGGGGCTAGGACGCCGCCCGTTCGGGTGCTCTGCGCAAGCAGGAGGTCCGGGGCCCCGTGAGACTCGGGGCATGGACGTCTCCCGCACCCGTGCCGTGTCCCGGTTCCGCATTCCCGTCGCCGCGCTGGCATGCTCCCTGCTGCTCGCCACCGGCTGCTCGGCGGCCGGATCGGACGGCGGGCCGGAATCCGGTACGGGCAGCGGGCGCGAGGCCACCACGGCGCGGGCCGCCGCACCGGCCGCGGCCAACGACCTCCAGGCCGACTACCAGCAGGTGATCAAGGACGTGCTGCCCTCGGTCGTCCAGATCCAGGCCGGCGACGACCTGGGCTCGGGGGTCGTGTACGACGACCAGGGCCATGTCGTCACCAACGCCCATGTCGTCGGGGACCAGAAGACGTTCCGGGTGACGACCGCCCACAGCGAGGACCCGCTGTCCGCGCGGCTCGTCTCGTCCTACCCCGAGCAGGACCTCGCGGTCGTCAAGCTGGACAAGGTGCCCGAGGGCATGAAGGCGGCCGCCTTCGAGGACTCGTCGAAGGTCGACGTCGGGCAGATCGTGCTCGCGATGGGCTCGCCGCTCGGGCTGTCGTCCAGCGTGACGCAGGGCATCGTGTCGGCGACCGGACGGACCGTCACCGAGGGCCGCAGCGGCGGCGGTACGGGGGCGACCCTCGCCGACATGGTGCAGACCTCGGCGGCCATCAACCCGGGCAACAGCGGCGGCGCCCTGGTCAACCTGGACGGCCGGGTCATCGGCATCCCGACGCTGGCCGCGACCGACCCCGCGCTGGGCGACAGCGCGGCACCCGGCATCGGGTTCGCGATCCCCTCCTCGACGGTGAAGACGATCGCCGGCCAGATCGTCAAGGACGGCAAGGTCACCGACTCGGGCCGGGCGGCGCTCGGCATCACCGCCCGTACGGTCGTCGACGACAGCTACCGTCCCGCCGGCGTGGCGATCGTCAGCGTCGTCCAGGGCGGTGCCGCGGACGGCGCGGGCCTGCGCGCCGGGGATGTCATCACGAAGCTGGGCGACACGGACATCACCACGATCACCTCGCTCTCCGAGGCCCTGGCGTCGATGCGGCCGGGCGACCGCACCAAGGTGACGTACACCCGCGGCGGCGACGAGCGCACCGCCGAGGTGACGCTGGGCGAGCAGTGACGCGGGAGGGGACGGCCCGTATCGCGGCCGTCCCCTCCCCCTACGCCCGTCGGGCCCTCGCTCAGGCCTCTTCGGCGTGCAGGCTCATCGGCCCGTAGATCTCCGCGGAGTCCTCGAACAGCCGCACCTGGTCCGTGCCGCCCTCCTGGAGGTCCTTCCAGTGCTCCCCGATCCAGGACTCGGCGTCCCCTTGCGTGGTGAACTCCTCGGGCTGCACCGCGGGCTGGACCTCCGTCCCGCCGGCCGTCTCGAACCGCCACGTCCATGCCGCCATGTACGCCTCCAAGATGTGAGCACATGCAGAGCGGAAGCCGGATCTTGGTCCGGCTCCCGGTCGCAGCCTATGCGCTGAGCCGGGCGTGTCGTAGAAGGCCGGGGGCGACTCCGGGGGCCTCGGGCGCGCATGTCGGGGGGCGACCGGCGAAAATCGGGGCGTGGACGTGACTCTGCTCGGCACCGGTGCCCCCGCGGGACTCCCCCGCCCCGACTGTCCCTGCGCGGCCTGTGCCGCCGCGCAGGGCGAGAACGCGCGCGCGGCGACCGCGCTGCTGGTGGACGGGGCGCTGCTCCTCGACCTGACGCCCGGTGCCGCGTTCGCCGCCGCGCGCGCCGGGCACTCCCTGGGCGGCGTACGGCAGGTGCTGCTGTCGCACCCGCACGACGGGCCCGCCGTGGAGGTGCCGGCCGGGCTGCCGCAGCCGGGGCGGGTGCCGGACGGGCGGGAACTGGCGTTGCTGACGGGGCACCGGGTGCGGGCGGTGGCGATGGACGCGCCGGGCACCGGGTACGCCGTGACCGGGCCGGACGGGCAGCGGCTGCTGTATCTGCCGCCGGGCGGGGCGCCGGCCGGCCTGGAGGAGCCCGCCGAGCCCTACGACCTGGTCCTCGCGGACGTCGTGGGCCGCCCGGACGCCCTGGCGAAGCTGCGCGCGGTGGGCGCCGCGCGCCCGACGACCGAC
>NZ_WWHX01000507.1 GCF_009862125.1 Streptomyces sp. SID5910
TAGTCCTTCAGCATCGCCGTGCCCTCGGCCTCGTTGTCCTGCGGGACACGTGCCATGATGCCGAAACGGTCCGGGTGGGCCTCGCAGGCCTCCAGGGCGTAGTCGATGCGGTTGCCCTCCCAGGACGGCGGGAGGATCAGCGCCCGGTTGACGCCGGCCTCGTCCATGAGTTCCAGGGCCTCTTCGTAGGAGAAGGGGTCCTCGCGGTGGCCGTTGAGGCGGATGCGCTCACGCGCGCCCGGGACCCAGGGACGGTCCGGGGTCTCTTCCTTCCAGATGTGGATCTGGGTGTCGACGACGAACATGTCGAACTCGCTTTCTCGAACGTTCTCGAAGGGGGTGGTGGGTGGTGTGCAACGAACGCTAGGCGGGTGAAGAGGTCTTGCCGAGAGCTTGGGATGCAAGCTGTTGTTGCGCGAAAGTGCGCTGTGAGCAGGGCGTTCCCGGCGTGCTTCAGGCCTCGCCGAAGACGGCGCCGACGATGTGCTCGGCGATCGCCATGGAGGCGGTGGCGGCCGGCGAGGGGGCGTTGCGCACGGCCGTGATCCTGCCCACCTGGTGGATGCGGAAGTCGTCCACGAGGGTGCCGTCCCGGTCCAGGGCCTGGGCCCGTACGCCGGCTCCGCCGCGGACCACGTCCTTGGCGCCTACGCCGGGGACGTACAGGCCCGCGTCCTTCATGAAGGCCGCGGTGGACAGCGAACCGCGGTACTCCTTGACGCCGGTGCGCCAGTGCTGGGCCGCCATCCTCCAGGAGCCCGGATAGGCTGCGAGGCCCAGCAGGTCCTTCGGAGAGACCTTGGTGAGCTGGTAACCCTCCCTGGCGAGTGCCAGGACTGCGTTGGGGCCGACCTCCACCGTTCCGTCGACCCGGGGGGTGAAGTGGACTCCCAGGAACGGGTAACGGGGGTCAGGCACCGGGTAGATGAGGCCGCGGACGAGGTGGGTGCGCTCAGGCTTGAGCAGCTTGTACTCGCCCCGAAACGGGATGATCTTGGGTGCCTGCTTGTCCTGGGCGAGCCTGGCCACCGAGTCCGACTGCAGGCCGGCGCACAGGATCAGCCGGTCCACCTTCAGGCGTTGTTGTCCGGAATCCACCTCGATGCCGCCCGGCACGTTGGTGATGCCGGTGACGGGGAAGCCGAGTCTGACCTCGCCGCCCGCGTCGGTGATGTCCTTGGCGAACTCCCGGGCGATCGCCGGGTAGTCGGTGATCGCGGTGCGCGGGGAGTGCAGGGCCGCGATGCCGCCGGCGTGCGGCTCCAGCTCCTTGATCTCGTCCTGGGAGACCCTCCGAAGGTCGGGCACGTGGTTGTTCTTCGCCCGCTCGTAGAGGTTCTCCATGCGGCCCAGTTCGTCCTGGCGGACCGCTATCACCAGCTTGCCGATCTCCCGGTAGGGCAGCCTGCGGTCCTGGCAGTACTCGCGCAGCAGTGACACCCCGCGCACGGTCAGGTCCGCCTTGCGGCTGCCCGGTGTGTAGTAGATGCCCGCGTGCACGACGCCCGAGTTGTGGTCGGTCTGGTGCAGCGAGACCTGCTGCTCCTTCTCCAACACCACGACACGGGTGCCGGGGCGCCTGAGCGCGATCTCGCGGCCCGTGGCCAGACCCACGATGCCGGCGCCGACGATGCCGATCGTCTCGTCAGCCATCGGCATCCTCCTCTCTGATCTTGCCGCTCCCCCGCCGTCAGGAGCCGAAGTTGATGGCGACCGTCTTGACGCGGGTGGAGAAGCGCAGGACCTCTTCGCCCTGCTCCTTGTAGCCGGTGCCGGAATCGTGGAAGCCGCCGAAGGGCAGGTGCACGTCCCAGCCGGGCGTCGGGTGGTTGACCGCGATCTGGCCGCACTCCGCCTCGTCGACGAAGCGGTAGGCGGCACCGATATCGCGGGTGAAGACGGCCGCGGCCAGGCCGTAGACGGAGTCGTTGACGGCCTGGACCGCCTGTGCGAAGTCGTCGACGGCGCGGGCGGCGAGGACCGGGCCGAAGACCTCGTCCCGCCAGACGGCCATCTCGGGGGTGACGTCGCCGAGCACGGTCGGCTGCACGTAGCAGCCGTGCGCGTGGTCGCCCTCGGTGTCGGCGCCCCCGCCGGTGAGGACCACCGCGCCCTCCTCGACCGCCTTGCCGAGGTCGGCGAGGACGCTGTCGCGCTGCTTGGGGCTGGACAGTGGGCACATCGTGGTCGCCGGGTCGCTGCCCGGGCCGACCTTGAGCTTCTCGACCTCGGCGACCAGCAGCCGGGTGAACTGCTCGTACGCCGGCCGCTCGACGATCACCCGGCTGGTGGCGGTGCAGCGCTGGCCGGCCTGGCCGAAGGAACCGGCGACGACGGTCTTCGCGGCGGACGGCAGGTCGGCGTCCTTCAGGACGACGGAGGTGTTCTTGCCGCCCAGCTCGCCCTGGAAGGGGACGTTGCGGTCGCCGAGGCGGCGGCGGATGGAGTTGCCGACCTCGTTGGAGCCGGTGAAGGTGATGCCGGCGATCCGCGGGTCGTCCAGAAGCGCCTCCTCGATCTCCCGGGTGCGGCCGGTGACGACGTTCAGCACGCCGGCCGGCAGGCCAGCGTCGTGCAGGGCGCGCGCGAAGTGCAGTCCGGACATCGGGGTGTCGGTGGCCGGCTTGAAGACGGCCGCGTTGCCGGTCGCGAGCAGCGGGGCGAGCTTGCGGGCCGGGGTGATCAGCGGGTCGTTCCACGGGCTGATGACCAGGATGACGCCGATCGGCTCGCGCTGGGTGTGCGTACGGGTGTCGGGGCGGGCGTCGTGCAGGAGGATCCCGTAGCCCTGGCGGGCGAGGCCGGCGTAGTAGTCGAGGAAGTCGGCGGCTTTGCCCGCCTCACCACGGGCCTCGGCCAGCGTCTTGCCGTTCTCGGCGGTGACGTCGGCGGCGATCTCGTCGAGCCGCTCGCGGATCAGGCGAGCGGCGTCGGTGAAGACGCGGGCCCGCTCGAAGGGGCTGGTGCGCCTCCAGACGGCGAAACCCTGCTCGGCCTGGTCGTAGGCCCGGGCGACGTCCTTGGCGGACAGTGCCGGGATCCGGGCCACGGGGGCGCGGACGTCGGCCGGGTCGTGGACGTCGATCCACTCACCGGTCGTCACCCACTCCCCGCCCAGGAGCGTTTCCAAGGTGCGCATCAGATCACTTCCTTCGTCGACCGCGGTGCGGGTGACCGCGGTCCCAGGTGGTCGGCCGTGCAGGGCCGAATGCGACAACACACCATGTCGGGGCGGGCCCACCAGCCCCGTGGCGGCAGGCATTGGTTGCATGGCGCGCAGGTCGGCCGAGGGGTGATCCATGCTGGAATCGGCTGGCCGGCCGGTGTGCACGACGCCGCCGGGAGCCGAGACAGCCGAGGAGAGACCGAACATGGCCTACGCAGTCGTCGCCCACTACCGCTGCGCGCCCGCCGACGAGACCGCGGTGCGTGCCGCGCTGCTGAAGGCGCGCGAGGCGACCCGCGCGGAACCCGCGAACCAGCTGTACGAGGTGCACGCCGTGGCCGAACAGCCCGGCGGCTTCCTGCTGTACGAGCGGTACGACGACGTCGCCGGGTTCGAGGCGCACAAGGCTGCGCCGCATTTCACGGAGCAGATCGTCGAGACCGTGTGGCCGCTGTTGACGGACCGGTCGGTGACCTTCGCCGAAGTGCTGTGAGCAGAGGGCCGCAGGGCCGGGAAGCAGCCGCTTCCCCGGCCCTGCGGCCGTCTCAGAACTCGTTGCCCCAGCAGTAGCGGGCGACCGTCTCCACCAGGACTAGCTTCCTGCGCTGGTCCTCGGCACTCAGCAGCGGCCGGTCCGCGACGTCGGCGAAGCCCCGGGACGGGGCGACGGCAGCGTCCTCAAGGTCCTTGATCGCGTCGAGCGGGTCGATCCGGGACATCACCGTGTCGACGTCCTCCAGTTCGGGGCGGGTGGCGTCCACCACTCCGAGACAGAAGTCCCGTTCGTCGGGCAGCGCCCGTACGAGATCCACCTCTGCCTCGGTGCCCTGGTCGAAGGGCAGCACCCAGCGGTCCGCCGGGACGGCCGTGTACAACCGCTCGGCGCGGGCGCGGTCCACGGCGGCCGGCGCCGCCCAGCCGGGCGCCACGCCGATCCGCACGCCCTCCGGGCGCTCGTCCAGCCGTACCGCCAGCGCGTCCACCGCGAGGGCGTCCTCGAAGGACAGTGCGCCGGGGGCGGCCGGGTCGGCGGCGACCTGGTCCAGCAGGAGCGGGTTGTTCAGCTGGATCAGGCGGACTCCCTGGGAGACCAGCAGCGCGATCTCGGCCCGGACGATCTCGGCCAGTGCTTCACCGAGTTCCCGGGCGGACGCCGGGCCGAGTCCGGCCTCGAACGTGGTGGCGGCGAGATACGCCGGGGACGGCAGCGTGGCCTTGGGCGCGATCACCGTCAGCCCGGTGAGCCGGGTGCCGTAGTCGGGCAGCAGCGGGCCGCCTGCCTTCGGCAGGGATTCGGCGACCCAGCGGACCAGGCCGTCGGGGCGCACCTCGTCGGTACGGCGGAAGCCGGAGACGGTGCCGAGCACGGCGCCGCGGAAGTCCTCGCGGGGGTAGTCGCCGTCGGTGACGACGGTGGAGCGCAGCTTGCGCTGGAGGGCGACCGCCTCCTCGACCGCCGCGGTCTCGGCCTCCTTCAGCCCCTCCGGGTCACCGGCCGCGCGGGCGGCGGTGAGTTCGGCGGGGCGCACCAGGCTGCCGTGGTGGTCGATGCGGTAGTTGAACGTGTCCGCCATGGGTCAGTCCTTCCCGGCGTCGGAAGCGGACGGAGCGGGCGTGCCCGCGACGCCCCAGGCGGCGAACTGCAGCTCGTAGCCGAGGGCTTGCAGGACCTCGTCGGCGATGACCTGGTCCTCGTCGGCGGTGCCGCCGGCGATGCCGAGGCCGCCGATGATCTCGCCGTCCTTCTTGATGGTGACGCTGCCCTCGGTGGCGAGGATGGGCATCGAGGCGCCGGGCAGCTGGGAGAGCTGGGAGAAGAAGACGGGCTGGCTCTCCTGCCACTTCTTCAGCATCTTGCCGGGACGCTGCATGACGGCCGCGGTGTACGCCTTGGCGCGGGCGATGTCCGGGGTGAGCGGGCGGGCGCCGTCCGGACGCCGGACGGCGACGACGAAGCCGCCGGCGTCGACGACTGCGACGCTGACCGCCTTGCCGATGGCCTGGGCCCGCTTGTGGGCGGCGGCGATGATCTCCTCGGCGGCGTCGAGGCTGATGTTGCTCATGCGGCTTCCTTCGTGGCGGTCAGGGTGCGGCGCAGGCGGGCGACGGCCGCGTTGTAGGCCTCGGGCGTCTCCCAGTACATGGAGTGCGGGGCGCCGGGGACGATCTCCAAGTGCGAACCGGGCAGCAGTTCGTGGGCGCGGGTGACGGTCTTGACGCTCAGGACAGCGTCCTTCTCACCGGCGAGGAAGGCGACCTTGACGCGGGAGGACCGGATCTCGTCCAGGCTCGGGCCGTTGGTGTCGAGGTTGCGCAGGTCCTGCATCCTGGCCACGTTGAACGTGCCCATCTGCTGGAACAGGAAGGTCAGGTCGGCGCGGCCGGTCTGGAACTCTTTGGTCAGCAGCCGGTCGATGACCGGGAGTTTCACGGCCTCGGCGCGGTCGGCGGCGGCCAGTTCCTTCAGCTCGGGGTGACTGATGCCGCCCAGCGAGTGGCCGAGGACGACGGAGGAGACCCGGTCGGGGTGCAGCAGGCCGGCGCGCAGGGCGGCGACGGAGCCGATGGACTGACCGACCAGCATGGCGTCGGTGAGGTCCTCCGCCTCCAGGACCGCGACGACGTCACCGGGGAAGTCCTGGCCGTCGAACTCGGACATGGAGCTGTCGGACTTGCCGAAGCCGCGCAGGTCGACGGTGACGACGGTGAACTCGTCGCGCAGCGCGGCGACCTGCTGCCACCAGGCGGCGTGGTGGCCGCCGCTGCCGTGCACGAACAGGATCGCCGGGCCGCTGCCGTGGCGCTCGTAGTAGATGGAGGTGCCGTCGGAGTCGGCGTAGGGCATGGGTCGTAACTCCTCAGCAGAGGCGATCAGTTGGGGCGCTTGGCGTGGTGGACCAGCTCGATCATGGTGTGGTCGGGGTCGTGGATGTAGCAGAACTTCGACTGGTTCTCGGGGCGCTGAATGGGCCGGGTGTGCCGGATTCCCAGCTCCTTGAGGTGCGCGAGGAAGTCGTCCCAGTCGTCGACCTCGACGGCGAAGTGGTAGGGCGCCATGCGCTCCATCTCCTCGACCGGGGTGAAGTGCAGGTCGAAGTTGCCCCGGGTCATCAGCACCACGCGGGTGTTGGACTTGGGCATGATCCGCTTCATGCCGAAGACCCTGGCGTACCACTCGGCGGTGCGGTCCGGGTCGGTGGTGGGGAAGTTGACGTGGTGGATGTAACGGGGTTCTGCGCTCATGGCTGGTTCCCTTCGAGGAGTACGGGGTTGGACAGCACGCCGATGCCGCCGATCTCGACGTCCACGGTGTCGCCGGGCTCGATCGGGCAGACGGACTCGGCGCCCATCCACAGCACGTCACCGGAGTGCAGGGTGATGTGCTTGGTGATCTCGACGATGTAGTCGAAGGGGTCGAAGACCATGTCGCCGGTCGGGAACTCGGCGCGGGTCTCGCCGTTGACGCGGAGGGTGGTGGTCTGCGCGAGGGCGTCGACGTCGGTCTCGATCCAGGGGCCCATCGGCTTGAAGGTGTCGCTGTTCTTGCTGCGCCAGAAGGTGCGGTCCTGGTGCTGCCAGGTGCGGGCGCTGACGTCGTTGCCGATGGTCCAGCCGAAGACCGACGTGCGGGCCTCGTCGTGGGTGGCGTGGCGCAGGGTGCGGCCGATGACGGCGACGAGTTCGGGCTCGGCCTCGAATCGGCCCGTCACCTCGGCGGGCTTGACGATGGGTGTGAGGTGGCCGGTGAGGGCGTTGTTGGCGCGGTAGCCGACCTCGGGGCGTTCGGGGGTCGCGACTCCCGCGTGCTCGATGTGCCGGGGGTAGTTCATGCCGACGGCGTAGAAAACGGACGGGAGGACCGGCGGCAGCCACTGCGCGCGGGCGCGCGGGACCGTTCCGATGACGTGGACGTCGGTCTCGTCGAGAGGGGAGCCGGAGAGCAGTTCGACGTCGTGCTTGCCGACGCGGCCCCATACCGCCCGTCCGCCGACGGAGATGCGTGCGTACCTCATGGCGTCAGCAGGTGGGAGACGCGCTTGGTGACCAGGTAGGCGTCCAGTGCCTCCGGTCCGCCCTCGCGTCCGTAGCCACTGTCCTTGACGCCGCCGGAGGGGGCCTCGTGGACGGAGCCGCCGCAGTGGTTCAGGGAGAGGATGCCGGCCTCGAGCTCCTCGGACAGCTTCTCGGCGGTCGCGGCGGAGCCGGTGAAGCCGTAGGCGGCCAGTCCGTAGGGCAGCGCGTTCGCGGTCGCGAGCGCCTCGTCGATGTCCCTGAAGGCAACGATGGGCGCCAGCGGACCGAACGGTTCCTCGCTCATCAGCTCCGCGTCCTCGGGTACGTCGGTGAGGACGGTCGGCGCGAAGTAGTAGCCGGGGCGGTCCAGGCGCTCGCCGCCGGTGAGCACCTGGGCGCCGCGGGCGACGGCGTCGGCGGTCAGGCGCTCCATGGCCTTCAGCCGGCGCTCGTTGGCGAGCGGTCCCATGGTGGTGCCGTGCTCCAGTCCGTCGCCGACCGACACGGCCTCGGCCGCCTTGACGAACTCGGCGGTGAACTCCTCCACGATCGACTCGTGGACGAGGAAGCGGCTGGGCGAGGTGCACACCTGTCCGGCGTTGGCCCACTTGGCCTGGGCGGCTCTGCGGGCGGCCTTGACGGGGTCGGCGTCCGCGCAGACGATCACTGGCGCGTGGCCGCCCAGCTCCATCAGCGAGGGCTTCATGACCTCGCCCGCCTTGGCGGCGAGCAGCTTGCCGACCGGGACGGAGCCGGTGAAGGCAACCAGGCGGGTGGCCGGGGAGGCGATCAGATGGGCGGAGACCTCCGCGGGCTCGCCGAAGACGAGGTTGAGCACGCCGGCCGGCAGACCCGCGTCGGCGTAGCAGCGGACCAGTTCCATCGCCGTGGCTGGAGTCTCCTCGGAGGCCTTGATGACCAGGGAGCAGCCGGCCGAGAGCGCGGAGGAGATCTTCCGGTTGGGGCCGCCGACCGGGAAGTTCCACGGCACGAAGGCGGCGACGGGTCCGATCGGTTCGCGCCGCACGGTCAGGACGGTGCCGGGGTCGGAGGGGATGATGCGGCCGTAGGCGCGGCGGGCGTCGTCCGCGTGCCAGCGCAGGGTCTCGGCGGTGCGGCGGGCCTCGCCGGTCGACTCCCTGAGCGGCTTGCCCTGTTCCCGGGTCATGACGCGGCCGATGTCGGCGGCGCGCTCGGCGATGAGGTCGGCGGCGGCGTGCAGGATGCGGGTCCGCTCGGCGATGGGGGTGCCCCGCCAGATCCGGAATCCCTCGGTGGCGGCGTCGAGCGCGCGGTCGAGGTCGGCGGTGGTGGCCAGCGGTACCTCTCCGATCACCTCCTCGGTGGCCGGGTTCACGATGGGGGCGGTAAGTCCGGTGCCGCCCTGGCACCACTCGCCCGCGATGTACATGCGGACGGCGGGGTAGCCGTGATCGGTGGTCATGGGTGGGTGCCCTCTCAGGCCGGCGGGGGTGGTGGTTAGGGGCTGTCCGGGCTCAGGAGGCGGGCGCGTCCTGGTCGCGGTTGGAGCGCAGGGACCAGATGTGGTGGGGCGGGGTGGTCTCGTGCGTGCGGGTCTCGTAGGTGTCGTCGACCCGGTCCATGTCGGCGGCGTACTCGACGCGGCCGCCGCAGGGGGCGTGCAGGAAGCGGAAGACGTTGGAGCCGATGGTGTGCCGGCCCAGCTTGCGGGCCTCCCGCCAGCCCCGCTCGATCATGAAGTTGCCGCCTTCGATCACGTCGTCGAATCCGGGGACCTCGTAGGCGATGTGGTTGACGCCGGCCCGGTCCGGACGGTGGCACAGCAGCATGGTGTGCTGGTCGTCGTCGCCGGGGGCCTGCATGAAGACGCCCATGGGCTCGACCACGTCGGTGGGGCGGAAACCGAGGACCTCGGTGTAGAAGGCGACGGCCTCCTCCTTGCCCTCCTTGACGATGTTGAGGGCCACATGGCACATGCGCAGCGGGTGGGCGCGGGTGATCGGTTCCAGTGCCTCGTTCCAGCGGCCCACGTGGCCCGGCGTGTTGGCGGGGCGGGGGTCGATGGTCGCCTTCTTCGGCCGGGCAAGGGTGAGTCCGACGCCGAAGCCGCCCAGGTCGACGGTGTGGTGGACGCCGTCGGCGCCCGCGCGGACCTCGTGGCCGCGGCTGACGGCGGTCACCAGGCGGTCCAGTTCCTCACGGGTGTCGACGCCCCAGACGACCTCCCGCAGGGTGGGGCCGCTCTCCACGGGGGGCGGCAGCAGCGGACCGGGGTCGGTGTCGAGGTGGAGGGTCTGTCCGGTGAGCGTCTCGAACACCGCGTGCTCGTCGGTCCGCTCCACCAGGAAGAGGCCGAAGTCTTCGAAGAACCGGACGCACTCGCCGAGGTCGTCGATGCTGTAGGTGACCGATTCGATTCTCTGGATTCCCATGGCTTCCTCGTTTCCGTCTCGCCTGGTGAGCGTAGGTATGCGGGCGCGGGGGCCTCAATGGCCCGAGATCTCCCGCATTTGCAATCGTTTCTTGCGCGGCGGGGCCGCGTTCAGGTGCGCACGGTGGGAATGGGGTTCTGGGAGAACCATTCGGCGAGGAAGTCCAGGAACACGCTGACCTTGCGCGGGGTGTCCTGTCCCGGACCGTAGATCGCGTACAGGGGCCGGTCCGGCACCGCGAGTTCGGGCAGCAGCACCTGGAGGGCGCCGGAGACGAGGTCGTCGTAGGCGGGGCGTTGGGGCAGCAGGGCGATGCCCCGTCCGTGTACGGCGGCCTTCTGCAGGGCGATGTAGGAGTTCGACGAGAAGGCGATGTTGCGGATCTTGTGCAGGGTGCTGGCGTGCCCGTGGCCGATTCGCCAGACCGGGTCGTTGACGTGGACCAGGCAGTCGCGGGCGGCGAGGTCGTTGGGGTGGGCGAGCGCGCCGTGCGTCTTGATGTACTCCTGCGACGCGCACAGCACGAACGGCAGGGAGGAGATCTTCTTCAGACGGACGCTGGAATCGCGCAGATCTCGCGTGTGGAAGGCGACGTCGAACCCGCTGTCCAGGAAGTCGTAGGTACGGTCCGACATTCCGCCCAGTTCGAAACGTATCTGGATTCTCGGATGGGCCGCGGAGAAGGCGGCGATGGCGTCGCCGAGGTCGAGGCTGCCTATCCATTTGGGGCAGATGACGCTGAGGGTGCCTTCGGCGCGGTCGTGGAGCTGGGCGATGCCGGCGTCCTCGGCCTCGATCTCGTCCAGGATGCGGGTGGCGAAGTCCGCGTATCGCCGGCCGGGTTCGGTCAGGCTCACCGAGCGGGCGGTGCGGTTCACCAGGCGGACGCCGATCTGGCGTTCCAGTA
>NZ_WWHX01000508.1 GCF_009862125.1 Streptomyces sp. SID5910
GGTGGGCGCAGCGGCACCCCGGCAGCGCCGGGCCACGCGCCTCACCCGCGGCCCGCAGTCGCGCCGGGCACCCCGTCACGCCGGGCCACGCGACCCACCCCCGCCCCGGGCACCCACGCACCGCCGGGCCCAAAACCGCGGCCCACGCCAGGGCACCGCTAGGTGAAGATCACCAGCGCACCGAACCCGACCCCGAGCACAATGCCCACCGCCCCGCAGATGATCCCGGCCAGCGCCTGCCCAGGATTCGTGGCCTCCCCCGACCGCGCCTTCCCACGCCCGACCGCCCCGAAGACCACCCCCAGAACACCGAGGATGATCGCCAGCGGCCACAGACAGAAGACGACGGCCGCGACGATGCCCAGTACGAGACCGGCCGTGCCCATCCCGTTGCTCGGCATCGGCGCCATCCCGGGCCAGCCGTAGTAGCCGTGCGGCTGGCCACCGGCGTAACCGCCCTGACCGGGGTAGCCGGTCCCGCCGGGATAACCGTAGGGAACCTGGCCGGGCCCGTCGGGCGCGATGGGCGGCGGAGGAACGGCCTGACCCTGCCCGGCGTACGGCGGCGCGAAGGGATTCCCGGCACCCGGCGGGGCAAACGGATCACCAGCACCCGGCGGCGCGAAAGGATTCCCGCCACCCGGCGAAGCCGCACCCGCACCCGCCCCCGGCGGCACAAAAGGACCGCCCCCGTTCGAAGCGCCCGCACCCGGCCCCGCATAGCCCCCGGACGTCCCGTCCCCCGGTGTCGCGGCCCCGCCCCCCGGACTCGCCCACGGCGGCACCGGCACGCCCGACTCCGACAGAGACGTGACCGTCTGCTGGTCGTGGACGGACGGAGCCGACCACGGCGCCGGTCCGTTCGACGCGAGCGTGCCTCCGGGCCCACCGGACGCGGCCGCGGCATCGCCCACCGGCGGCGCCCACGGATCGGCGCCCTGCCCCGCGGCCGGCGTCCCGTCGCTCCCCGCCGGGCGCCCCGGCTTGTCGAGGCCGACCCCGGGGACCGCGTCCGCGACACCGTCGTCCCCCGCACCGGCCGGCGCGGGCCAGGTCACGCCGGAACCAGAACCACCAGAACCACCACGGCCCGTCCGCTCGGGCCGGACCGCCCCGGAGTCGTTCCCCCCGGCCCCCGACGCCTGCGCGTCGTCTCGCGGCGGCTGCGCGTCGTCGGACATGCGCGGGATCCCCTCTGTTCGAACGTCCCGTCATGCTACGGCCCGCCCCCGCCCCGCACGGCCCCGGCCTACGATGATCCCGAACCACCGATCAGCCGATCACCCGCGTCCCACGGGACCCGCCCGCACCAGGGCGGCACCGGGACGCCGTTCCGGGGAGGAACCCCTTGACCGAGCACCTCGTCGACCCCGACGTCCCGCGCGACCTGCACGCCTTCATCGCCGGACTGCCCAAGGCCGAACTGCACGTCCACCACGTCGGCTCCGCCTCCCCGCGCATCGTCTCGGAGCTGGCCGCCCGCCACCCCGACTCCAAGGTCCCCACCGACCCCGAGGCCCTGGCCGACTACTTCACGTTCACGGACTTCGCGCACTTCATCGACGTGTACCTGTCCGTCGTCGACCTGATCCGCACCCCCGAGGACGTGCGGCTGCTGACGTACGAGGTGGCCCGGGACATGGCCCGGCAGCAGGTGCGCTACGCCGAGCTGACCATCACGCCCTTCTCCTCCACCCGGCGGGGTATCGACGAGGGCGCGTTCATGGACGCCATCGAGGACGCCCGCAAGGCGGCGGAGGCGGAGTTCGGGACCGTGCTGCGCTGGTGCTTCGACATCCCCGGCGAGGCCGGTCTGGAGTCGGCCGAGGAGACCACCCGGCTCGCCACCGACGACCGGCTGCGCCCCGAGGGGCTGATCTCCTTCGGGCTCGGCGGCCCGGAGATCGGGGTGGCCCGCCCGCAGTTCAAGCCGTACTTCGACCGCGCGATCGCCGCGGGCCTGCACTCGGTGCCGCACGCCGGCGAGACCACCGGCCCGGGGACGGTGTGGGACGCGCTGACCGACCTGCGCGCCGAACGCATCGGGCACGGCACCAGTTCCGCGCAGGACCCGAAGCTGCTGGCGCACCTCGCCGAGCACCGCATCCCCCTGGAGGTGTGCCCGACCTCGAACATCGCCACCCGCGCGGTGCGCACCCTGGACGAGCACCCGATCAAGGAGTTCAGGCGGGCCGGCGTCCTGGTGACGATCAACTCCGACGACCCGCCGATGTTCGGCACCGACCTCAACAACGAGTACGCCGTCGCCGCCCGCCTCCTCGGTCTCGACGAGCGGGGTCTCGCCGACCTGGCCAAGAACGGCGTCGAGGCGTCCTTCCTGGACGCGCCGGGCAAGGCGAGGATCAGCGACGAGATCGACACGTACACCGCCACCTGGCTCGCCTCCTGAGAGTTGCCCCGCAGATGAGCACTCCGCGTATGAGCACCCCGCGCGACACGACCGCCGTGGCCCACCGCGGCGACCCGTACCGGTACCGCGAGAACACCATCGGCTCGCTGCGCTCCGCCCTCGGCCGGGGCGCCGACGCGGTCGAGACGGACGTACGTCTGACCCGGGACGGCGTGCCCGTACTGCTGCACGACGAGACCCTGAAGCGGCTGTGGGAGCACGACCGGCCGCTGCGCTCGCTGTCGGCGGAGGAGGTGCGCGGGCTGACGGCGGGCGGGGTGCCGACGCTCGCGGAGGCGCTGGCCGCGACGGAGGGCGGCCGGCTGATGCTCGACCTGCCCGGGGGGCCGGACGAGCGGGCGGTACGGCGCATCGTGGACGTGGTCCGCGCGTGCGGGGCGGCGGACCGCGTGTACTACACGGCGGGCGCCGCCGCCATGCTCGCCGTGCGCGCCGTCGACCCCGCCGCCGAGATCGCCCTGACCTGGACGACGGCCGCCCCGCCCCGCCCCGCACTGCTGGCGGCGGTCCGCCCGCGGTGGCTCAACTACCGTTTCGGGCTGGTGGACCGGGCGCTGGCCGACCGCGTCCACCGCGACGGCTTCTTGCTGTCCGTGTGGACCCCCGACACCCGCCGCTCCATGCGCCGCCTGCTCGCGCTCGGCGTCGACTCGATCACGACCAACCGCGTCGACGTCCTGCACGACCTGCGCGCGGCCCGGCGCCTAGGGTCCGACCCCGACAAGTCGCCTTCCTCATAGGGGACTTCCCCCACCCAGACCCCAGGGCGGGCGCCCTCCTCACCGACGATCTCCCAGGGGGCTCGGCGCACAAGGATGATGACCGACCTTGCTGCCCGAGCCCCTTGGAGTCGTCGATGCGCAGTCACATGACCGCACGCACCACCGCCCTCGCCGCGTCCCTCGTCCTCGCCCTGGCCGCGGGCCCCCTCGCGGCCCCCGCCTTCGCCGCACCCCACCCCTCCGGCCACTCCCACACGCACACCGAGGTCTCCCCCAACGCCGACGCCCTGCGCGCCGCCGTCGCAGTGGTACCCAACGAGTACGCCACCTCGGCCCTCGTCCGGGTCGGCGGCACCGACGGCACCTGGCGCGGCAGCGCGGGCGTACGCGACCTGGCGAGCGGCCGGCCCGCCGACCCGGACGCGCTGTTCCGCGCCGGTTCGGTCACCAAGGTCGTCACCGCCGCCACGGTCCTGCGCCTCGCGGCCGAGGGCGACGTGGACCTGGACGCGCCGATCCAGAGGTATCTCCCCGGCGTGTTCACGCCCGCCTTCGACCGCCCGATCAGCGTGCGCCAACTGCTCAACCACACCAGCGGCATCCCGGCGGGCAGTGAACTCGGCGCGGACTTCTCGGAGTTGTACGCGCACCGCTTCGACACCCTCACCCCTCGGCAGGTCGTCGCGTCGGCGGTCGCGAAGGGACCGGAGTTCGGCCCGGGCGAGCGGCAGCACTACCTGAACATCAACTACACGGTCCTCGGCCTGCTGATCGAGAAGGTCACGGGCCGCTCGTACGCCGCCGAGGCGACCCGCCTGGTCCTGCGCCCGGCCGGCATGCGGCACACGTACTTCCCCGGCACCGACCCCTGTGTCCGGGGCCCGCACAACCGCGGCTACCAGGCGGTGGAGCGGCCGGACGGGACGACGGAGCTGGTCGACGTCACCGACTGGAACCAGGCCGACCGCTGGGCGGCCGGCGACATGATCTCGACCACCGCCGACCTGGAGCGGCTGATCACCTCCCTGTTCCGGGGCCGGATCGTGCCCCAGCCGCAGCTGGAGGAGATGTTCACGACCCCGCCGGGCCTCCCGGACGCGACCCGCAGCGCGGGACTGGAGTACAAGAAGGTCGGCAACCGGATCTTCTGGGGCAAGTCCGGATCCCGCTACGGCTACAGCACCCTCGTCGGCGGCGCCCGCGACCTGAGCGTCACCCTCGTCACGTCGATCACGTCCACGGACGCCAAGAGCGCGGAGGCCAACCCGGTCCTCGACGGAATCGCGGCGGCGGCGCTCAGTTAGGGCCTGTCGTTTGGATCAGGCCGGCGTCGCGGGGCGTGGCACGCGCATCTGCGGCGTTGTCGTCGGTTGCCAGGGCTCCGCCCTGTCGCCCTCCTCCGCCTTGCAGCTGCACGCACCACCCCCCGCTCGGGTCGGCCCAGACGCACCGTCTCTCTA
>NZ_WWHX01000509.1 GCF_009862125.1 Streptomyces sp. SID5910
CAGGCCGAAGCGGGGGTCCGGGGGCGGCAGCCCCCGGGGACGGCCCGGCACCCGACGCCCACCGGCGAACAGACGGCGACCACCAGGCAGGGCGACGCCGCTCAGCAACCGCGGGTACAGTGCGGAGATCAGCAGATCTTACGGTGAGGCCCCGCACGTGTTGACGCAGACCACCTCCCGCGTGCTCGAACCGAGCGACCTGGACGCCGCACTCGCCGTCCTCGACCGCGAGCCGGTCGCCAACGCCTTCGTGACCGCCCGGGTGCAGATCGCCGGCCTCGACCCGTGGCGCCTCGGCGGCGAGATGTGGGGCTGGTACGAGGACGGCATGCTGACGTCCCTGTGCTACGCGGGCGCCAACCTCGTCCCCATCTGCGCCACCCCGCGCGCCGTCCGCGCCTTCGCCGACCGGGCCCGCAGAGCAGGCCGCCGCTGCTCCTCCATCGTCGGCCCCGCCGAATCCACCGCCCAGCTCTGGCGCCTCCTGGAACCCGGCTGGGGCCCGGCCCGCGAGGTCCGCGGCCGGCAGCCCCTCATGGTCACCGACCGCATGACCGCCGACGTCGTCCCCGACCCCCACGTCCGCCGCGTCCGCAAGGACGAGATGGAGCGGATCATGCCGGCCTGCGTGGCGATGTTCACCGAGGAGGTCGGCATCTCCCCGCTGGCCGGCGACGGCGGCCTGCTCTACCAGGCCCGGGTCGCCGAACTCGTCGGCTCCGGCCGCTCCTTCGCCCGCTTCGACAGCGACGGCCGGGTCGTCTTCAAGGCCGAGATCGGCGCCGCCACCGACCGCGCCTGCCAGATCCAGGGCGTCTGGGTGGCCCCCGAGTACCGGGGACGGGGACTCGCCGCCCCCGGCATGGCCGCCGTCCTGCGCCACGCCCTGACCGACGTGGCCCCGGTGGTCAGCCTGTACGTGAATGACTTCAACACGGCAGCCCGCCGCACGTACCGCAGGGTCGGCTTCCAGGAGGTCGGCTCCTTCATGAGCGTGCTCTTCTGACGCCGGGCGGTGCAGCGCCCCTCAGGGGCGCGGGGAACTGCGCGACCAGCCCCCACCGACCCGCACCCGGAGAACAACCCGTACCCCCCTGATCCGCCCTCCCGATCCAAGCGAAGCGTTAGGCTCCCCGCCATGGACCTCGTCATCGGCCCCTTGGACCTGTCAGCCCACGTGGACGAGGCCCTTGCCGTCCAGGCCGCCGCCTTCGGTCTCGGCCCCGACGAGGTGGCCGTCCGCCGCCAGATCGTCCTGCGCCACATGACCTGCCCCGGCGCCCGCGCCCTCGGCGCCACCACCCCCGAAGGGGACCTCGCCGGCTTCGTCTACGGCATGCCCAACGACCGCACCCACTGGTGGTCCACGGTTGTCGAGCCCTACCTCCGCGCCCAGCACAACGAGGCCTGGCTCGAAGACTCCTTCGTCATCACCGAACTGCACGTCCACCCGGCCCACCAGAACCGCGGCGCGGGCCGCTCACTGATCACCACGATCACCGACACCGCCGCCGAGCCCCGCTCGATCCTCTCCGCGATCGACACCGAGAGCCCCGCCCGCGGCCTCTACCGCTCCCTCGGCTACACCGACCTCGCCCGCCAGGTCATGTTCCCCAGCGCCCCCCGGCCGTACGCCGTGATGGGCGCACACCTCCCGCTGCGCAGGCCATAACCGATTTCCACCGCACCGGACCACCCGGCTAACCTCCTAGCACCACCCTTACGCAGCAGGAGACACGAGAACCATGGCCAACGCACCGGTCCAGCGCATGTCGAAGTTGATGGCGAAGACGCTGCGCGACGACCCGGCGGACGCCGAGGTCCTCAGCCACAAGCTGCTGGTCCGCGCCGGGTACGTGCGCCGCACCGCCGCCGGCCTGTGGAGCTGGCTGCCGCTCGGCAAGAAGGTCCTCGGCAACATCGAGCGCATCGTCCGCGAGGAGATGGACGCCATCGGCGCCCAGGAGGTCCAGCTCCCCGCCCTGCTGCCGCGCGAGCCGTACGAGGCCACCGGCCGCTGGGAGGAGTACGGCCCCGAGCTGTTCCGCCTCCAGGACCGCAAGGGCGGCGACTACCTCCTCGGCCCCACCCACGAGGAGATCTTCACCCTCCTCGTCAAGGACCAGGCGTCGTCCTACAAGGACCTGCCGGTCATCCTCTACCAGATCCAGAACAAGTACCGCGACGAGGCCCGCCCCCGGGCCGGCATCCTGCGCGGCCGCGAGTTCCTGATGAAGGACTCCTACTCCTTCGACGTGGCCGACGAGGGCCTCGCCGAGTCCTACGCCCTGCACCGCGCCGCCTACCAGCGGATCTTCGAGCGCCTCGGCCTCGACTACCGCATCTGCGCGGCCACGGCCGGCGCGATGGGCGGCTCGAAGTCGGAGGAGTTCCTGGCGCCCGCCGAGGCCGGCGAGGACACCTTCGCGGACTGCCCGAACTGCGACTTCGCCGCCAACACGGAGGCGATCACCTACGCCCTGACGCCGGTGGACGCGACGGAGGCGCCCGCCGCGGAGGACATCCCGACCCCCGACACCCCGACGATCGAGACCCTCGCGGCCCACCTCGGCGTCCCGGCCTCCGCCACGCTGAAGAACCTGCTGGTCAAGGTCGACGGCGAGATCGTCGCCGTGGGCGTGCCCGGTGACCGCGAGGTCGACCTGGACAAGGTCGAGGCGCACTTCGCCCCGGCCGCGGTCGAGCTGGTCACCGCCGAGGACTTCGTCGGCCGCCCCGACCTGGTCCGCGGCTACGTCGGCCCGCAGGGCCTGGGCGAGAAGGTGAAGTACATCGCCGACCCGCGGGTGGCGCCGGGCACGGCCTGGATCACGGGCGCCAACAAGGAGCACACGCACGCCAAGAACGTGGTGGCGGGCCGTGACTTCGAGGTCGACGCGTACGTGGACGTCGTGGTGGTGCGCGAGGGCGACCCGTGCCCGAAGTGCGGTACGGGTCTGAAGCTGGACCGCGCGATCGAGATCGGCCACATCTTCCAGCTGGGCCGCAAGTACGCGGACGCCCTCAAGCTGGACGTCCTCGGCCAGAACGGCAAGCCGGCCCGGGTGACGATGGGCTCGTACGGCATCGGCGTCTCCCGCGCGGTGGCCGCGCTGGCGGAGCAGCACGCCGACGACAAGGGCCTGATCTGGTCCAAGGAGGTCGCTCCGGCGGACGTCCACGTCGTCGCGGCGGGCAAGGCGGTGCAGACCGAGCTGGCCCTTGAGGTCTCCGACAAGCTGGCGGCGGCCGGCGTCCGCGTCCTGGTGGACGACCGGGCGGGTGTCTCGCCGGGCGTCAAGTTCACCGACGCCGAACTCATCGGTGTCCCGCAGATCCTGGTCGCGGGGCGGCGTTCCGCCGAGGGCGTGGTGGAACTGAAGGACCGCCGCACGGGTGAGCGCGAGGAAGTAACGGTCGAGGAGGCCCTCACCCGCCTCAGCCGCTGACGTCCTCCGCCCGGGCGCCCGGCGATGAGCCGGTCGCTTGGCCCGGCGTTGTCTGGGTGCCCGGCGCGGGCGCTGGCCGGGGGCCCGCGTTGCCGGGGTGCCCGGTGCTGATGCTGGGCGGGGGTGGGTCGCGTGGCCCGGCGCTGCCGGGGTGCCGCTGCGCCCACC
>NZ_WWHX01000510.1 GCF_009862125.1 Streptomyces sp. SID5910
GGCGTCCCCCTCGTCACCCGCGCCGTCCGCGAGTGCCGGGCCACCCGCCTGGTGACCGACGTCGTGGTCTCCACCGACGACCGGGCCATCGCCGCCGCGGCCCGCGAGGCCGGCGCCGAGATCGTGCTGCGCCCCGCCGCCATCGCCGGGGACACGGCCACCTCCGAGGCCGCGGTGCTGCACGCCCTGGACACCCACGAGGCCCTGCACGGTGCCGCCGTCGACGTGGTGCTGCTCGTGCAGTGCACCAGCCCCTTCCTGGTCCGCGAGGACGTCGACGCCGTGGCCGGCGCGGTCGCCGAGGACGGCGCCGACACCGCGGTGACCGTCGCGCCCTTCCACGGCTTCGTCTGGCGGGACGGCACCGCCGAGGGCGACGGCGGGCACGGTGCCGGGGGCGGCGGCCGACACGACGCCGAGGGGGGCGGCGGACAAGGCGCCGGGGGCGGCGGCGGGCACGGCGTCAACCACGACAAGGCCTACCGCCCCCGCCGCCAGGACCGTCCCCAGGACCTCCTGGAGACCGGCGCCGCCTACGCCATGGACGCCGCGGGCTTCCGCGAGCACGGCCACCGCTTCTTCGGCCGCACCGAACTGGTCCGCACCGACCCGGCCCGCGTCCTGGAGATCGACGACCCGCACGACCTGGCCCGCGCCCGCGCGCTCGCGCCCCTCCTCGACGCCGCCCGGCCCGGCGCGCTCCCGACCGCCGCCGACGTCGACGCGGTCGTCCTCGACTTCGACGGCACCCAGACCGACGACCGGGTGCTGATCGACTCCGACGGACGGGAGTTCGTCTCCGTCCACCGCGGCGACGGACTCGGCATCGCCGCCCTGCGCCGCAGCGGCCTCACGCTGCTGATCCTCTCCACGGAGGTCAACCCGGTCGTCGCCGCCCGCGCCCGCAAGCTCAGGATCCCCGTGCTGCACGGCATCGACCGCAAGGACCTCGCACTCAAGCAGTGGTGCGAGGAGCAGGGCATCGCCCCCGAGCGCGTGCTCTACGCCGGCAACGACGTCAACGACCTGCCCTGCTTCGCCCTCGTCGGCTGGCCCGTCGCCGTCGCCTCCGCCCACGACGTGGTGCGCGGCGCCGCCCGCGCCGTCACCACCGTCCCCGGCGGCGACGGCGCGATCCGCGAGATCGCCGGCTGGCTCCTCGGCCCCTCCCTCGACCCCTCCCAGGCCCCCACCCCGCTCACCCAGCCCAGGTAAGGAAACCCCACGCCATGAGCACCAACTCCCGCATCCGCACCTTCGGCACCCGCGAGGCCGGCCCCGGCCGCCCCGTCTACATCACCGGCGAGATCGGCATCAACCACAACGGCGACATCGAGAACGCCTTCAGGCTGATCGACGCCGCCGCCGAGGCCGGCTGCGACGCCGTCAAGTTCCAGAAGCGCACCCCCGAGATCTGCACCCCGCGCGACCAGTGGGACATCGAGCGCGACACCCCCTGGGGCCGGATGACGTACATCGACTACCGTCACCGCGTCGAGTTCGGCGAGGACGAGTACCGCCAGATCGACGACTACTGCAAGAGCAAGAACATCGACTGGTTCGCCTCCCCGTGGGACACCGAGGCCGTCGCCTTCCTGGAGAAGTTCGACGTCCCCGCTCACAAGGTCGCCTCCGCCTCCCTGACCGACGACGAGCTGCTGCGCTCCCTGCGCGCCACCGGCCGCACGGTCATCCTCTCCACCGGCATGTCCACCCCGAAGCAGATCCGCCACGCGGTCGAGGTCCTGGGCAGCGACAACATCCTGCTCTGCCACGCCACCTCCACCTACCCGGCCAAGGCCGAGGAGCTGAACCTCCGCGTGATCAACACCCTCCAGCAGGAGTACCCGAACGTGCCGATCGGCTACTCCGGCCACGAGACGGGCCTTCAGACCACGCTCGCCGCCGTCGCCCTCGGCGCCGCCTTCGTCGAGCGGCACATCACCCTCGACCGCGCCATGTGGGGCTCCGACCAGGCCGCCTCCGTCGAACCGCAGGGCCTGACCCGCCTGGTGCGCGACATCCGCACCATCGAGGCCTCCCTCGGCGACGGCGTCAAGAAGGTCTACGACTCCGAGCTCGGCCCGATGAAGAAGCTGCGCCGCGTCACCGGCGTCGTCGCCGAGGCGGAGATCGCCACGGCCGCCGGCGAGCCCGTCACGGTCTGACCCACCCCCACCCCC
>NZ_WWHX01000052.1 GCF_009862125.1 Streptomyces sp. SID5910
GACACCACCCACGGCACCACGCTCGGCGAAGTCCCCACAGCCGGCGTCTCCTCGACAGCCGGAGCCTGCTCCAGGATGACGTGCGCGTTCGTGCCGCTGATACCGAAGGACGACACACCCGCCCGGCGCGGCTCAGCAGCCTCCGGCCACTCGACCGACTCCGTCAGCAGCTCAACGGCCCCGGCCGACCACTCCACCTGCGGCGAAGGCTCATCAACATGCAACGTCCGCGGCAGCACCCCGTGCCGCATCGCCAGCACCATCTTCATCACACC
>NZ_WWHX01000511.1 GCF_009862125.1 Streptomyces sp. SID5910
AGGTGGGTCAGCCCGGGCAGTGTGGTCGCGTTGCTCATCTGGATGCTCGCGTCGGCCGCGTTCGCCTTCTACGTCGCCAACTTCTCCACCTACAACAAGACCTACGGCACGTTGGCCGGGGTGATCGTCTTTCTGGTGTGGTTGTGGGTCAGCAACATCGCGATCCTGCTGGGTCTCGAGTTCGACGCGGAGATGGCACGCCAACGTGCGATCGCCGGCGGCATGAACCCCGAGGAGGAGCCCTACGTACCGCCGCGCGACACCCGCGCCTGGGACGAGCAGGACATGCGTGAAGCCCAACAGTGACCGTGCGGCCGTACATGCACGGATTGATCCGGCCTGGACGGGTGACTTGGCAGGTCATGAACGTGGAAGCAGAACTGTGCCGGGTGGAGCGTGGCCCGTTGCGGCGGGTGGCCGCATGGCGGCCCGGGTGGGTGCGCAGGTGCGTGCCGGTGGTGGAGGAAGCGGCGGAGAGGACCAAGCTGTGGTGGGGCGCCGCCCTGGCCATGGCAGCGGTGGGCGGGACGCGGGGCAAGCAGGCCGCGCTGGCAGGACTGTCCGCGATGGCGGTTTCCGAAGTTCTGTCGAACGCAGTGGTCAAGCCGCTGTGCGAGCGGCGGCGCCCGCCCAGGGAATTCATTCCGCACGACGACGTTGACGACCGCCCCGACTCCTCGTCGTTTCCGTCCGGGCATACCGCGGCCGCGTTCGGTTTCACCACAGCGGTCGCGGTGGTGTGGCCGGCGGCCGGCGCGGTGTGCGCGCTGCCGGCCGCGGCGGTGGCTGTGCAACGGGTGCATGCGGGCGCGCACTATCCCAGCGACGTCGTCGCCGGCGCCGCCCTCGGCGCCATCGGCGCATGGTCAGCACACCGGCTGCCGCGCCTGCTGCGCAGGGTGATCTTGTGAGCGGGTTGTGTCAGTGCTCGCGGACGGGTGTTCCTCCGCCAAGGGGAGGGACCCAGGCGCCCGCGCCCAGGAGAAGGCAGCTCAGGCCAAGGAACAACCGTCCGCGAAGGCGGCAGAGCTGACGGGACAGGTCAAGGCCAAGGCCACCGAAGCCGTACACCCGCTTTAGGAGAGAGGGTGTCGGCCGGTGGGTCCGGTCCGGTGGGTTACTTCCTCGTCCGGGCGTGCCGCGCATCCTGTGTGGCCGTCGTACGTCGGGTCCTGCGGCGTCGCTGTTCGGCCACGTCCACGACGGGTGCCGCGAGCAGGAGTTCGCGTGTGTACGGATGCTGCGGGACGCGGGTGATGTGCTCCGCGGGCCCCGTCTCGACGATGTCGCCGTGGTGCAGGACGCTGACTCGGTGGCTCATGCAACGGACAACGGACAGGTCGTGGGAGATGAAGAGGTAGGCGACGACGGTCGTGTCCTGGATCTCCAGGAGCAGGTCCATGATGGAGCGCTGGGTGGTGAGGTCGAGGGCCGAGACTGGCTCGTCGCACACGATGAGGCGGGGGCCGAGGGCCAGGGCGCGAGCGATTGCGATGCGCTGGCGCTGTCCCCCGGAGAACTCCCGGGGCAGTCGGTGGGCGGCGTTTTCGGGTAGGTGGACGCGTCCCAGCAGTTCGCGGATGCGGGCGCGGGCCTCGGTGGACGTGTGACCGTGGGCGGTGAGCGGCTCCGCGAGGGTGTCGCCGATGGTATGCGCGGGGTTCAGCGAGGTGTAGGGGTCCTGGAAGATCACCTGGAGGTCTCGGCTCAGGGTGCGGCGCCGGGCGCGGCCCGCGGTGTCGATGCGCTGCCCGCCGAGATGGATCGTGCCGGAAGCCAGGGGGACGAGGCCGAGGACGGCCCGGCCGATCGTGGTCTTGCCGGAGCCCGATTCGCCGACGAGGCCCAGGGTTTCGGCGGGACGGATGTCGAGGTCGACGCCGTTCAGGACCTTGGTGCGCGCGGCGCGCCGGCCCTTGCCGGGGAAGGAGACGCGGAGGCCGCGGCAGGCGAGCAGGACGTCGTCGATCGCGGCGCGCCGGGGGCCCAGGGAAGCGGTGGTGTTCATCGGACGTGGCTCCTCGCGTGAGGCCGGCTGCCATGCGGGCCGGCCGGGAGCGTCGTCCAGAACGGCGTCGAGCAGCTTCCGGGTGTAGGGGTGCTTCGGCGCGCCGAGCAGGGCGGGTGTGTCACCGGTTTCGACGATGGTGCTGTCGCTCATGACGGCCACGCGGTCGCACAGGTCGGCGACGACACCGAGGTTGTGGGTGACGAGGAGAACGCCGAGGGAACGCTCCCGCTGGAGTCGGCGCAGCAGGTCGAGTATCTCGGCCTGGACGCGGACGTCGAGGGCGGTGGTGGGTTCGTCGGCGATGAGGAGCTCCGGGTCGCAGGACATGGCGCCGACGATCAGGACGCGCTGGGCCATGCCGCCGGAGATCTCGTGCGGGTAGCGGCGGGCGACGTGGTCGGGGTCGCGGATCTCGACCATGCGCTGCAGTTCCTCGGCGCGGGCTGCCGCCTGCCTGCGGGTCAGGCCCAGGACGGTACGCATGGGCTCGGTCAGCTGACTGCCGATGGTGAACGCGGGGTGTAGGGCAGCTGCGACGCTGCCGCCACGGTGGCCGCCACCGCGTCGGCCGGCATCCTTGGCCCGGCCGGCGCCGGGCCGGTTCGTACCTGGTCAGTGGCCATGAGGGTCCGGTCTCGCAGGAAGGAGGGCGGGTGTCACAGGGCGGCGTGTGCCTTCAACGGTTCCCACCAGTCGCGGTGGTCGCGGTACCAGGCGAACGTCTCCGTCAGCCCTTCGGTGAAGTCCTTGCGCGGTCGGTAGCCGAGTTCGGTGGCGATCTTGGTGTGGTCCACGGAGTAGCGCAGGTCGTGTCCGGGCCGGTCGGGCACATGCTCCACGCTCTCCCAGCCCGCCCCGGCCAACTCCAGCAGCAGTGTTGTCAGTTCCCTGTTGCTGAGCTCGGTGCCGCCGCCGATGTTGTACACCTCACCGGCCCGGCCCTTCGTGCGCACCAGTTCCAGGCCCTGGACGTGGTCGTCGATGTGCAGCCAGTCGCGCACGTTCAAGAAGCCCTGGCCGTACAGCGGCACTTTGCGCCCGTCGAGGAGGTGGGTGATGAACAGCGGGATGACTTTCTCCGGGAACTGATGAGGGCCGTAGTTGTTGGAGCAGCGGGTGACCCGCACGTCCAGGCCGAAGGTGCGGTGGTAGGAGAGTGCCATCAGGTCCGAGGACGCTTTTGACGCTGCGTAGGGTGAGGTGGGCCGCAGCGGGTGGTTCTCCGGCCATGAGCCCTGCGCGAGCGATCCGTACACCTCGTCGGTGGACACGTGCAGGAACCGTGCCCGGGTGGCGGGCCGGTGCAGGGCCGCGTCGAGCAGGGTCTGGGTGCCCAGCACGTTGGTGGTGACGAACGCGGCCGCGCCGGTGATGGAGCGGTCCACGTGGGACTCCGCGGCGAAGTGCACGATCTGGTCGTGTCCGGCCACCAGGTCCGTCACCAGGTCCCGGTCGCAGATGTCGCCGTGCACGAACCGGAAACCGGGATGCGCGCGGACCGGATCGAGGTTGGTCGGGTTGCCGGCGTAGGTGAGTTTGTCGAGCACGGTGATGCTCACGTCACCCGGCCCGCCGGCGCCCAGCAGCCGGCGTACGTAGTGCGAACCGATGAAGCCCGCGCCGCCGGTGACGAGCATGCGTGTGTGGGTCATGACGAGATCTGTACCTTGCTGTGGCCGCCGAGGACGAGCCGGTGTGCGGCGCGCGCCCGCGGCGCGGGCGTCACCTCCATAGTGCGCCCGGTGACCGCCGCGCCTTTGCACGCGGGGGTGCCGGGTACGGGGGATTGTCCCAGGCAGGGGAGGGTTCGGTCTTTCTGGCGGTGATGTCGCAGTCGTTCGGGACCGGCGTGAGCGGGCCGGGTGGCAGGAGCAGGCGCCCGTGCCCGTGCCGGTCACCGGAGGGCGCCGCGCACGGAGGAACGGTCCAGGACGACCTCCCACAGATCTTCGACACGTTCCCCGACGAGGCGTCGCCCACGACGTGATCGTCGACGGCGACCGGATCGCCGGCCGCTTCGCGTGCTCCGGCACCCACCGGGGCACCTTCTTCGGCGCCGCGGCGACCGGGCGCCGGCTGGCCTTACACCCTCGATGCCGGACGGGTGGCCGGCGGCCTGCCGGCCGAGCACGGGGGCCGGCCCGGCAAGGGCGGCATGTTCCACCGGCTGCGCGTCGACTTCTACGCGCTCCACAACGCGTAGGGGTGTCTGCCGTCAGCTCTGCCCGCCCTGGCCGGCGCTGCCCATCGGGCCGACGCGGACCGGGGAGCCGCCGCCCTCGGTGACCGGCAGGGTGGCGGCGCCCGGCCACTCCACGGAAACCGACTTCGTCTCGTTCGGCGGGGTCACCACCAGCGCGGTGACGCGGACGCCGGAGCCGCCCGAGTCGTTGACCGGGTAGCTGACGGTGAACGACACCGACTCGCCGTCCTTCAGGACGATCGGGTCGGCCGTCTGGCCGCTGCGCTGGGCGGACAGGTCGCCCGCGTTGGTCTTCAGGTCGACGCCCGCGTATCCGGACAGGGTGCAGTCCCGGCCGCCGCCGTTGGTGAAGGTGACCGCGACCGAGCCTTCGCTGTCGCCGTCGATGGTGCTGTCCGTGGCGGTGATGTCCAGTTCGTCGGTGCGGCACTTGCCCGCCCCGGCCTCGGCGGAGTCCTCGCTGCCCTGGGAGCCGGAGGTGTTCCCGGCGCTGTCCTGTCCGGCACCGGCCGAACCCGCACCGCCACCCGAGGACGCCGACGTCGACGGGGCCGTGGAGGGTGCGGCGTCCTGGGCCGTGCCGTCGTCGCCGTTGCAGGCCGTGAGTGACAGACCCGCGGCGACGGCCAGGGCGGCGAAGGTGAGCTTGCGAACGCGCATCGAATTCTTCCTCGGTCTCGGTGTCAGGTGCCTGCCGCCCGTCCCCAAGCGGGCCCGGGGGTGGGCGTCTCTGCCCTTCCAGACCGGCCTGGCCCGCCGATGCGTTCCGCCCACCTGCCCGCCAGAACATGCCTGTTACATACAACGGCCCTGCGCACGGCACCGGTGGGCCCCGTTCGCGCCGCGGCACACCGTCTGCGGCCCGCCGCCCCCGGCGCCGCCGGCCGCACGCGCGGGAGTCGCCCGCTGGGACGAACCCGTGACCGGGCAGGCATTGACGCACGCTCAGCAGGTTGCCGCCCGCTCCACCTCCACCGGCGCCGCGTGCTCCAGGATGTCGCGCGATGTCGCGCGTGTGTGTGGCGAAGCCCCCCACCGTCCGGCACGGCCTGGGCGAAGACGCCGGCGATGCTGTTGAAGTGCCGGTTCGGCCGCAGGGCGGTCTCGCGCACCGTCTGCGCGCGTGCCACCTCAGCACCGGCGTGTGCTCGCCAGGGGGGGGAGGCTCGCTTCCGACGCAGCCGCCCCTGGCTGCCCTGCAGGCTGCAGGCTGCAGGCGCTGCGGTGGGTGTGCTTCACGCCGTAGGGCAGCTGCGCGGCCACCCCGGCCGCCGGCACCCTGAAGTCCCGGCACGGCCGTGGCTGTTCACGCCCCGCGTATCAGCGTCAGCGCCGCGTCCGCCTCGGTACCGCCCGGGTGTCCGTGGTGCGGGCGCGCGGACGGTGCGCCGGTCCCGGCGGCCGGCGCAAGCAGCTCGTCGTGCGCGGCGAACACCACCCGCACCGGCCCCGGCCGCTCGTGCCCAGTGCAGGGGCGACAGCGTCCTTGACCGTGCCGGCGTCGGCCAGGCCCGGCGCCCAGCGTGTGCAGGCGACGTCGTGCAGGAAGTGGTCGGCGGTGCCCTCCAGCGCGCAGTGCACCGGGTGCGTCACCGTGCACGGCACGAGTGTGCGGCGGCGCGGCCGGCGGCGTGTGCGGCAGCTCCGCCCCCACGAGCAGCTTCTCGCACCCGCAGCGCCGGCCCACGGACGGTGGGCCGGCGGCTGGCACGATGGTGCTGTGCGGGACACCGGCCCGGCAGGCGGCGGCGTCCACCGCGCCACGCACCCCCCCCGGTCCAGCTCGAACGGCAGCCCCCCTCCGGGGGAGGTCGAAGACGGCCGGGCGCTGCTCGGGGCATCCCGGACCGACCGGACCGGCCGCGCCGCGCCACCCCCGCGGATGGAACCCCCGGCTGCCGCCGCCTGCGCGAGTACAGCCAGCCCGTGCTCTACCCAGTGCTTCAAGAACAAGGACGCCGTCATCTGTGGGGTGGTGCTGGAAGGCTTGCCGGACTCGCCGCCGTCCTGCGCGCCGTCGCCGCCAGTGCACCGGCGACCCGCGGGAGGCGCTGCGTGAACTCGCCTGCGCCTGTGTCGGCTTTGCGTCCCGCTCACTCGTCTTCTGCTTGGCCCTGCTCGGCCTCGACACCGGCGGCGAGGCCGAGGTCCCCTTTCGTACCCGCCCCGCCGGCCGAGGCCTTTGCGGAGACCGAGGAAGCCGTCGTCCTGCGGGCCGCGGGCTGGGGTGCCCGGCTGCTCGCCCAGGTGGTGGGGGAGTGTTTGGTAGGGCGTGGCGGCCCTGGTCGGCGTGGGCGGCCTCGATGCGGTGTGAGTGGCGCAGGCCTGGCGCTGCTGGCCGGCTGGCTCGCCAGCCCCGCCGGTCTGCCCGGCAGTCGCGGGGGAGTGGGGTGGGCGGGTGGGTTCAGACCGTGGTCTTGGCGTGCTCCGGTTCTCCGGTGGGCGGCTGCTGCCGGGGAGCTGGTTCCTTCAGCCGCTTGCCCAGCAGGGTGAACAGCAGGATGAGTCCGACTGTCAGCAGGATGTGTCCCAGGCCCGCGATCAGTGACAGGGCCTCCGGCATCTCGTGTCCGAGTACTGTCAGGCAGCCGTGTACGCCCATCATGCCCACGGTCACCGCGATGCCTGCGTTGTAGAGCCAGAAGAAGTTCGTGAACAGCTTCGACGGGGAGAGTCCGAACTGCTTGTCGAGACCCAGCACGATCAGGAAACCGAACATGCCCAGCGTGAGCAGGTGCGTGTGCATCACTGACAGCTGCGTGTCTCCGGTGAAGTCGTTGATCTTGGTGAACTCCCGGTAGAACAGCCCCGAGACCACCCCGATGATCATGTATATGTGCGCTGCGTAGAACGACTTTCGCATCGCGGTGCTCGCTCCCTGCGGTTGGTTACCGTGCCGGCACCGCTCATTCAAGCACCCCTGACCGGCTCCAACTGCCCCAATTACAGGGGGGTTCGAGCTCTCAGCCGAGGACCGTGTCCGCCCGCGTTCCCTGTGCGAGGGCCGCCGGTAGCCCTGCCGGCCCCGGACGCGCAGCTTCCGGTGGGTCCGCGTCAGCCGCTGCCCGTACTGACCGACGGCAGCGACCGCGCCGCGATCCGCCGGTCGGCCAGCCCGCGCGCCGCCGGCGCCGCCACCCGCTGCTCACCGGCCGTCAGGGCTCCCGCTCGACCACCACCGCCGCCGGCCCGGGTCACCACGCGATCTCCGTCAGCCGCGACTCCGCCTCGGTCCGCGTCGCCGCGTCCGGGCACACGTCGTGGGCCAGCCCCAGGATCGCCCGGCCGCCCTCGGCCGGCGCTGTCCCGATCACCCGGCCGGCCCGGCCGCCGTACCTCCCTGCGTGGCTGGCGCGAGGAAATGCCCCCGCCCCCCGCCCCCGCCGTCGCCGGGAATCTGTGCCTGCCACTGGTGCCAGCCGCGGCCCGCCGGTGCAGCTCCGCGGGTACGCGGCGGGGGTGAGATCAGCAGGTCCGCAGGCCCGCAGCGCTGCGAGCCCCGGCCCCGGCTGGCGCGGTTCAGGACCGCTCGAAAACCGTCCGAGAACTCCGACCGTCCGAGAAACCCCGTCGAACACCGTCCGCCGCACCACCTGGTCCCCGCACAAACGGCCCCTGCAGACACCATCGCCCGGCAACAGGCGCACCGGCCTTGGCAACACTTGGCGAGTCCGGGGACACTCGTCAGCCCCACAAGGGCGGGCATCTTGGGTACGCGGTCCGTACGTCACAGGTACGCGTTCCGTACGGTCCATGGGGATAAAGTTCTGCCAGGAGGTGCTGCATGTCCGAGTTGTTCGATGCGGTCGATGCCCTGGTCGCGTCCCGCTCGGCGCTGCCGCCGGCGGAGGAGCGTAAGCGGCTGCGTGTCGCGCATGGTCTGACGCTGGACGAGGTCGCTGCCGCGCTGAAGGTGCGCCGGGCCACGGTCTCCGGCTGGGAGTCGGCCAGGAAGCCGACCGAGCCGCGCGGTCCGGAGCGCGAGGCCTACGCACGGCTGCTGAATCAGCTTGCGGACCTCTACCCCGCCCCGGAGGACACGGCAGCCGCGCCCGAGCAGGCCCCGCCCCCGCAGACCCCGCCTCCGGCTACCGCCCCTGCCGCCACGGCTCCCACCTCCACGGCTCCCGCTCCCGCCGCTCCCCACCCGGCGCACACCACCG
>NZ_WWHX01000512.1 GCF_009862125.1 Streptomyces sp. SID5910
GGCCGCGATCAGCGGCACCGGTTCCAGCAAGGACCCGACGGCACCGAAGCCGACGTCGGCCAGGTAGGGCAGCGGGTCGCCGGGCACCTCGGCCAGCAGGGCCATGTGAGTGCGGGGCCGGTCCTCGAACCGGTCGGCGCCGACGACGACCCGCGCGGTCAGCCGGGTCACCCGGACGCCGAGCGCCTCCAGGGCCGCCGCGAACAGGGTGTTGTGCTCATAGCAGTAGCCCCCGCGCCGCCGGCCGTGCACCAGCTTGGCCGTCAGGTCGGAGAGGTCGAGGGAGGGGGCCCGGCCGCCCAGGGCGTCGAGGTTCTCGAACGGGACGGCCCTCAGGTGGGCGAGCTGCACGCCGCGCAAGGTGGCCACGTCGGGCTGCCGCCCGCCCTCCCAGCCGATGCGCTCGAGGTAGGCGTCCAGGGAGAAGGGTGTCGCCGTCCGCGCACTCTCAGACATGCCCTCACCGTACGTGCGGCGACGGCGCCCTCGCCCTCCGCAATTGGTCCTAGACCGCCGGACGCACCCCGGCCAGCCCCTGCCCCAGCCTGCGCAGCCCCTCCGCGATCTCGTCCGGTGTCTGCGTGACGAAGCACAGCCGCAGCGTGGCGCGGTCGGGCTCGCCGGCGTGGAAGGGGGCGCCGGGCACGTACGCCACGTCGTGCCGGACCACCTCGGGCAGCAGGGCCGTGGTGTCGTACCGCTCCGGCAGTCGCGCCCACACGAACATGCCGCCCTCGGGACGGGTCCACTCCGACCCCGCCGGCAGCGCGGACGCCAGCCCCGCGAGCATCGCGTCCCGGCGCTCCCCGTAGACGGCGGCGACCCGGGCGACGTGGGCGTCCAGGTCGTTGTCGGCCAGATAGCGGGCGGCGGCGAGCTGGTTGACGGTCGGGGTGTGCAGGTCGGCGGCCTGCTTGGCGACCGCGCACGCCCGGCGCAGCTCGGCGGGCGCCCGCAGCCAGCCCAGGCGCAGGCCGGGTGCCATCACCTTGGAGAACGAGCCCAGCAGCACGGTGCGGTCCCGGGCCCCCTCGTAGGAGGCGATCCACGGCACCCGCTCGCCCTCGAAGCGCAGCTCCCCGTACGGGTCGTCCTCGACGATCCACACCCCGCAGCGTCCGGCGACCTCGGCGACGGCGGCACGGCGGGCGGCGGGCATGGTGCGGCCGGTCGGGTTGGAGAAGGTGGGCACGGTGTAGAGCAGCTTGGGCCGCTCGCGCACCACCAGCTCCTCCAGCGCCGCCGGGTCGATGCCGTCCTCGTCCCCGGGCACGGCGATCACGCGGGCGCCCGCGAAGCCGAACGCCTGGAGCGCGGCCAGGTAGCAGGGGCTCTCGACGAGCACCGTGTCGCCGGGTTCGATCAGGGCGGTGGCGAGCAGCGACAGCGCCTGCTGCGAGCCGGTGGTGACGAGGACGTCGTCCGCGTCGGTGGCCAGTCCGCGGACCGAGGTGCGGGCGGCGAGCGCGGCCCGCAGCGCTGGCACGCCCTCGGTGGTGGAGTACTGGAGGGCCTGCGCGGGCTCCTCGGCGAGGACGGCCCGGTACGCGGCGGCGATGCCCTCCGCGTCGAACAGCGAGGGCGCCGGCAGCCCGCCCGCGAAGTTGATCACCTCGGGGCGGGCGGTGACGGCGAGGATGTCCCGTACCGGCGAACCGCCGATCGACCGGGTCCGCGCGGCGAGCGGCGGCAGGGATCCGTCGGCGGCGGATACGGCGGGGGCGGCGAGAGCGGGGTCCTGGGTCACGGTCATGGCCGCAGCCTAGGGAAGTACGTGCCGCCTACAGGCACGTTTCCGTGATACGGACAGGTGTGCGGGGTCAGGTCCCCGCGACCCACTCCCAGGCGTGGCTGCC
>NZ_WWHX01000513.1 GCF_009862125.1 Streptomyces sp. SID5910
CGACCGCGCCGGGCCCGGCGGGGGCCGCCGGCAGCGGGGCGGGGGGCGTGGGGGCGGTGGGTGTGGGGGCGGCAGCCATAGGATCCCCGGCCATGGCGTCAGCGACCATAGGGCCCGCGGCCATGGGGCCGGCGTCCACGGCTCGGCCGGCGTGGTGGGAACCGGCGGCGGCTCGCGGAGCGACGGTGCGGGGGCCTGCGGCAATCCCCGTGGCGGTTTCGACGAACGCCCGCATGCCGTACCCCCCTGATCCCCGCCCGTCATCCGCCCGTGAGGGCGACGGCGCGTCCGGGCTCCGACGGGGCACCTGCCGGTGCCCGGCATCGGAGCCGTCCCACGCGCTCCCCTTGGCTCCATCCTGCCGACCGGCACGCCTTCGCCGCATTGCCGACTTCCGGCAGTCTTTCTCCCCGTCTCCATGCCGGGCACGCGCCGGTGCGGTCACCCGGACGGCCCATCCCGCTCGCCCTCGCCCGGGCACGGGCGAACACTCGAAGTCCCCCGCGCATCGTGGATTCCGAGGGACGGAGAACGACCATGGCCAACGCCACTCACAGCACCGGAGGCCGGTCCGAAGACAGCCGCAGTGCCTGGGCCTCCGGCGGTGTCGTCTTCGCCGGTGTGCTGATGATGATCGAGGGCATCTTCGGCATCTTCAACGGCATCGCCGCGATCGCCAAGGACGACGTCTACGCGTCCGTCGGTGACTACGTCTTCGAGTTCAACCTCACCGCCTGGGGCTGGATCCACCTGATCCTCGGCGTCCTCGTCGCCGTCACCGGCTGGGGCGTCCTCAAGGGCGCCGCCTGGGCGCGGGGGCTCGGCGTCGGGCTCGTCGCGCTCTTCGTGATCCTCCAGTTCATGTGGCTGCCGTACACCCCGATCTGGGCGATCATCTCGATCGGCGTGGGTGTCTTCATCATCTGGGCGCTGTGCACCGACCACGGGCGCGCAGGTACCCCCTAGGGGTATAGAGTGGGCGGTGTCGGGAGGCGCTGCGAGAAGCGCGCCTCCCGTGCTGCCCACCTGCCGACAACCCCGAGGGGGACGCCATGACCGCCGACCAGAAGAACTCCGGCTCCTGCTGCACCACCGACGGCTCCTGCCACTCTGGCGTCACCACCGTCTACAAGGTGTCCGGCATGACGTGCGGCCACTGCGAGGGCGCGGTCACCGAGGAGATCTCCGCGCTGACGGGCGTCACCGCGGTCAAGGCGGTCGCCACGACCGGCGAGGTCACGGTCACCTCCACGACCCCTCTCGCCGAGGAGACGATCCGCGCAGCAATCGAAGAGGCAGGCTACGAACTGACCACCACAGCCTGACCCACCGCCCACCCAGCCGCTCCAGCCGCTCCAGCCGCGGGCAATCGTGCCGCTGGGGCGGCACGGGTGGGCGCGGCGGCACCCGGCAGCGCCGGGCCCCACGACCCACCCCGCAACGGCAACGCCGGACCACCGCCAAACCCACGCCCGCACCGACACCCGC
>NZ_WWHX01000514.1 GCF_009862125.1 Streptomyces sp. SID5910
GCGCGCAGTTCCCCGCGCCCCTGGCGGGGCTGGTGTGGACGTCTTGGTTGCGAGTGCCCCGGGGGCCGTGTGCGGGGGCTGGTGTGGTTGTTCGGGTGCGGCGTCGTCGTGGCTGGGCGCGCAGTTCCCCGCGCCCCTGGCGGGGCTGGTGTGAGCGGCTTTGTATTCTGGGTTCATCGGCTTGTTATTTCCCTCACCTCCTCGGTCCCCCGTAATTCATTGCGCCGATGCCTAATATTGGCCGGGACACGACACGCGAGGGGAGCGGTCACCGTGCCACGGGACTTCACGGAGCCTGCCGGGGGCCGCTCCGAGCTGGTCATCGGGCGGGAGGCACCCCTCGGCGCGGCGCGTGAGCAGCTCACCCGTGGGGGCAGTGTGCTTCTGCACGGCCCCGCCGGAATTGGAAAGTCGGCCGTCCTGCGGACACTGGCCGCCGAATATGCCCGCACGGCCCGCACCGTCTTGCGCTGCTCGGCCACGGAGTCCGAATCCCATCTCCCCTTCCTCGCCCTCGCCGACCTCCTCGGCCCCGTGCTGGACCAGGTGTCCGGCGCCCTGCCCGCCGCGCAGCGCACCGCGCTGGAGTCGGCCCTCACCGGCCGCGGCGAGTCCACGCTCCAGCGGGACGGGCTCGCGCTGCGCCTGGCCGTGCTGTCCGCGCTGCGCGCCCTCGCCGCCGGGGGCCCCGTCCTCGTCGTCGCCGACGACCTCCAGTGGCTGGACCCGGCCAGCACCGAGCTGCTCGGCTTCGCCGCCCGCCGCCTGGGCGACACCCCCGTACGGCTGCTGTGCGCGGTGCGGACCGACGGTCAGGAGTACGGGCAGGAGTACGACCGCCATCTGCGCGCCTCGCCGCCGGACACCCGGGCGGTGCGCCTGGAGCCGCTGACCCGCGCCCAGGTGTCGGCGCTGCTCGACCAGCGCGGTTACTCCGGCCTGCCCCGTTCCACGGTCCGCGACATCCACCGCACCAGCGGCGGCAACCCGCTGTTCGCGCTGGAACTGGGCCGCGCCCTGGCCGAGAGCCCCACCCCGCCCCGGCCGGGCGAGCCGCTGCCGGTGCCGACCTCGCTGCGCGCGCTGGTGCTCAGCCGCCTGGAGATGCTGTCGGAGGAGGCCCGCCGCACCCTGCTGGTGGCCAGCGCGGGCGCCCGGCCCACCCCGGCCCTGCTGCACGCGGCGGGCCGGGCCGACGCCGAGGCCGAGACCGCGCAGGCGGCCGAGCTGGGCCTGCTGGCGACCGACCCGGAGGGCCCGGCCGTACGGTTCGCGCATCCGCTGATCTCGGCCGCGCTGTACGCCGAGGCGCCGGCGCCGGAACGGCGGGCCGCGCACGCCGCGCTGTCCAC
>NZ_WWHX01000515.1 GCF_009862125.1 Streptomyces sp. SID5910
TCCTCGGCGGGCACAGCCAGGCGCTGCTCGACCGCTTCCCCGAGGCCCGGCTCGTCGCCCTCGACCGGGACAAGGAGGCCCTGCGCCTGTCCGGCGAGCGCCTCGCCCCGTACGGGGAGCGCGCCACCCTCGTGCACGCCGTCTACGACGAGCTGCCCGACGTCCTCGACCGCCTCGGCGTCCCCCGCGTGCAGGGCGTGCTGTTCGACCTCGGCGTCTCCTCCATGCAGCTCGACGAGGCCGACCGGGGCTTCGCCTACGCCCAGGACGCCCCGCTCGACATGCGCATGGACCAGACGACCGGCATGAGCGCGGCCGAGGTCCTCAACACCTACCCGCCGGGCGAGCTCGTCCGCATCCTCCGGGCCTACGGCGAGGAGAAGCAGGCCAAGCGGATCGTCTCCGCGATCGTGCGGGAGCGCGAGAAGGAGCCGTTCGGCAACAGCGCCCGGCTGGTGGAGCTGATCCGCGCCGCGCTGCCGCAGGCCGCCAAGCGCACCGGGGGCAACCCGGCCAAGCGCACCTTCCAGGCCCTGCGCATCGAGGTCAACGGCGAACTGTCCGTCCTGGAACGGGCGATCCCGGCCGCCGTCGAGGCGCTCGCCGTGGGCGGACGGATCGCCGTGCTGTCGTACCACTCCCTGGAGGACCGGCTGGTGAAGCAGGTGCTCGCGGCCGGCGCCGCCAACACCGCGCCGCCCGGACTGCCGGTGATCCCCGAACGCTACGAGCCCCGGCTCAAGCTGCTCACGCGCGGTGCCGAACTTCCCACCGAGGAGGAGATCGCGGAGAACCGGCGGGCGGCGCCGGCCCGGCTGCGCGGAGCCGAGCGGGTCAGGGAGTCCGTCGGGTGAAACGAGTGAGGCAGGGCAGGCGGGCCCGGGTGGGCCACCCGGGCCGAGGGGAGGGCGAGTGAGCGGGAAACCTCAGCTGAAGGGCAGGGCCGCCCGGCTCGCCCGGTTGCTTCCGCCGGGCGGCGCACGCCGGGCCGCCCGGGCGCCCTTCGTCCTCCTCGTCGTCCTTCTGCTGGGCGGCGGCCTGATCGGGCTCCTGGTCCTCAACTCCGCCCTGAGCGAGGGCTCGTTCCAGCTGGACGACCTCGAACAGCAGACGAAGAGCCTCACCGACGAGGAACAGGCGCTCCAGCGGGACATCGACTCCTACTCCGCTCCGCAGGCCCTCCAGTACCGCGCCCGCGAACTCGGCATGGTGCCCGGCGGAGACCCCGCCTTCCTCGCCCCCGACGGCACCGTCAAGGGCTCGCCCAGCCCGGCGCCGGCCGCCGCCCTCCCGCTGGTCCTCGCCCCGGAGGCGCTGACCGGACGGCCCGCCCCGGCGGGCGCAGCCACCCCGACCCCGACTCCCGGCAGGTGACGGAAGTGTCCGACAGGGAACCGCCGCGCCGCCGTGTGCCCGGACCCGCGCGGCCCGTCCGTCCCGCCG
>NZ_WWHX01000516.1 GCF_009862125.1 Streptomyces sp. SID5910
GCCGGTGTGCCCCTGCGGGACGACGGTACGCCCGCGGCCGGCCCCGGCGAAGGCACCTCGCGGCTGCTCGACCCGCCCGACGCCCACGAGCGGCGGGCGGCGTTGCGGGCGCTCGGGGCCGACGCGCTCGTCTACCTGATGCCGGGCGACGATGTCGACGGGGCGGCGGTCGTCGTCCCCGCCGGTGCGCCCGCGCTCTGGCTGCGGCTGCCCCTGCTGAACAAGTCCGGGGCCGCCGCCCTCGACGGCTTCCTCACCGACGCGGCCCCGGGCATGGCGGCACGCGACGCGGCCGACCGCGACACCGCCTCGCGGGACGCCCGGATCAAGGTGCCGCGGGTGCTGGAGGGCATCTGCGAGTGGGCCTGGGACGCGGCGATCGGCCCCCTCCTCGACGACAGCCGGCTGGAACTGCCCCGCGACCGGCCGGCCCGCCTGGTCCTCATCCCGGTACGGGAGCTGGCCCGGGTGCCGTGGCACGCGGCGCGGACCCGTGGGGCGGACGGCACGTGGCGGTACGCGATGGAGCGCGCGGTGTTCTCGTACGCTCCGTCCGCGCGGCTGCTGTGCGAGACGGCCCGGCTCGGTCCCGTTCCGCTGACCGACGGCGGGCTGGTGGTCGGCGACCCCGACACGGCGGGCGCCGCCCGGGAGCTGCCGGCGGCGCGGCTGGAGGCCCTGGCGGTCAGCGACTGCTTCTATCCGCGGGCGCGCTATGTGGGGCGGATGCCCGACGGCGGTCCCGGGACCCACGGGAGCGGGACCGGCGAGGAGGTGCTGCGCTGGTTCGCCGATCCGGACGGCGGTCCCGTGGTGCATCTGGCGTGCCACGGCATCGTCGAGGAGAGCACGCAACCCGGCGACAGTTCTTACCTGTTGCTGCACCAGGGGGAGCATCTGGCCGCCGAGCGGGTGCTGGACGTCCTGGTGCAGGGGTCCGGGCGGGACATCGCGCTCGCCGTGCTGGCCGCGTGCAGCACCGGGCGGTCCGGGCGGGGACACGACGAGGCGTTCAGTCTGAGCACCACGCTGCTGGCCGGGCGGGTCCGTTCGGTGGTGAGCGCGACGTGGAGCGTGCCGGACGCGGCGACCTCCGTGCTGATGTTCCTGTTCCACCACTTCGTGCGGGGACAGGGGCTGGCACCGGCCGACGCCTTGCGCGAGGCCCAGTTGTGCATGATCGGCCGCCGGGAA
>NZ_WWHX01000517.1 GCF_009862125.1 Streptomyces sp. SID5910
GCGGCGTCGTTGAAGGACTGGTCGCCCTTGCCGCCGACGTCGTAGGCGATGGCGAGACCCTTGTCGCCCTTCGAGTCCGACGACCCGGAGGAGGTCGAGGTACCACCGCAGGCGGCGAGGGCGAGGGCCAGGGAGGCGGTCGCTGCGCCTGCGACCGTGATCCGGGAAATCCGGCGCATTGTGGAGCTCCTGTCGTACAAGCGCCGTACGGTTTCGGCTTCGGCGCTGGCTTCGCCGCAGATTAACGCGCGTAGACCTGCCTGAAAACCCCTTCTGTCCACCTTGTTATCCGCCCGTGAGCAAGGCGACCCGGACGACGCCCTGAGGCTCGCCGGGCGCGAACGGGGGGTGGCGGAGGGTGACGCGGGGCCCGTCCGGGCGGGGAACGGGTGGGGTGCCGGCGGGCCTGCCGCCCGGCGGGGCGATCCGTCCGGAGACCCGGGCGGGCCGGC
>NZ_WWHX01000518.1 GCF_009862125.1 Streptomyces sp. SID5910
ACAAGCCCGTCCCCGTCACCGTCCCCCTCTTCCTCCCCCTCCCCTTCCCCCTCGGCATCGACGGCCTCACCGACCCCGTCCCGCTCCCCGGAGCCGACCACGTCCACGACCACGCCCACACCGAGCGCGCCCGCTTTCGCCCCCGAGGAGGACGGGGAGGACGACGGCGGTGGCGGCACGCTGCAACGCGGCGACCGCGGCTCGGAGGTCACGGAACTCCAGCAGCGCCTGGCCCAGCTGTACCTGTACATGGGCGAGATCAACGGCACCTACAACCCCCAGGTGGAGGACGCGGTCAGCACCTACCAATGGGCCCGCGGCATCCGCACGGACGACTTGGGCGTATACGGCGAAGCCACCCGCCAAATGCTCGAATCAGAAACCCACACCCCCTGACACCGGGCACCACGGCCACGTGATCCGCGGGCAATCGTGCCGCCTAGGGCGGCACGGGTGGGTGC
>NZ_WWHX01000519.1 GCF_009862125.1 Streptomyces sp. SID5910
TCGTCCTGGACAAGACCGGCACCGTCACCACCGGCCGCATGACCCTGCTCGCCGTGCACACCGCCGCCGGCACCGAGGAGTCGCAGGTGCTGCGGCTGGCGGGTGCGCTGGAGCACTCCTCCGAGCACCCGATCGCCCGCGCCGTCGCCGACGGCGCCCTGGAGAGGCTGGGCACCCTGCCGACGCCGGAGGACTTCGCGAACGTCGCCGGGCTCGGTGTGCAGGGCGTCGTCGACGGCCACGCCGTCCTCGTCGGCCGCGAGCGGCTGCTCGCCGAGTGGGCCATGAGCCTCCCGGCGGACCTCGCCCGCGCCAAGGCCGACGCGGAGACGGCCGGCCGCAC
>NZ_WWHX01000520.1 GCF_009862125.1 Streptomyces sp. SID5910
CAGCCCGCCCGGCGCGACGTCCCAGGGCTCGACGCGTCCGGTGTCCCGCACGTCGACCTCGCCGACGCCGGCCCCCGACAGCAGGCAGGCCAGCACCGCGCCCACCCGGCCCGCGCCCCGCACCCGTACCCGCAGCGCGCGCCGGGCGGCCAGGTGCCGGATCGCGTCCCCCGGCCGGGAGGTCGTCAGGGACAGGGACGCGAGGTCGGGGCGGAGCCGGTCGAGGACCTCCTTCTTCTCCCGCAGGGCGTCGGCGGCCGGCCCGCCGCCCCGGGAGTCGTCGAGGAGCCCGGCCCCCGCCAGCCGCTCCACCAGGCGGTCGACATGCCCGTCCGGCAGGTCCATGCGGCGCCCCTCCTCCCGCAGCAGCGCCGGCCCGCGGGTGCCGTTGAGCAGTTCGAGGAAGCTGCCCGTCGCCGTGTCCACCGGGCGGAGCGTCAGCGAGTGCGCCGGCGTCATCCCGAACTGGACGGTGTTGAGATCGCGCCAGCCGCGCCTGAGCGCGGGCTTCACCATCGGATGCATCACAGAACCCCCGTAAGTCCTCGTACGTCCCCGTGCGCCGGCGGTCACCGGACGTGTGACGGCTGTGCGGTCGGTCACACGTCCGCCGGCGAAGGCCAGCATGCCCGGATTCGCGGTGGAGCGTCGAAAGTTGTCCACAGGCGGTGGGTGTTTGTCGTACAAGCTGTCGTGCAAGCCGCCGGACAAGCTGTCGTGCAAGCCGTCGAGCGGATCGGCACGGAACCGTCCCGGAGCCGGGACTTCCCCGGGTGCAGCGGGTAACGTCGGGGCGTGTCCGCCGACCCACTGCACCGCGCCGGAGCGCCCCAGCGCACGCCGACGAGTCCGCCGCCCAGCGGCACGGGTGCGAGCGCGATCGAGGTCCGCAGGAGCAGCCGTCGACGCCGGACGGTCTCCGCGTACCGCGAGGGCGACCGCACCGTCGTGCTCATCCCCGCCCGGATGTCCGAGGCGGAGGAACGACGCTGGGTGAGCGTCATGCTGGACAAGCTGGCCGCCCAGGAGAGCAAGCGCGTCCTCGGCGACACCGAGCTGGCCGAGCGCGCCGAACGGCTGTCGGCCCAGTACTTCGAGGGCCGGGCCCGGCCCGCCTCGGTGCGCTGGGTCACCAACCAGAACACCCGGTGGGGCTCCTGCACCCCGGCCGAGGGCAGCATCCGCCTGTCGCACCGCCTCCAGGGCATGCCGGAGTACGTGGTCGACTACGTGCTCCTCCACGAGCTGGCCCATCTGCTCGTCCCCGGGCACGGTCCCCGTTTCTGGCGGCTCCTCGACGCGTACCCGCGGACCGAGCGGGCCCGGGGCTACCTCGAAGGTGTGGTCGCCGCCGACCGGCTGCCGCACGTGCCCGGCGCCAGGAGCGAGTGACCCGCCCGCGGAAGGGCCCCGACACGGGCCGGCCCGGGTTCTGTACCGGCTCTGTACCGACATCGTCCGGTGTCAGGGTTTGCCGTTAGCCTGGCGCGACGCACTCACATTCGGATGGGGGACGGTCGTAACGCATGGCCAGGGAATTCCAACGCGGCCACAAGGCCAGGATCAGTGACCTCACCGCGGGCACGGATCTGTACGTAGGCGTGCAGATCTCCGGCCCCGGTCTGAGCTTCGACATCAGCTGCTTCGGGCTCGACGCCGACGAGCGGCTCTCCGACGACCGGTACTTCGTGTTCTTCAACCAGCCGAAGACCCCCGAGGAGTCCGTCCAGCTGCTGGGTGCGCAGGCGGGTGACACGGAGTCCTTCCGCGTCACCCTGGACCGGATCCCGCCGCAGATCCAGAAGCTGTCCTTCACGGCGACGATCGACGGCGCCGGGCAGATGTCGCAGGCCGGCCCCGGATACATCCGGATCGTCGCGGGCGGCGAAGAGGTGGCCCGGTACCCGTTCAGCGGGTCCGAGTTCTCCACCGAGCGCGCGGTGATGCTGGGCGACTTCTATCTGAAGGACGTGTGGCGCTTCGCTGCGGTCGGGCAGGGATTCGACGGCGGGCTCGACGCACTGCTGAGGAACTTCGGCGGCGAGGTGGCCGAGGACGAGGCCCCCGCGCCGCAGCAGGCGCAGCAGCCGCAGGCCGGTGCCGCCCCGGGCTTCGCCCCGCCCGCCCAGGCATCGGCGCCCCCGGCCTTCGGCGCCCCGGCAGCCGCCCCCGCACCGGCTCCGGCCCCCGCTCCCGCCCCGCAGGGCTTCGCGCCGCCCCCGGCACCCGCGCCCAACGTGCACGCCGCGCCGACCATCGTCGCGCCCCTGCACACCCCGCCCGGCGGCTCCCAGGTGCCGCCCCCGGCCCCGGCGCCCGCGCCGTACGGCCAGCCCGGTCAGCAGCCCTACGGCCAGGTCCCCGGCCAGAGCGCCCCGCCGCCCCCCGG
>NZ_WWHX01000521.1 GCF_009862125.1 Streptomyces sp. SID5910
CGGTCCTGGCCGTAGGTGGCCAGCAGCGCCTGCGCCTCGATCGGGTCGCCGAGCGTCGTGCCCGTGCCGTGGGCCTCCACGACGTCGACCTCGGTGGACGGTACCCGGGCGTTCGCCAACGCGGCCCGGATGACCCGCTGCTGCGAGGGACCGTTCGGGGCTGTCAGACCGTTGCTCGCGCCGTCCTGGTTGACGGCCGAGCCGCGGACGACGGCCAGCACCTGGTGCCCGTTGCGCCGGGCGTCGGAGAGCCGCTCCAGCAGGAGCATGCCCACGCCCTCGCCCCAGCCCGTGCCGTCCGCGCCCGCCGCGAACGGCTTGCACCGCCCGTTCGTGGCCAGGCCACGCTGGCGGCTGAACTCGACGAAGGTCGCCGGGGTGGCCATCACGGTGACACCGCCCGCCAGGGCCAGCGTGCACTCGCCCTGGCGCAGCGACTGGGCCGCGAGGTGCAGGGCCACCAGCGACGACGAGCACGCCGTGTCGATGGTCACGGCCGGGCCTTCGAGGCCGAAGGTGTAGGCGATGCGGCCGGAGGCGATGCTCCCGGACCCGCCTGTCGCGAGGTAGCCCTCGGCTCCCTCGGGGATGCTCTGCAACTGGGAGCCGTAGTCGTGGTACATGAGGCCCGCGAAGACGCCGGTGGCGCTGCCCCGCAGGTGAGCGGGGTCGATGCCGGCGCGTTCGAAGGTCTCCCAGCTGGTCTCCAGCAGCAGCCGCTGCTGCGGGTCCATCGCCAGCGCCTCACGCGGCGAGATGCCGAAGAAAGCCGGGTCGAAGTCGCCGGCCGTATGCAGGAAGCCGCCCTCACGGACGTAGCTCTTGCCGTCCGTGTCCGCGTCCGCGTCGTACAGTCCTTCCGCGTCCCAGCCGCGGCCCTCGGGGAAGCCCGAGATGGCGTCCTGGCCCTCGGCGAGCAGGTGCCACAGCTCCTCGGGGGTGCCGACGCCGCCCGGGAAGCGGCACCCCATGGAGATGATGACCACGGGGTCGTCGTCCTCGCCGGTGGCACCGACGGGGAGGGCGGGAACGGTGGGGCGTGCGGTGTCCTCCTGGCCGGTCAGTTCCTCGTGGAGGTGCCGGGCCAGGGCGGCGGGGGTCGGGTAGTCGAAGACGAGGGTGGAGGGCAGGCGCAGACCGGTGACCGTGGTGAGCCGGTTGCGCAGCTCGACGGCCGTCAGGGAGTCGAATCCGAAGTCCTGGAAGGCCCGGCCCGGTTCCACGGCCTCCGCCTCCGCGTGGCCCAGGACCGCGGCCACGTTCCGGCGTACGACGCTCAGCACGAGCCGTTCGCCGTCGGCGGCCGGACAGCCTGCTCGCCTGGGACGCGGCCGGGGGCGCGCTGTGCGTGGAGGACGCCGGCCCGTGGATGGCCTCCCTGCCGGACGCCGCCTGGGAGTTGATGCCGGCCGAGCGCCGTACCGCGGCCGCCCTCGACTGGCACCCCGAGCACGGGGACCGCTGCCAGCACCTCGTCTTCACCTCTCCCGACCTGGACCGCGCGGGGCTGCTCGCCCTGCTGGACTTCTGCCTGCTCACGGATGACGAGCTGGCCTGCGGGCCCGATGCCTGGCCGCGGCCCACCGGCTTCGACCAGCTTCTCGACATCGCCGCCTGACCCACCCCACCGAACGACCGAGGAAGTCCCATGCCCCGCCCCGCCAAGGCCGCCCTCGCGCGCAAGAACCGGCCGAACCCGCTCGACGCCGCCAAGATCACGTACATCGACTACAAAGACACCGACCTGCTGCGGAAGTTCATCTCCGACCGGGGCAAGATCCGCAGCCGCCGGGTCACCCGGGTCAGCCGGCAGCAGCAGCGGCAGATCGCCACAGCCGTCAAGAACGCCCGCGAGATGGCCCTGCTCCCCTACTCCACCCGCTGACCCCC
>NZ_WWHX01000522.1 GCF_009862125.1 Streptomyces sp. SID5910
CGGCCGTCGGGAGCGAGGCCGCGCTGGCGGCTGAACGCCACGAACAGCCCCGGTGTCGTCATCAGGGTGGCTCCGCCGGCGAAGGCGACCGAGCACTCGCCCTGGCGCAGTGACTGCACCGCCATGTGCAGGGCCACCAGCGACGACGAGCAGGCCGTGTCCACCGTCACGGCGGGGCCCTCGAGCCCGAAGGTGTAGGAGAGGCGGCCGGACATCACACTGGCGGCGCTGCTGGTGGCCAGGTAGCCCTCAACGCCCTTCGGCGCCTGGCGCAGTGCCTCGACGTAGTCCTGACCGTTGGTGCCGACGAAGACCCCGGCCTTGGTACCGCGCACCGAGGCCGGTGCGATGCCGGCCCGCTCCATGGCCTCCCAGCTGGTCTCCAGGAGGAGCCGTTGCTGCGGGTCCATGGCCAGCGCCTCGCGGGGCGATATGCCGAAGAACGCCGGGTCGAAGTCGCCC
>NZ_WWHX01000523.1 GCF_009862125.1 Streptomyces sp. SID5910
TTGACCGCCGAACCCCGCACCACCGCCAGCACCCGGTGACCGTTGCGCCGGGCATCCGACAGCCGCTCCAGGAGGAGCATGCCGACGCCCTCGCCCCAGCCGGTGCCGTCCGCGCCCGACGCGAACGCCTTGCACCGGCCGTCGGGGGCGAGGCCGCGCTGGCGGCTGAACTCCACGAAGAGTTCGGGGGTGGACATCACCGTGACGCCGCCTGCCAGGGCCAGCGTGCACTCGCCCTGACGCAGCGACTGCGCCGCCAGATGCAGAGCCACCAGCGACGACGAACACGCCGTGTCCAC
>NZ_WWHX01000524.1 GCF_009862125.1 Streptomyces sp. SID5910
GAGGAACACACCGACACGCCCGTCACGGCGGTCGGTACGCTGCGCCGCGGAGAGGGCGGCCCGGAGCGCTTCCTGGCCTCCGCCGCCGAGGCGTTCGTCGGCGGTGCGACGGTCGACTGGGCCGGAGTGTTCGCGGGCACGGGTGCCCGGCGCGTCGATCTGCCCACCTACGCCTTCCAGGAGCAGCACTACTGGATCGAGCCGTCCCTCGACCGTCAGGGCGACGTCGCGTCGGCCGGTCTCTCGTCCGCCGATCACCCCCTGCTGGGCGCCGCCGTGACGCTGCCGGAGACCGGCGGGCACCTCTTCACGGGCCGGCTCTCTCTGCGGTCGCACCCGTGGTTGGCGGACCACGTCCTCTACGGTTCGGCACTGCTCCCCTCGTCCGTCTTCGTGGAGCTGGCGTTGCGTGCCGGAGACGCGGTCGGGTGTGACCGGCTGGAGGAGCTGACGCCGCAGACGCCGCTGACCCTGCCGGAGGGCGGAGCGGTCCAGCTTCAGCTCGCGGTGAGCGGACCGGACTCCTCCGGCCGCCGCACGCTCAGCGTCTACTCGCGCCACGACGACGGGGCCTCCGAGGCTTCGGATGTCTCCTGGACCTGCCATGCCCGCGGTGTACTGACGTCAGGTGCCCCGGCGGCGCCGGACGCGGCGGCTCAGGGCCTCGGCCAGTGGCCCCCGGCGGACGCCGACCCGATCGACGTGGCGGCGCTGTACGAGGGCTCGGGCTCGGAGGAGGACTCCGGCCTGGTCCACGGCCCCGCCTTCCGTACGCTGCGACAGGCGTGGCGCCGAGGCGAGGAGATCTTCGCCGAGGTGAGCTTGCCGGAGGAGCAGCGAGCGGACGCCGGGCGCTACGGGGTTCACCCGGTCCTGCTGGACGCCGCGTTCCACGTGAGGGACGGCAGGACGCTCGGTGCGGACGGCACGCAGGTCGTGCTTCCGCACGTATGGAACGGCGTGTCCCTGTACGCCACCGGTGCGTCCACGCTGCGCGTGCGGCTCTCGCCGGCGGCGGCGGACGGCATCACGATGCTGCTGGCCGACGAGTCCGGCCAGGTGGTGGCCACCGCGGACGCGGTGACGATCCAGGCGGTCACGCCGGACGACGTGGCCGCCGGGGGCCGGCTGCCGCACCAGTCGCTGTTCCGCGTGGAATGGGCGGCTCTGCCGCCGGCGTCCGTCGCGGTGGCGGAAGACGCCCGGCGGGTCGTCGTGGGCCCTGACGCGGCCGAGCTGCTGAGCCTTCTCGGAGGCGCAGGAGCGGCCGAGGGTCCGTATGCCGGCCTCTCTGACGTGGTGGCGTCCGACGAGACCGTGCCCGCGTACGTGCTGCTGCCCTTCTTCTCCGCTCCCCGGAACGGCACGGATGCCGGTGCCAGCGTGGGTGATCCGGCTGAGGTGCGGTCGGTGTCGCGTCGTGCGTTGGGGGTGTTGCAGGAGTGGCTGGGTGAGGAGCGGTTCGCGGGGTCGCGTCTGGTGGTGGTGACGCGGGGTGCGGTGTCTGCTGTGCCTGGTGAGG
>NZ_WWHX01000525.1 GCF_009862125.1 Streptomyces sp. SID5910
CCGGAGATGGTGTTCGCCCCGGTCCTGCGCAAGGACCGCGACGAGGCCAGCTCGCTAGTGGAAGCGCTGGCGCAGGTCTATGTCCGGGGGCATGCCGTGGACTGGGCTGCGTTCCTCGCCCCGTCCCGTCCCCGGCTGGTGGAACTGCCCACCTACGCCTTCCAACGAGACCGCTACTGGGTCCAGGCGGCTCAGCCCGCGACCGGCACCTCACTCGACATCCGTGACTCGGCTGATTCTGGTTTCTGGGATGCGGTGGAGCGTGGTGATGCGTCGGAGGTGGCGGATCTGCTGGCGTTGCCGGCGGATGGTGAGTCGCTGACGGCGGTGTTGCCGGCGTTGTCGGCGTGGCGTCGGAGGGATCGTGAGTGGTCGGCGGTCGAGGGCTGGCGTTATCGGGTGGCGTGGTCGCCGGTGACGGTGGCCTC
>NZ_WWHX01000526.1 GCF_009862125.1 Streptomyces sp. SID5910
TGCGGATGGGGTGTGTGACCCGGAGTACTGGGTGCGTCATGTACGTGAGGCGGTGCGTTTCGCCGACGGCATCACGCACCTGTCGGCCCAGGGGGTGACGACCTGCCTGGAGCTGGGTCCGGATGGTGTGCTGTCCGGGATGGGCGCGGACAGTGTTCCGGAGATGGTGTTTGCTCCGGTCCTGCGCAAGGACCGTGGCGAGGCCGGGTCGCTAGTGGAAGCGCTGGCGCAGGTGTATGTGCGGGGCCACGTGGTGGACTGGTCTGCGTTCCTTGCCCCGTCCCGTCCCCGGCTGGTGGAGCTGCCGACTTACGCCTTCCAGAAGGAGCGGTACTGGGTCCTGCCCACTCCGTCCGCGACCGACACCTCACTCGAGACCGTGAGTTGGCGTTATCGGGTGGCGTGGTCGCCGGTGACGGTGGCCTCGGGTGTGTTGTCGGGGGCGTGGCTGGTCGTGGTGCCGGCTGGGTTTGCCGGTGATGCGTGGGTGAGTGAGTGTGTTGCGGGTCTTGCGCGTTGTGGTGCGCGGCCTGTGGTGCTGGAACTCGCCGGTGACGAGTCTGGTCGTGAGGTGGTGGCCGGGCGTCTGCGCCCGCTGATGGCTGGTGAGCCTGGTGGGTTTGCTGGTGTGGTGTCGTTGCTGGGGTTGGCATCGGGCCGGGACGGGGTGTTCGGTTCGGTTCCGGTGTCGGTGGCGTTGACGCTGGGTCTGGTGCAGGCGCTGGGTG
>NZ_WWHX01000527.1 GCF_009862125.1 Streptomyces sp. SID5910
CACACCTCATCGAACGCCTCGGCGAAGACCGGGAAGGCCTCATACAGCCCCCGGCCCATCCCCACACGCTGACTGCCCTGCCCCGAGAACAACACCGCCAGCCGACCCGGCACCACCTGACCACTGACCACACCAGCAACCGGCTCACCCAACGCGAGCGCAGACAACCCAGCCCCGTCACCCGACAGGACGACAGCCCGGTGCTCGAACGCCGACCGCGCGGTCGCCAACGACCACGCCACATCGACGGGTTCGACATCCGACTCACTCAGGAAGGCAGCCAGACGCTCGCTCTGCCCCCGCAGCGCCGCCTCCGACTTCGCCGACACCA
>NZ_WWHX01000053.1 GCF_009862125.1 Streptomyces sp. SID5910
CACCCAGCGCCTGCACCAGACCCAGCGTCAACGCCACCGACACCGGAACCGAACCGAAAACCTCATGCCGGTTCGACGCCAGTCCGAGCAACGACACCACACCGGCAAACCCGTCAGGCTCACCAGCCACCAGCGGACGCAGACGGCCGGCCACCGCCTCACGACCGGACTCGTCCGCAGCAAGCTCCAGCACCACAGGCCACGCACCACAACGCGCCAGACCCGCGACACATTCACTCACCCACGCGTCATCGGCAAACCCAGCCGGCACCACGACCAGCCACGCCCCCGACAACACACCGGAGGCCACCGTCACCGGCGACCACGCCACCCGATAACGCCA
>NZ_WWHX01000528.1 GCF_009862125.1 Streptomyces sp. SID5910
TGAGCCCGAGGTGTGCATGACGTAGGCGAGGTCGTCGGGCGCGACGCGGGGGCCTTCGGCGATCTCGGCGAGCGGGACGGGCGTCAGCCCCGCCACGGTCACCGCCCGCACGCCGTCGGGGAGTTCACCGGACGCGGCGTCGGCGACGACGGCGAACCCGGCGCCGCTGTCGGTGAGGATGCGGTCGCGTCGGATCCTGGGCTGGCCGGAGTCGACCGGGACGTACACGCCGCCCGCGAGCAGCACGCCGAGCACCGCGACGGCCTGGTCCCGGCACTTGTCGACGAGGACGCCGACGAAGTCACCGGGTCGGCATCCCTCGGCGCGGAGCCGGGCCGCCACCGCGGCGGCTCCTCCCAGCCATTGGGCGTACGTCAGGGTCCCGGCGATGTCGATCACCGCGATCCGGTCGGGGTACGCGCGCGCACGGGCGACGAGCGGATCGTGCAGCAGGCCCTCGGGCACCGGCGCGGCGGTCGCGTTCACCTCGGCGCGCCGGGTGCGCTGGTGTGCCGGCAGTGGCTGGGGATCCACCTCGGTCCAGGGCTCGGCGCCCTCGGCCAGCCGGTGCAGCAGCGCCTCGAACGCGGCGAACATGTCGTCCACCATGCCGTCGGGGAAGGTCCCCTCGCGGATGTCCCAGTTCACGTCCAGGCCGCCGAACTGGTCGCCCACCTGGCAGTCGATCCACACCTGCGGTGTCTGGCTGATGCCGTACGACGGCCGCGGCCTCCTGCCCGCGGCCGACACCGCGTGGCCGCCGACCCCGATGCTGCCGGTGAACACCACCGGCAGCATCGCCGCCTCGCGCCCCCGTCGCCGGGCGATCTCGCGCAGGACCTCGACCCCGCTGCACAGCCGGTGGTCGAGGTCGTCGAAGAGCCGCTCGCCCAGGGCGCGGGCGCGCTCCGCGAAGCTCGTCCTCTCCTCCTGGTCGACCGCGAGCAGGCTCAGCGAGGTGAAGTCGCCCAGCAGCCGGTCCACCCCCGGGTGCAGCGGCAGGCGCTGGAGCACGGGCAGTCCGACGCAGAAGCGCGGAGTGCCGCTCCAGCGGCCGATCGTCTCCACGTACGCCGCGAGCACCGCGTTGGCCGGGGTGCTGCCCTGCTCGGCGGCGCGCATCTTGAGCGACTGCCACACCCGGGCGTCGAGCGTCGTCGTCAGCCGGCGGAAGCGCGGTGCCGTCGTCGCCGGATCATGGTCGTCGCGCAGCGGCAGTGCGGGGGGTCCGGGCAGTTCGTCGACGCGGTCCCACCAGTACGCGCGGTCGCGCGCGTACCGCTCGGTGCCGCGCAGCCGGTGCTCGGCGGACACGTAGTCCCGGTAGGTGGCGTCGATCCCGGGCAGGGCGCAGTCCGGCTGCTGGTAGCGGCGGTCCAGCTCGGTGAGCACCTGCTGGATGCTGAGCCAGTCCAGCGCCATGAAGTCCACCGACAGGTGCAGGACGCTCCGGTCGGCGGCCAGGGTCAGACGCAGCTCGTACATGGGGCGTTCGCCCGTGGGGTGCACGGCGTGCGACAGCTCGTCGCGCACCCCGGCGAAGGCCTCGGCGACCTCGTCGTCGGAGGCGTCACGCAGGTCGGCGACCGCGATACGGGTGTCCTGCAACTCGGGCAGGACGCGTTGCGTGCCGTCCTCGTGGACGACCGTCCGCAGGGCGTCATGGCGGCGCACCAGACCGTCCCAGGCGCTCTGGAGCCGGGCCGGGTCCAGGCCGGCCGGATAGTCCAGCTCCTGGTAGAGGTGGCAGGAGACACCGCCGTAGCCGAAGGCCGGGTTGCGGCCGAAGAGGTAGGCGGACTGGATGTCGGTCAGGGGGAAGGGCAGGTCGCGTTCGTCGGGCCGGTCCTGCCAGACCGGGTCCTCCTCGCGGCTGACTCCGGTGTCCGCCACGAGGGTCAGCAGTTCCGCCTTGTGGCGGCGCAGCTCCGCCAGACGCCGGTCGTCCATGACGCCCCGGGGGGCGCGGAAGCGCAGGTTCTCGCCCTCGCGCCACAGCTGGATCCCGGCGTCGCAGAACTCCTTGAGCAGGTCGTTGGCGTTCACACCGCACCCTCTTCGTATGCGTCGGCGGCACGGAGCCGGTCGATCAGTGCGCTGAGCCCCGCGACGGTCGGTGTGCGGATGACGTCGCGCATGGGCAGTTCGACGCCCCAGGCTCCGCGCACCTCGGCGACGAAGCGGGTCGCGAGCAGGCTGTCGCCGCCGAGCCGGAAGAAGTTCTCGTTGCGGCCCACCGACTCCAGTCCGACCAGCTTCGTCCACCGGTCGGCGACAAAGGTCTCGGTGTCGCCCCGCGGCGGATCGTCCACGTCACGCGGCCGGTCGACGGACTGTTCGAGGATGGTCCGCACCTGCCGCCGGTCGATCTTTCCGTTGGCGCTGAGCGGCAGCGCGGGCAGGACGGCGAAGTGGGCCGGGACCATGTGTTCCGGCAGCCGGTCGGCCGCCCAGCCGCGCAGTCCGGCGGGGTCTATCCCGGGGGCCGTCCCGGGCCGGTCCGCGCAGAGCAGGATCTCGCCGCCGGGCTCGGTGCGCAGGACCCGCACGTCGGTCAGGCCGGCGTCGGCGCAGGCCTGCCGCCACCGCTCGGCACCGTGCAGCCAGGGGGTTTCGGGGCGGCCCGCCGCGAACCTCCCCGCCCGTGCCTCCAACGGCAGGGCGGTGACGAGCGCGAGCGGCGTCGGGTGTGCGCGCTCCAGGAGGTGGAGGCGGCCGCCCGGGGCGAGCAGCAGGGCCAGGGTGGCCACGGCCAGGTCCGGGTCCGGCATGCGGTGCAGGACGTTGTTCGCCACGACGGCGTCGTAGGTGTGGAGGTGCTGTACGGCGACGGCGCCGGGGCTCTGCCAGGCGGTGCGGGTGCGGTGCCCCTGCTCCTCCAGCAGCTTCCGGGTCCCGGCGAGCGCCGGTTTCGAGGAGCCGAGCAGCGTGTAGTCGACCGGGGCGGAGCCGAGTGCGGCGAGCAGGCGCGCGGTGCCGCGGCCCTGGGCCACGTCCCACTCCGCGACGCGCGGGGCCGCCACGTCGCCGCCGCGTGCCCGCAGGTCCTCGGCGACGGCCCGGAGGCAGTCGGCCGTCGCCGGCATCAGATCGCCGAGCGCCTCCGGGGCCAGTACCGGGTCGTCCAGCAGCGCGGTGGCGTCGGCGTCGCCGGAGAGGATGGCCGACAGGAGCGGTCCGGCCCAGCGCAGCGCGGCGGCGACGGTCTCGAAGACGGTCCCGGCGGCGGCCTCGTGGGCCGCCGCGATCCCCTCCGGGCTGGTGACCTCGTCCCAGCGGGCGCCGGGCCGGTGCGTACCGTCGGCGGCGCGGACGAGTACATCGCGCTCGGTGAGATAGGCGCACCAGATGTCCACGACCGGGCGTTGTTCGGCGCAGACCGCCGGGCGGCCGCCGTCGCCGTCGGATCCGGTCAGCGGTGCGACGACCTGCGCCAACAGCGCTTCCACCAGGCGGTGTTCGAGCCGGTGCGGGTCGCTCTCGCCGGTGGCCGCGGGCGGCAGGAACGGGTTCCGGGTACGGTCGGGTTCCGCGTGGACCCGGTCCGGTGCGGACGAGCGCTCGACCACGGCGGCGACGAGTTCCCCGCGCCCTTCGGCGACCGGAACGGCCACGGCCTGGGCGACCTCGGGGTGCTCCTGGAGGCAGGACTCGATCTCGCCCAGTTCGACCCGGAAGCCGTTGATCTTCACCTGGTGGTCGAGGCGTCCGAGGAACTCCAGGTTGCCGTCGGGCCAGTAGCGGCCGAGGTCACCGGTGCGGTACCAGCGCTCGCCCCCGTGTTCGGGGAAGCGTGCCGCGGTCAGCTCGGGGTCGCCCCGGTAGCCGAGCGCGACCCCCGCGCCGCCGATCCACAGCTCGCCGGGCACCCAGTCGGGGCAGTCCCGGCCCCGCCCGTCCACCACCCGGAACTTCTGGTTCCGCAGCGGTTTCCCGTACGGGATCGAGCGCCAGCCCGCCGGGACCCCGGTGACCTCGTACGCGTTGGACCAGATCGCGGCCTCGGTCGCGCCGCCGAGCGAGACA
>NZ_WWHX01000529.1 GCF_009862125.1 Streptomyces sp. SID5910
CGCCCCGCCCCTCCCCACTCGGCCCTCTCAAGCGGCGCCCCCACCGGCGGAGCCATACGCTCGGGTCATGTCAGAGGTGTACGCGGCCCGCCGGACGCGCCTACGAGAACGCTGCAACGCGGGCGGCAGCGCGGCGGCGCTCGTCTCCCGGCCCGCCAACGTGCGCTATCTCGCGGGCGGCGCCCCGCACGGCGCCGTGCTGCTGCTGGGCAAGACCGAGGATCTCCTGGTGTGCTCGGGACCGCCGGACGAGCGGCCCACGGAGGGCAGGCCCGACGAGAGCCTGCCCCTGCGCGCCCTGCCCGGCCCCGGCGGTGACCCGGCCGTCGCCGCCTCCCGCCTCGCCGCGGCCCAGGGCGCCGAGTCCCTCGCCACCGAGGACCATCACCTCACCGTCGCCCGGCAGCGGGCCATGCGTTCGGTCGCCCCCGGGCTGCGCCTGACGGACCTCGGCCAGGCCGTGGAGCAGCTCCGGGTCGTCAAGGACGAGGAGGAGATCTCCTGCCTGCGCATCGGCGCCGAGATCGCCGACCAGGCCCTCGGCGAACTGCTGGAGTCCATCCTCGTCGGCCGCACCGAACGGCACCTCGCCCTGGAACTGGAACGCCGCCTGGTCGACCACGGCGCCGACGGCCCCGCCTTCCCGACCTCCGTCGGCACCGGCCCGAACTCCGGGCGCCGCGGCCACCGGCCCACCGACCGGCGGGTGGAGGAGGGCGACTTCCTCTCCGTGTGCCTCGGGGCGACGTACCGCGGCTACCGCTGCGAGATCGGCCGTACGTTCGTCATCGGCACCTCGCCGGCCGACTGGCAGATCGAGCTGTACGACCTCGTCTTCTCCGCGCAGCGGGCCGGCCGGGAGGCCCTCGTACCCGGCGCCGCCTGCCGTGATGTGGACCGCGCGGCCCGCCAGGCGCTGGACTCCGCCGGGTACGCGGAGAACCTTCCGGCCCTCACGGGGCACGGTGTGGGACTCGAAATCGACGAGGACCCGCAGTTGGCCCCTGCGGCCATGGGTAAACTGGACGCTTGTGTGCCGGTCACCGTCGAACCGGGGGTCCACCTCCCGGGCCGGGGCGGTGTCCGGATCGATGACACGCTCGTCGTGCGCCCCGAGGCGGACGGCGGACCCGAGCTACTCACCATCACGACCAAGGAGCTGCTCGCGCTCTAGCCTTCGCGCTGTGCGCAGGCCGGCACCGGGGTCGTCCACGTCAGTCCAGTCCAGGAGATTCCGCAACCGTGGCTTCCACGAACGACCTCAAGAACGGCCTGGTGCTCAAGCTCGAAGGCGGCCAGCTCTGGTCCGTCGTCGAGTTCCAGCACGTCAAGCCCGGCAAGGGCCCCGCCTTCGTGCGCACCAAGCTCAAGAACGTGCTCTCCGGCAAGGTCGTCGACAAGACCTTCAACGCCGGCGTCAAGGTCGAGACGGCCACTGTCGACAAGCGCGACATGCAGTTCTCGTACATGGACGGCGACTACTTCGTCTTCATGGACATGCAGACCTACGACCAGCTGATGGTCGACCGCAAGACGGTCTCCGACGCCGCCAACTTCCTGGTCGAGGGCTTCACCGCCACCGTCGCCCAGCACGAGGGCGAGGTGCTCTTCGTCGAGCTGCCCGCCGCCGTCGAGCTGACCGTCCAGGAGACCGAGCCGGGCGTCCAGGGCGACCGCTCCACCGGCGGCACCAAGCCCGCCACGCTGGAGACCGGCCACCAGATCCAGGTCCCGCTCTTCATCACCACCGGTGAGAAGATCAAGGTCGACACCCGCACGAGCGACTACCTCGGCCGGGTGAACAGCTAACCGTGGCCGCCCGCAACACGGCCCGCAAGCGCGCCTTCCAGATCCTCTTCGAGGGCGACCAGCGCGGCACCGACGTCCTGACGGTCCTCGCCGACTGGGTCCGGCACTCCCGGTCCGACACCCGGCAGCCGCCGGTGAGCGAGTACACGATGGAGCTCGTGGAGGGCTACGCCGAGCGCGCCAGGCGCATCGACGAGCTCATCGCCCAGTACTCGGTCGGCTGGACGCTCGACCGCATGCCGGTCGTCGACCGCAACATCCTGCGCCTCGGCGCGTACGAGCTGATCTGGGTCGACGCGACCCCGGACGCCGTCGTCCTGGACGAGGCGGTGCAGCTGGCGAAGGAGTTCTCCACGGACGAGTCGCCGGCGTTCGTCAACGGTCTGCTCGGCCGGCTGAAGGAACTGAAGCCTTCGCTGCGCCGTGAAGAGGCCTGACGGAGACGGACACAGACGCCTGAGGGCCCGGATCGACCGGCAACGGTCGGCCCCGGGCCCTCAGGCGTCTCTCCGCGCTCCATAAGCCCCTGGAACCGCGAAAGCCGCCGGGGTGGCCGGAAGCCCTCAGGCTTCCGGCCACCCCGGCGGCACGTTTCTGCTGTTCTGGCGCGGAGCGCTCCCGGCTCAGGCGTCCTCGTGGGAGGCCACCGCGCGACGCGCGTCCGCGTCCAGGACGCCCCAGCTGATCAGCTGCTCGGTGAGCACCGAGGGCGACTGGTCGTAGATGACGGCGAGTGTGCGCAGGTCGTCCTGGCGGATCGAGAGCACCTTGCCGTTGTAGTCGCCGCGCTGCGACTGGATCGTGGCCGCGTACCGCTGGAGCGGGCCCGCCTTCTCGGCCGGCACCGTGGCCAGCCGCTCCAGGTCCAGGACCAGCTTCGGCGGCGGCTCGGCGGCGCCACCGGGGGTGGTGCCGGGCAGCAGCTCCTGCACGGGAACGCCGTAGAAGTCCGCCAGCTCGGCGAGGCGCTGCACGGTCACGGCACGGTCACCGCGCTCGTACGACCCGACCACGACCGCCTTCCAGCGGCCCTGGGACTTCTCCTCGACACCGTGGAGGGAAAGGCCCTGCTGGGTGCGGATGGCCCGGAGCTTGGCCCCGAGCTGTTTGGCGTATTCGCTGGACATATGGCTCCCCGGACAAGGTGTCGACGCGGCCGGCTGTGTTGTCTGCCGCGCGGCTGGTAACTCACTGTGAGGTTACGCAGCGTTACTCTTCTGCGTCAAGCCGAATGGTCCGCACCGACGCTTCCGTGGTAGCCGCCCTCCGTTGCTGCGAACGGGTGACGCGGACGCGGCGCGGGAGTGACGGGGGAGTGTCGGGGGGGCCGATCGAGGCGGTCCCGTGAGCCTGATACCGTAGGTGGCGCAAATCCGACGTCCTTTAAGGTCCGTCCCGTGAGGCGGAGAAGGAGGTCCGTTTCGTATGGACAAGCAGCAGGACAGCAAGCAGCAGGACAGCGGGCGGCAGGACGCACAGTCCGACGCGCGGCCCGTGCTCGAAGGGCCCGACATCGCGCGGGTGCTGACCCGTATCGCCCACGAGATCGTCGAACGCGCCAAGGGCGCCGACGACGTGGTGCTCCTCGGCATCCCGACCCGGGGCGTCTTCCTCGCCCGGCGGCTCGCCGACAAGCTGGAGCAGATCACCGAGCGCAAGATGCCGGTCGGCTCCCTCGACATCACCATGTACCGCGACGACCTGCGCATGCACCCGCCGCGTGCGCTGGCCCGCACCGAGATCCCCGGTGACGGCATCGACGGCCGCCTCGTCGTCCTCGTCGACGACGTCCTCTTCTCCGGCCGCACCATCCGTGCCGCCCTCGACGCCCTGAACGACATCGGCCGCCCGCGCGCGGTGCAGCTCGCCGTCCTGGTCGACCGAGGCCACCGCGAGCTGCCCATCCGCGCCGACTACGTCGGCAAGAACCTCCCCACGTCGCTGCGGGAGACGGTCAAGGTCCAGCTCGCCGAGGAGGACGGTCGCGACACCGTGCTGCTCGGCGCCAAGCCGGACACCCCGGGCGCCCACCCCTAGCTCCACGCGTACGCGCACACCGCTGCCGTACGCCGCCCCGGTGTGCCCCCGCACGCACCCGGCCGCCCGAATTATCCCGCTCTTCCGCATGAATCGCCTTACGGAGCCTGACAGATGCAGCGTCATCTCATCTCGGCCGCCGACCTCACCCGCGACGACGCCGTCCTGATCCTCGACACCGCCGAGGAGATGGCCCGGGTCGCGGACCGGCCGATCAAGAAACTGCCGACCCTGCGCGGCCGGACCGTCGTCAACCTCTTCTTCGAGGACTCCACCCGGACCCGGATCTCCTTCGAGGCCGCCGAGAAGCGCCTGTCCGCGGACGTCATCAACTTCACCGCCAAGGGCTCCAGCGTCTCCAAGGGCGAGTCCCTGAAGGACACCGCGCAGACCCTGGAGGCCATGGGCGTCGACGCCGTCGTCATCCGGCACGGCGCCTCCGGAGCCCCGTACCGCCTGGCCACGTCCGGCTGGATCGACGCCCACGTCATCAACGCCGGCGACGGCACCCACCAGCACCCCACCCAGGCCCTGCTGGACGCCTTCACCATGCGCCGCCGCCTGGTGGGCCGCGACACCGGCCTCGGCAAGGATCTCGACGGCCGCCGCGTCACCCTGGTCGGCGACATCCTGCACAGCCGCGTCGCCCGCTCCAACGTCGACCTGCTGCACACCCTCGGCGCCGAGGTCACCCTCGTCGCCCCGCCCACCCTGCTGCCGGTCGGCGTCGAGACCTGGCCCTGCGAGGTCTCCTACGACCTCGACTCCACGCTCCCCAAGTCCGACGCGGTGATGCTGCTGCGCGTCCAGCGCGAGCGCATGAACGCCGCGTTCTTCCCGACCGAGCGCGAGTACTCCCGCCGCTACGGCCTCGACGGCGACCGCATGGCGAAGATGCCCGACCACGCCATCGTGATGCACCCCGGCCCCATGGTCCGCGGCATGGAGATCACCGCCGAGGTCGCCGACTCCGGCCGCTGCACCGTCGTCGAGCAGGTCACCAACGGCGTCTCCGTGCGCATGGCCGTCCTCTACCTGCTGCTCGGCGGCGCCGAGCCCGCCGTCACCCACGCCCGCCCCACCGAGGAGAAGTAAGAACATGAGCAAGACCCTGATCCGCGGTGCGAGGATCCTCGGCGGCGAGCCGCAGGACGTGCTGATCGACGGCGGGACCATCGCCGAGGTCGGCACCGGCCTGAGCGCCGAGGGCGCCGAGGTCGTCGAGGCCGGCGGCAAGGTGCTGCTGCCGGGCCTGGTCGACCTCCACACCCACCTGCGCGAGCCCGGCCGCGAGGACTCCGAGACCGTCCTCACCGGCACCCGCGCCGCGGCGAGCGGCGGCTACACCAGCGTCTTCGCCATGGCCAACACCTTCCCCGTCGCCGACACCGCCGGCGTGGTCGAGCAGGTCTGGCGGCTCGGCCAGGAGTCCGGCTACTGCGACGTGCAGCCCATCGGCGCCGTCACCGTCGGCCTAGAGGGCGCCAAGCTGGCCGAGCTGGGCGCCATGCACGAGTCCGCGGCCGGCGTCACCGTCTTCTCCGACGACGGCAAGTGCGTCCACGACGCCGTGATCATGCGCCGCGCCCTGGAGTACGTGAAGGCCTTCGGCGGCGTCGTCGCCCAGCACGCCCAGGAGCCCCGCCTCACCGAGGGCGCCCAGATGAACGAGGGCGTCGTCTCCGCCGAGCTGGGCCTCGGCGGCTGGCCCGCCGTCGCCGAGGAGTCGATCATCGCCCGGGACGTGCTGCTCGCCGAGCACGTCGGCTCCCGCGTCCACATCTGCCACCTGTCGACCGCCGGCAGCGTCGAGATCGTCCGCTGGGCCAAGTCCCGCGGCATCGACGTCACCGCCGAGGTCACCCCGCACCACCTGCTCCTCACCGACGAGCTGGTGCGGTCGTACGACCCGGTCTACAAGGTCAATCCGCCGCTGCGCACCGAGCGGGACGTGCACGCCCTGCGCGAGGCCCTGGCGGACGGCACGATCGACATCGTCGCCACCGACCACGCCCCGCACCCGCACGAGGACAAGGACTGCGAGTGGGCCGCCGCCGCCATGGGCATGGTCGGCCTGGAGACCGCGCTGTCGGTGGTCCAGGAGACCATGGTGGACACGGGCCTGCTCGACTGGGCCGGCGTCGCCGACCGGATGTCCTTCAAGCCCGCGCGGATCGGACGGGCCGCCGGACACGGACGCCCCGTCTCGGCTGGTGAGCCCGCCAACCTCACTCTCGTCGAGGAGGCATACCGTGGCCGGGTGGACCCCGCGGGCTTCGCCTCGCGCAGCCGCAACACTCCGTACGAGGGGCGTGAGCTGCCGGGCCGTGTGACACACACCTGGCTGCGGGGCAAGGCCACGCTCGTCGACGGGAAGCTCACGTGACACCTGTAATGCTGCTGGCCGCCGGTAAGGAATCGGCGGAAGTGACCGACTGGGCCGCCCGCATCGGCTGGGTCGTCGGCCTCGGCCTGTTCGTCGCGCTCGTCTACTGGCTGATGCGCGAGGGCTGGAAGTGGCGCAGCACCCTCCAGGGCGACCTGCCCGAGCTGCCCGCCCGCCCGTCGCCCACCACCACCCTCAACGGAGGCGGCAAGCCGCCCCTGCCCGGAATGCCGGACGAGCCGGGTCCGGCGAGACTGACGATGAGCGGCCGCTACCACGGCTCCACCACCGCCGGGCAGTGGCTCGACCGCATCGTGGCGCACGGCCTGGGCACCCGGAGCCGGGCCGAGCTCACGCTGACGGACGCGGGACTGGACGTCGTACGCCCCGGCGCTGCCGACTTCTTCGTCCCCCTCACCGCACTGCGCGAGGCCCGCCTCGACAAGGGCATCGCCGGCAAGGTGCTCACGGAGGGCGGTCTGCTGATCGTCACCTGGGAGCACGGCGGCAAACTGATCGACTCCGGTTTCCGCTCCGACCACGCGGCCGAGCACAACGAGTGGGTCGAGACCCTGAACGACATGATCAACAAGACGGAAACGGAAGGCGCACGATGACGACCTCCACCAGGGGAGTTGACAGGACTCCCGCCGTACTCGTCCTGGAGGACGGCCGGATCTTCCGCGGCCGCGCCTACGGGGCCGTGGGGGCGACCTTCGGCGAAGCCGTGTTCTCCACCGGCATGACCGGCTACCAGGAGACCCTCACCGACCCGTCGTACCACCGCCAGGTCGTCGTGATGACCGCCCCGCACGTCGGGAACACGGGCGTCAACGACGAGGACATGGAGTCCAAGAAGATCTGGGTCTCCGGGTACGTCGTCCGCGACCCCGCCCGCGTGCCCTCCAGCTGGCGTTCCACGCGCACGCTGGACGAGGAACTCGCCGCCCAGGGCGTCGTCGGCATCTCCGGCATCGACACCCGCGCCCTCACCCGCCACCTGCGCGAGCGCGGCGCCATGCGCGTCGGCATCTTCTCCGGCAACGCGCTGCCCGACGAGGGCACCATGCTCGCCGAGGTCCGCCAGGCCCCCGAGATGAGCGGCGCCGACCTCTCCGCCGAGGTCGCCACCACCGAGGCGTACGTCGTCCCGGCGATCGGCGAGAAGAAGTTCACCGTCGCCGCCGTCGACCTCGGCATCAAGGGCATGACCCCGCACCGCATGGCCGAGCGCGGCATCGAGGTGCACGTCCTGCCCGCCACGGCCGGCGTCGAGGACGTCTACGCCGTCAACCCCGACGGCGTGTTCTTCTCCAACGGCCCCGGCGACCCGTCCACCGCCGACCACCCGGTCTCGGTCATGCAGGGCGTCCTGGAGCGCGGCACCCCGCTGTTCGGCATCTGCTTCGGCAACCAGATCCTCGGCCGCGCCCTCGGCTTCGGCACCTTCAAGCTGAAGTACGGCCACCGAGGCATCAACCAGCCCGTGCAGGACCGCACGACCGGCAAGGTCGAGGTCACCGCGCACAACCACGGCTTCGCCGTCGACGCCCCGCTCGACCAGGTCTCCGAGACCCCCTACGGCCGCGCCGAGGTCTCCCACGTCTGCCTCAACGACAACGTGGTGGAGGGCCTCCAGCTCCTCGACAAGCCGGCCTTCAGCGTCCAGTACCACCCCGAAGCGGCGGCCGGACCGCACGACGCCGCCTACCTGTTCGACCGCTTCGTGAAGCTCATGGAGGGCCAGCGTGCCTAAGCGCACCGATATCCAGTCCGTCCTGGTCATCGGCTCCGGCCCGATCGTCATCGGCCAGGCCGCCGAGTTCGACTACTCCGGCACCCAGGCGTGCCGCGTGCTCAAGGCCGAGGGCCTGCGCGTCGTCCTGGTGAACTCCAACCCGGCGACGATCATGACCGACCCGGAGATCGCCGACGCCACCTACGTCGAGCCGATCACCCCCGAGTTCGTCGAGAAGATCATCGCCAAGGAGCGTCCCGACGCCCTGCTGCCCACCCTGGGCGGCCAGACGGCCCTCAACACCGCGATCTCCATGCACGAGCAGGGTGTGCTGGACAAGTACGGCGTCGAGCTGATCGGCGCCAACGTCGAGGCCATCAACAAGGGCGAGGACCGCGACCTGTTCAAGGGCGTCGTCGAGGAGGTCCGCAAGAAGATCGGCCACGGCGAGTCCGCCCGGTCCGTGATCTGCCACTCCATGGACGACGTCCTCGCCGGCGTCGACACGCTCGGCGGCTACCCCGTCGTCGTCCGCCCCTCCTTCACCATGGGCGGCGCCGGCTCCGGCTTCGCCCACGACGAGGAGGAGCTGCGCCGCATCGCCGGCCAGGGCCTCACGCTCTCCCCGACCACCGAGGTGCTCCTGGAGGAGTCCATCCTCGGCTGGAAGGAGTACGAGCTGGAGCTGATGCGCGACAAGAACGACAACGTCGTGGTCGTCTGCTCCATCGAGAACTTCGACCCCATGGGCGTGCACACCGGCGACTCGATCACCGTGGCGCCCGCGATGACGCTCACCGACCGCGAGTACCAGATCCTGCGCGACGTCGGCATCGCGATCATCCGCGAGGTCGGCGTCGACACCGGCGGCTGCAACATCCAGTTCGCGGTGAACCCGGCCGACGGCCGCGTCATCGTCATCGAGATGAACCCGCGCGTGTCCCGCTCCTCGGCGCTGGCCTCCAAGGCGACCGGCTTCCCGATCGCCAAGATCGCCGCCAAGCTGGCCGTGGGCTACACCCTGGACGAGATCCCGAACGACATCACGCAGGAGACCCCGGCCTCCTTCGAGCCGACGCTCGACTACGTGGTCGTGAAGGCCCCGCGGTTCGCCTTCGAGAAGTTCCCGAGCGCCGACTCCACCCTCACGACCACCATGAAGTCGGTCGGCGAGGCCATGGCCATCGGCCGCAACTTCACCGAGGCCTTCCAGAAGGCGCTGCGCTCCCTGGAGAAGAAGGGCAGCCAGTTCACCTTCGTCGGCGAGCCCGGCGACAAGAAGGCGCTGCTGGAGGAGGCCGTGCGGCCCACCGACGGCCGGATCAACGCCGTCATGCAGGCCATCCGCGCGGGCGCCACGCCCGAGGAGGTCTTCGACTACACGAAGATCGACCCCTGGTTCGTCGACCAGCTCTTCCTGATCAAGGAGATCGCCGACGAGCTGGCCGCCGCGCCCGAGCTGACCCCCGACCTGCTCGGCGAGGCCAAGCGGCACGGCTTCTCCGACCAGCAGATCGGCGAGATCCGCGGCCTGCGCGAGGACGTCGTCCGCGAGGTCCGGCACGCGCTCGGCATCCGCCCGGTCTACAAGACGGTCGACACCTGCGCCGCCGAGTTCGCCGCGAGGACGCCGTACTTCTACTCCTCCTACGACGAGGAGACCGAGGTCGCGCCGCGCGAGAAGCCCGCGGTGATCATCCTGGGCTCCGGCCCGAACCGCATCGGCCAGGGCATCGAGTTCGACTACTCCTGCGTCCACGCCTCCTTCGCGCTGTCCGACGCCGGGTACGAGACCGTGATGGTCAACTGCAACCCGGAGACCGTCTCCACCGACTACGACACCTCCGACCGGCTCTACTTCGAGCCGCTCACCCTGGAGGACGTCCTGGAGATCGTCCACGCCGAGCAGCAGGCCGGCCCGGTCGCGGGCGTCGTCGTGCAGCTCGGCGGCCAGACCCCGCTGGGCCTGTCCCAGGCGCTCAAGGACAACGGCGTGCCGGTCGTCGGCACCTCGCCGGAGGCCATCCACGCCGCCGAGGACCGCGGCGCCTTCGGCCGCGTCCTCGCCGAGGCGGGCCTGCCCGCCCCCAAGCACGGCACCGCCACCACCTTCGCCGGGGCCAAGGCCATCGCCGACGAGATCGGCTACCCGGTCCTGGTCCGCCCGTCCTACGTGCTCGGCGGACGCGGCATGGAGATCGTCTACGACGAGACCCGCCTGGAGGCGTACATCGCCGAGTCGACCGAGATCAGCCCGTCCCGCCCGGTCCTGGTCGACCGGTTCCTGGACGACGCGATCGAGATCGACGTGGACGCCCTGTACGACGGCGAGGAGCTGTACCTCGGCGGCGTCATGGAGCACATCGAGGAGGCCGGCATCCACTCCGGCGACTCGGCGTGCGCCCTGCCCCCGATCACGCTCGGCGGCTTCGACATCAAGCGGCTGCGCGCCTCCACCGAGGGCATCGCCAAGGGCGTCGGCGTGCGCGGCCTGATCAACATCCAGTTCGCGCTGGCCGGGGACATCCTCTACGTCCTGGAGGCCAACCCGCGCGCCTCGCGCACCGTCCCCTTCACCTCGAAGGCGACCGCGGTGCCGCTGGCCAAGGCCGCCGCCCGCATCTCGCTGGGCGCCACCATCGCCGAGCTGCGCGCCGAGGGCCTGCTGCCCGCGAAGGGCGACGGCGGCGAACTGCCGCTGGACGCGCCGATCTCCGTCAAGGAGGCCGTGATGCCGTGGTCCCGCTTCCGGGACATCCACGGCCGCGGCGTCGACACGGTCCTCGGCCCGGAGATGCGCTCCACCGGCGAGGTCATGGGCATCGACTCCGTCTTCGGCACGGCGTACGCCAAGTCGCAGGCGGGCGCGTACGGGCCGCTGCCGACCAAGGGCCGCGCCTTCATCTCGGTGGCCAACCGCGACAAGCGCTCGATGATCTTCCCGGCGCGTGAGCTGGTCGCCCACGGCTTCGAGCTGATGGCCACCTCCGGCACCGCCGAGGTCCTGCGCCGCAACGGCATCAACGCCACGGTGGTCCGCAAGCAGTCCGAGGGCACCGGCCCGAACGGCGAGAAGACCATCGTCCAGCTCATCCACGACGGCGAGGTCGACCTCATCGTCAACACCCCGTACGGCACCGGCGGCCGCCTCGACGGCTACGACATCCGTACGGCGGCCGTGGCCCGGTCCGTGCCGTGCCTGACGACGGTCCAGGCGCTCGCCGCGGCCGTCCAGGGCATCGACGCCCTCAACCGCGGCGACGTGGGAGTCCGCTCACTCCAGGAACACGCCGAGTTCCTGACCGCGGCCCGCGACTAGCAGCCCGAGAGAGGGGGACACCGGAAACGGTGTCCCCCTCTTCATGAGCCCCCACGAGCCTCTATGGCCTTACGAGGACACATGTACAAGATCTTCTTCAAGTCCTTCTTCTCCCGGATGGACCCGGAGCAGGCGCACCACCTGGCCTTCCGCTGGATCCGGCTCGCCGCCAGCGTCCCCGTGCTGCGCACCTTCGTCGCCGCCGCGCTCGCGCCCCGGTACAAGGAGCTGCGCACCGAGGCCCTGGGCCTGCGCATGCACGGCCCCTTCGGGCTCGCCGCCGGCTTCGACAAGAACGCGGTCGCCATCGACGGCATGGCGATGCTCGGCTTCGACCACGTCGAGATCGGCACCGTCACGGGGGAGCCGCAGCCCGGCAACCCCAAGAAGCGGCTGTTCCGCCTGGCGGAGGACCGGGCGCTGATCAACCGCATGGGCTTCAACAACGACGGTTCGCGGGCCGTGGCGGCCCGTCTGGCCTCCCGCAACCCCGTCTTCCGGACCGTCGTCGGCGTCAACATCGGCAAGACCAAGGTCGTCCCCGAGGAGGAGGCCGCCGGCGACTACGTGAAGTCCGCCGAGCGGCTGGCGCCGTACGCCGACTACCTGGTGGTCAACGTCTCCTCCCCGAACACCCCCGGCCTGCGCAACCTCCAGGCCACCGAGGCGCTGCGCCCCCTGCTGAGCGCCGTCCGCGAGGCGGCCGACCGCGCGGTGCCCGCCCGGCGCGTGCCCCTGCTGGTCAAGATCGCCCCGGACCTCGCCGACGAGGACGTCGACGCGGTCGCCGACCTGGCCGTCGAACTCGGTCTGGACGGCATCATCGCCACCAACACCACCATCGCGCGCGAAGGACTCGGCCTGCGGTCGACGCCCGCCCTGGTCAAGGAGACCGGCGGCCTCTCCGGCGCCCCCCTCAGGGACCGCTCCCTGGAGGTCCTGCGCCGCCTGTACGCGCGCGTGGGCGACCGGATCACCCTGATCGGCGTCGGCGGCATCACGACCGCCGAGGACGCCTGGCAGCGCATCCTGGCCGGGGCCACGCTGGTCCAGGGCTACAGCGCGTTCATCTACGAGGGGCCCTTCTGGGGCCGCGCGATCCACCAGGGCCTCGCCGCCCGCCTGCGGCAGAGCCCGTACGCCACCCTCGCCGACGCGGTCGGCGCCGATGTGAGGAAATCCCGATGACCGGCATGACCGAACTCGAGCCCTTCGGCGCCCGGCTGCGCCGCGCGATGGACGAACGCGGCCCGCTGTGCGTCGGCATCGACCCGCACGCCTCCCTGCTCGCCGAGTGGGGCCTGAACGACGACGTGGCCGGCCTGGAGCGCTTCAGCCGCACCGTGGTCGAGGCGGTGGCCGAGCGGGCGGCCGTGCTCAAGCCGCAGAGCGCGTTCTTCGAGCGCTTCGGCTCGCGCGGCGTGGCCGTCCTGGAGAAGTCGGTCCAGGAGGCCCGGGCGGCCGGCGCGCTGGTCGTCATGGACGCCAAGCGCGGCGACATCGGCTCGACCATGGCCGCCTACGCCGAGTCCTTCCTGCACAGGGACGCCCCGCTGTTCTCGGACGCCCTGACGGTCTCCCCGTACCTCGGCTACGGCTCGCTGAAGCCCGCCGTCGACCTGGCCCGGGAGAACGGCGTGGGCCTGTTCGTGCTGGCA
>NZ_WWHX01000530.1 GCF_009862125.1 Streptomyces sp. SID5910
CGGGCTCCTGGCCGTGGCCTTCCAGCGCAGCGTCACCTCACCTGCGGTGAGTTCGCCGAGCAGTGCGCGGGCCTCGTCCGCCGGGATCGCGAGCGTCGGCAGTGCCGCGCCCGCGTAGCCGGCCGCCGGCTGCCAGCGGCCGGGGGCGGTGCGGTGCACGACGAGCGCCGTGGCGCCCGCGGCCTTGGCCGCGTCGGCCAGGCCGGTGACGGCGCCGCCGTCCGGAACGAGCACGAGGGCGATCCTGCCCTTGACGCCCGCCGCCTTCAGCTCCTCGGGCGAGCCCTTGCCCGCGTCGACGAGGCCCGCCCGGCCGGTGCCGTCCAGGTTGGTGCTGCCCTTGCCGGACGTGAGGGGGTGCAGTGCGAGGCCCTTCGTGGTCTTCAGCTCGGAGACGAGCGGGGCGTACTGCCTCCAGTGGCTGCCGAACGTGAAGTCGCCGTCCTGGGCACGGCCCTCGACCGAGGCGTAGAAGCCGCGGACGGTGCCCTGGGCGGTGACGGTCCCGGCGTGCAGCCAGTTCTCGCCCCAGGTACGGGAGAAGGAGAGCGTGGCGGTCCGGGTCTCGATCGGCCGGTCGGCGGCGACCTTCAGCCGGTGCGCCTTGCGCGCGTCGAGGACCACCGTGGTGTCCTTGGTCAGCTTCAGCTGCGGAACGCCGAGATACGTGAGCGAGTCGGTGAGGGCGTTCGCGGCGCCGCCCGCGTCCGGGGTCTCGACGAAGCCCGACAGGAAGTAGCTGCCGGGGCGCAGCCGGTACGTCTGGTCGACGGCGCCGTCGTTGAAGCGCCGCTCACCGCTGGCGTCGTCGGTTCCGATCACGTCGAGGGACGAGGTCCTGCCGGCGGGTTCGCCCGCGCGGTCCACGAGCTTGACCCGCAGCGAGACGGTCTCGGGCTGGACGTACAGGGAGAAGGGCGTGGAGACGGTGACCCCGTTCGCCTTGGCGACGACGCGGCCGGTGACGTCGCCGTACTGGCTGTCGGCGAGACGGGCGGTCGGGTCGATGCGCAGCGGCACCTTCACCGTGGCACCCGCGGGGACGGTGACCTGGCGGTTGCCGAGGCCGGCCACGGAGGACCGGACGCGCGAGCCGTCGTTGCCGGTGACCCCTTCGACGCCGAGGGCGAGCCGTACGGCCTTGGTGCCCGTGTTGGTGTAGGGCACGTCGACGGTGGTGCGGTCGCTGGCGTCCTGCGGCCAGTTGTAGTTGCCGCCCTGCACCGCGGGGGCGCCGAGGACGGTGGCGTCGGTCGCGGCCTTCACGTCGAGCCGGCCGCCGCCGGTCTCGCGCACGTCGCCGGGGATGCCGCTGTCGGCGGAGGAGACCAGGGCCGCCTTGAGTTGCCGCGCCGTCCAGTCCGGGTGCCGCTGCTTGAGGACGGCGGCGGCGCCCGCCACGTGCGGGGTGGCCATCGACGTACCCGACATCGTCTGGTACGCGTACACGCCCCGGCCGCCGGCCGACGCCGCGGAGATGTCCACCCCGGGCGCGGTGATCTCGGGCTTCAGGGTGTGCGTGAAGGGGGCGGGGCCGCGGCTGGAGAACCAGGCGGTGGAGTCGTCCCGGTCGACGGCGCCGACCGTGAGCACACCGGGGGCACAGCCCGGCGAGGAGACGGTGTTCAGCGACGGCCCCGTGTTCCCGGCGGCCACGACGAACAGCGCGTCCGACGTCTCGGCGAGCCGCTGGGCGGCCACGCTCATCGGGTCGGCGCAGTCGGTGGGCTCCGGGCTGCCGAGGCTCATGGAGACGACGTCGGCCTTCTGCTCGACCGCCCACTCCATCCCGGCGATGATCCAGGACTCGGCGCCCGAGCCGCCGTCGTTCAGGACCTTGCCCATGAGCAGGTCCGCACCGGGGGCGACGCCCTTCTTCTTCCCGTCGCTCGCGGCGCCGCTGCCGCCCACGGTGGACAGGACATGGGTGCCGTGTCCCTGGCGGTCGTCGGTGGAGTCGGAGTCGGTGAAGTTCCTCTGCGCCGTGATACGGCCCTTGAGGTCGGGGTGCTCGGCGTCCGCACCGGTGTCGAGCACGGCCACCTTGCTGCCCTTGCCGTCGTACCCGGCGGCCCAGGCCTCGGGGGCGTGCACCTGCTTCGTCGACCGGTCGAGCTGCGCCTCGACCTTCGAGTCCAGCCACAGCTTCGTCAGGTCCCGGGACGAACGGGACTTGGCGCCGGACACCTCGGCCCAGAAACCCGCGGCCTTCTCCTTGTCAGCGCGCAGGGCGACACCGTCGACGGCGTCGAGGACCAGACCGCGCTCGGCGCCGAACGGAGCGGCGGGGGCGCTGCGGGCCACGTCGACCGACGTGTCGTACACCGCGATCAGCGGCAGTGTGCCGGTGCGGGCGTCGTCGTAGCCCTGCCGCACCAGGCCGGTGACGTTGAAGAGCTCCTCGTCCACCCGGCCCGCGGCCAGCGCCCCGACGGCGGCCTCCGGATAGACGTACAGGTCGTCGCCGGACTGCCGGGTCTGGACGACGGGCACCCGGCCGTCCTCGCGGGGCAGTGCCACGGCCGCGCTGCGGCCGGAGGCGTCGGTGGTCACCAGGACGCGGTCCCCGGTGACCAGGGTGACGGTCGAGCGCTGTCCCTTCGCGGAGGCGGCCTCGCTTCCCACCAGTGGTCTCTTCTCCGGCTCGGCCGCCCGTGGTCGTGCCACGGACGGCAGGGCCGCGGTCGCTGCCAGCGTCACGGCCATCGCCGTGCCCAGGGCACTCCGCAATATCGCGCGCATCGGTCTCCCCAGCTCGAGGTGTGCGGTGGCGTCACCCTGACAGAGAGACACGTGGGGCAGGGGCGATGCGGTGAGGCGGGTTTGCGCCGTGACCGGTACCCGCCACGGCCCGAACGGCGCGGCAGCCACGCCTCGCTACGCTTGCCCGTCGTGACCAACACCCAGGTGTATTCCGAGGATTGCGACGTCGCGGCGGCCGGGGCGCGGGCCGGCGCGGAGGTGGTCCGCGCTCTGTACGGCCGGCGGCTGGACCGCGTCGACAAGGGCGCCGGGGACTTCGCCACCGAGGCCGATGTGGAGGCCGAGAAGGCGATCCTCGGCGTCCTGCGGGCCGCACGGCCGGACGACGCGGTGCTCGGCGAGGAACAAGGGCACCAGGGAGCCGTCGGCGCCGTGCGCCAGTGGCTGGTGGACCCCCTGTGCGGCACGCTGAACTACGCCACCGGCGGCATGCTGGTGGCCGTCAACGTGGCGCTGCGCGGCAGGGCGGCGGCGGTGGCCGACCCGTTCACCGGCGAGGTCTTCCTCACCGACGGGGAGACCGCCCGGCTGCGCCGCGACGGGGCCGCCGACACCCTGCTGAAGCCCACGTCCGCCACCGGGCTGGTGGACGTGAACCTGGACCCGCCGTTCCCGAACGCGCCCGGGTTCCGGGCCGTGGACCTGCTGGCCCACCCGGAGTTCGCCGGGCGTTTCCGGCCGCGCGTCGTCTCCACGACGCTCGCGCTGGCCTGGGTCGCCGCCGGCCGGCGTGCCGCGTACGTCACCGACGGCGGCGACCTCACCGCGAGCGTGCACTTCGCCGCCGGCATCGCCCTGTGCCGGGCCGCCGGCTGCGTCGTCACCGGCATCGACGGCGCCCCGCTCGGCGAGTCGGGCCGCGGGCTCGTGGCCGCCGCCGACGACGAGACCCACGGGCTGCTGATGTCGATGCTCCGCTGAGCCGGTGACCGCGGGACGGTTCCGGCCCCGAATACGGCACACCGCGGCGGCCACGGCCGTAGGGTCGGTGCTGTTCCCGAGGAGGGCTTCTGATGCGCAGCGTGATCTACTCGATGGGTGTCTCCCTCGACGGCTACATCGTCGGGCCGGACGGCGACTTGAACTGGACACCTCCCGACGACGAACTCTTCCGCTTCGTCACCGACGAGACCCGGGAGATCGGCGTCTACCTCCTGGGACGGCGGCTGTACGAGACGATGCTGTACTGGGAGACCGCCGGCCAGGATCCTTCACTGGACGACCTGGGGCGCGCGTGGGCCGCGGTGTGGAATCCGCTCCCCAAGGTGGTGTTCTCCACGACGTTGTCCACCGTGCGGGGTCAGGCCCGGCAGGCCACCGGCGGCCTCGCGGAGGAGATCGAGCGGCTGCGGGCCGAGTCGGGGGAGGGCCACATCGCGGTCGGCGGCGCGACGCTCGCCGCCGAGGCGGCCGCGCTGGGCCTGATCGACGAGTACCGGGCCAGGGTCTTCCCGGTGCTGCTCGGCGGCGGCATCCCGTTCTTCCCCCGGCACGAGCGCCGGGTGGATCTCGAACTGCTGGAGACCCGCACCTTCGGCTCGGGCGTCGTCTACCTCCGCCATCGCGTGGTGCGCTAGGCGTCGCCACCCAGCACGGACGCGGGGTGACCGGCGCCGTCCACCGACACCTGGCGCCGCTGAGCGGCGAGGACCGGGGCGTGGCCCGGCTTCCGTCTACTCCCAGGGATAGATGTCCCCACTGCGCATGCCGCTCTCCTGCTCGCACCGGGACTCCAGCGAGCGCGACTCCTTCTGGAGGCGGTCACGCTGCTGCGGATCGCTGGACCGCTCCGCCGCGTCGGCCAGGTCCTTGGCCTTCTCCCGCATCTGCCGCAGCCGCTCGCGCGCTTCTTCTGAGCTCATGGCCGATCACCTCACCCTTTCCAGGGTGCGCCGGTGACGCCGTACCCGCAGCCCGGGAGCCCCGGCGGCGAGCCGTCACCGGGGGATGGCCTCCCGGGCTTCGGGCAGCGAGGTGACACCGTCGGAGGCGAGGAAGTGACCCGCTCCGGGGACTATGTGCGCGGAGACTCCGAGCATGCCCGCGAGCCGGTCGGTGTGGCCGGTCGGCACCAGCGGGTCCGCGTCCGACCGGATGACCGTGAGCCGGTCGACGCGGTCGCGGAGCCCTGTCACGTCGCAGCCCTGTCCGATGTAGGCGTCCAGCTCAGGCAGCGCGGGCAGCCGGTCGACGAAGCCGGAGACCAGCACGAGCGTGCCGAGGCGCCAGGTGCCCGGCAGGGAGCGCAGATGGCGCAGCACGGCCAGGGAGCCCAGGCTGTGGGCGACGACGACCGTGTGCTCGTCGGGCGTTCCCAGTTCCCCGCGTACGGCGTCCGCCCACCGCACGGGGTCCGGGTCCTGCGGGTCCGGCAGGGCCGGGACCGTGGTCGGGATGCCGTCCGCCCGGAGCCGCTCGGCCAGCCAGCCGAACCAGTGGTCGTCGGGGGTCGCGCCGTAGCCGTGGATGATCGAGGCACGCCGGA
>NZ_WWHX01000531.1 GCF_009862125.1 Streptomyces sp. SID5910
CTGGAACGCGCCGAGGTGTCCGGCATGCCCGCCGCCGGACCGGTCGCCCGGCTCGCGGCCCAGGCCCGCGCCGACGGGGCGCGCGCCATGACGGTGCGGGCCCGCCGGGCGGCCGTCATGGTCACCGCGCCGGTGGGGCTGTGCTTCCTGCCCGCGTTCGTCGCGGTGGGCGTGCTGCCGGTGGTGATCGGCCTCGCCGACGGGGTGCTGGGCGGCGGAGGAGGTGGTGGGTGACGCGGCGGAACGGAACGGCGTGAGGCCGGCGAGCGGATGACGGACTGACTGACGAGCGAATGAACGACGGAACCGGACCTACGGGGGTTGTGATGAGTCGATTGGTACGGGCGCGGCTGCGTGCCCTGGTGTGCGGGGCACGAGCGGCATGGCGGCAGGCGGTGCTGCGGCGGGACGCGGGAATGGTCACTTCCGAGTACGCGATGGGCATCGTCGCGGCGGTGGCGTTCGCCGTGGTGCTCTACAAGGTGGTGACGAGCGGGGCGGTCAGCGCGGAGCTCCAGGGCATCGTGAAGAAGGCCCTCGATGCGCGGATGTGAGCGGTCGGCGGGACGGGGAGCCCGGGTGAGAGCCGACGGGGGGTTCGTGACGGCGGAGACCGCCGTGGTGCTGCCGGTGCTGGTGGGGTTCGCGATGGCGCTGGTGTGGGGGCTGCTGGTGGTCGCCGCTCAGATCCAGTGCGTTGACGCGGCCCGCACGGGCGCCCGCGCGGCGGCCCGCCAGGACCCGGCCGACGCGGTCGTCCAGGTCGCCCGGGAGGCCGCACCGAACGGCGCGCGGGTCACCGTGGCCCGGGAGGCGGACCGAGTCCGCGTGGTGGTGGTGGCCGCACCGCCGGTACTGCACGGCTTGCCCTTCGAGGTACGGGAGGAGGCGGTGGCCTCCGTCGAGCAGACGGTGAGCCCGGGGGTGGGCCAGGCGGGGGGCCCGGCGGATGGTCGCGGCACCGGGAGCCCGGCGGTGGGTCCGGCCCCGGGGCGCGCGGGGCACCCGGCAACGGGTCCGGAGCGGGGCCGGGCGGCCGACGCGCTGGCGGAGGAGGCGTCGGGTCCAGGCGGGGCGGTCAACGTGCTGGCGGAGGAGGCGTCGGTTCCAGGGCTGGGGCGGATGGCCGACGCGCCGGTGGGTGAGGCGGCGCGGCGGGGGCCGGACCGGATGGCCGACGCGCCGGTGGGTGAAGCGGCGCGGCCGGGGTCGGGTCGGACGGCCGACGCGCTGCTGGGCGAGGCGTCGCGAGCGGGGCCCAGCCGGGCGGCCGGCGTGCCGGTGGGCCCAGCGGCGGGGGCAGGGCCATGAGGGGCGGTCGTCCGCCTCGCCGGGCGACCGGACGGGACCCCGGAGGGGCCGACCGGGGGTCCGCCACCGTCTGGAGCGTCGGTGCGATCGCCGTCCTGTGCCTGGTGTTCGGCATCGTGCTGGCTCTGGGGCAGGCCGTCGTGGCCCGGCATCGCGCGGCCGGCGGGGCCGACCTCGCGGCGCTGGCGGCGGCCGACCACTGGTCGCTCGGCGGTACGGCGGCCTGCGCCCGCGCGGAGCGGATCGCGCGGGCCCAGGACACGCGGCTGGTGCGGTGCGTACTCACCGGCCAGGTCTCGGACGTGACGGCGGCGTCGGGCCGGGGGCCCTTCAGGGCGGAGATCCGGGCCCGCGCCGGTCCGGCGGAGTCGGGGCAGCCTCTCCCTCCGCCTGCGGACGCGGGGCAGCCTCCCCCTCCGCCGGCCGAGACGGGGCCCCCTCAGCCTCACCCTCGGCCTGCGTCGCCCTCGCCTCATCCCCCGCCCGCGCCGCCCGCGCCGCCCGCGCCGTCCCCGTCTCACCCTCCGCCCGCGCCGCCCCGCGCAGCAGCACCGTGAGGAGCCGCACCGCGCCCCGCTTGTGCAGCGGATCGTTGCCGTTGCCGCACTTGGGGGACTGGATGCAGGACGGGCAGCCGGCGTCGCACTCGCAGGAGGCGATGGCCTCCCGGGTGGCCGTGAGCCACGCCCGGGCCGTGTGGAAGGCGCGCTCGGCGAAGCCCGCGCCGCCGGGGTGGCCGTCGTAGACGAAGACGGTCGGCAGGAGCGTGTCGGGGTGCAGGGGGATCGACACGCCGCCGATGTCCCAGCGGTCGCACGTGGCGAACAGCGGCAGCATGCCGATCGACGCGTGCTCGGCGGCGTGCAGGGCGCCGCCGAGGATCTCCGGGGTGATCCGGGCCTCGTCGAGCTGGTCCTCGGTGACCGTCCACCACACCGCCCGGGTGCGCAGGGTCCGAGGAGGGAGGTCGAGCTTCGTCTCGCCCAGGACCTCGCCGGTGATCAGTCGCCGGCGCAGGAAGGAGACCACTTGGTTGGTGACCTCGACGGAGCCGAGGCACAGGCGTCCGTCGCCCCACGGGACCTCGACGTCGGTCTCGAGGACGGAGATCGACGTCGTGTCGCGGGCCACCGTGGAGTACGACGGCGTGGCCTGTTCGACCAGGGCGACGGAGTCCTCCAGGTCCAGGGACCGTACGAGGTAGGTGCGGCCCTGGTGGAGGTGGACGGCGCCCTCGTGGACGGTCGTGTGGGCGGCACCGGCGTCCACCGTGCCCAGCAGCCGGCCCGTCCCGGCCTCGACGACCTGGACCGGGCGCCCGCCCTCCCCGCGGATGTCGGTCAGGTCGGCGGCCCGCTCACGGCGTGTCCAGTGCCAGGCCCGGGTCCGCCGGCGCAGCAGCTTCGCCGCCTCCAGTTGGGGGAGCAGCTCCTCGCAGGCGGGGCCGAAGAGCTTCAGGTCGTCCTCCGTCAGGGGCAGCTCGGCCGCGGCGGCGCACAGATGGGGGGCGAGGACGTACGGATTGTCGGGGTCGAGGACGGTGGACTCCACCGGCTGGTCGAACAGGGCCTCCGGATGGTGGACGAGGAAGGTGTCCAGCGGGTCGTCCCGGGCGACCAGCACCGCCAGCGCCCCCTGCCCGGACCGGCCCGCCCGCCCGGCCTGCTGCCACAGCGATGCCCGCGTGCCCGGATAGCCGGCGATGACCACGGCGTCCAGGCCGGAGATGTCGACGCCGAGTTCGAGGGCGTTCGTCGCCGCGAGGCCGAGGAGTTCGCCCGAGTGCAGGGCGCGTTCCAGGGCGCGGCGCTCCTCGGGGAGGTAGCCGCCGCGGTAGGCCGCGACCCGCCGGGTGAGGGAGCGGTCGACCTCGCCCAGGCGCTCCTGGGCGATCACCGAGATCAGCTCGGCGCCGCGCCGGGAGCGTACGAAGGCGATCGAGCGCATGCCCTGCACGGTGAGGTCGGTGAGCAGGTCGGCGGCCTCGGCGGTGGCGGTGCGGCGGACCGGCGCGCCCTTCTCGCCCTCCAGTTCGGTCAGCGGCGGCTCCCACAGGGCGAACACCAGTTCACCGCGCGGCGAGGCGTCGTCGGCGACCTCGGCCACCGGCAGCCCGGTGAGCCGGCCGGCCGCCACGGAGGGCTCGGCGGCGGTGGCGGAGGCGAGCAGGAAGACGGGCGACGCGCCGTAGCGGGCACACAGTCTGCGCAGTCTGCGCAGCACCTGGGCGACGTGCGAGCCGAAGACGCCGCGGTAGGTGTGGCACTCGTCGATGACGACGTACTTCAGCGACTTCAGGAAGGAGGACCAGCGGGAGTGGGACGGCAGGATCCCGCGGTGCAGCATGTCCGGATTCGTGAGGACGTACGTGGCGTACTGGCGGATCCACTCGCGTTCCTCGAACGGCGTGTCGCCGTCGTACACGGCGGCCCGCACGGATGTGCCCAGCGGCCGTGCGAGTTCCTTCACGGACCGGCACTGGTCGGCGGCCAGCGCCTTGGTCGGAGCGAGGTAGAGGGCGGTGGCGCCACGCCCGTTCGGTGCCTCGGAGCCGTCGAGGAGCGTCGACAGGACCGGCACGAGATAGGCCAGGGACTTGCCGGACGCCGTGCCGGTGGCGACGACCACCGACTCGCCGTCCAGGGCGTGTTCCGCGGCCCGTGCCTGGTGGGCCCAGGGGTGTTCGATGCCCGCGGCCTGCACCGCGGCGACGACCTCCGGGCGAATCCGGTCCGGCCAGACGGCATGACGTCCCGCACGCGGGGGCAAGTGCTCCGTATGAGTGATGCGCGCAGCCCGGCTCGGTCCCGCGGCGAGCCGGCCCAGGACCGTGCCCGGATCCGGCCGGGAGCCGGTCCCCGCCGGGGGTCGATCGGATCGGTGATTGTCGGCCATCGGCACCGAGTGTGTCACTGGCGTGACGGACAATGGGACCAAGGCGTCGTGCACGCCTGCCGGTAAGTGATTGAATGCCATCGCGGCTGGCGAACCGTCCTGGGGGCTTCAAGCCGAGGTGTCCCGAGGGACGACCGCTCGATAGCAAGGTGCTGGAGGATCCGTGGACCTGTCCCTGTCGACCCGTACCGTCGGCGATCGTACGGTCGTCGAGGTCGGTGGCGAAATTGACGTATACACCGCGCCCAAGCTGCGTGAGCAGCTGGTCGAGCTGGTGAACGACGGGAGTTTCCACCTCGTCGTCGATATGGAGGGCGTGGACTTCCTCGACTCCACCGGGCTCGGCGTGCTGGTCGGCGGACTGAAGCGCGTGCGTGCCCATGAGGGCTCGCTGCGCCTGGTCTGCAACCAGGAGCGCATTCTCAAGATCTTCCGTATCACCGGCCTCACCAAGGTGTTCCCCATTCACACCTCGGTCGAGGAAGCGGTGGCGGCCACCGACTGACGACCGTTCCCGGGCCGTGTGCCCGGGACGACCGAACCAAGGAGGGGCCGGGCTGTCGGCGGCCCGGCCCCTCGACAGCACGCCCGTAGTACGAGGGGGATGCATGGCCACCGTCGAACTCCGCTTCAGCGCGCTGCCCGAGCATGTCCGTACCGCCCGTCTGGTGGCGGCCGCGGTGGCACGCAGGGCCGGAGTGGACGAGGCCGTCCTCGACGAGGTCAGGCTCGCCGTCGGCGAGGCCTGCACCCGGGCCGTGGGCCTGCATCAGCACGGCGGCATCACGGCGCCGGTCAACGTGTCGCTGATCGAGGAGGAGAAGCAGTTCTCCATCGAGGTCGGCGACAAGGCGCCGCACGCCGTGATCGGCCCGGGAGCTCCGGAAGCCGCCGCCGTCGAGGACGCGGAGACCGAGGAGGACGAGATGGGCCTCGCGGTCATCAGCGGCCTCGTCGACGACGTGGAGGTCTCGGCCGGCCAGGACGGCGGACGGATCCGCATGACCTGGCCGACCGCGCCGACGGTGCTGCCGCCGGTCTGACACCCACACCGCATCATCCGAAGGGCCCTACCTCGTAGGGCCCTTTGTCATGTGCGGAAGACGCAGGCCACGCCTACAGTGGTCCCGTGCGACGCCAAGTGAATTCATTCACTACCGATCGCGCGAAAAGAGATAATGCCGGAGGGGCATTACTACTTCCGGGGCCCTTCCGGTTGACAGGTGAATTCCCTTTGTCGTGCACTGTTTTGATCGGGTTCCGGTCCCTACAATCCCGTCCACATCTTGAGCTCAGCCCAAGCGTCAAGGAGGACGAATGGCGGAGCTTTCCACCTCTCATCAGTTGGGCGATGCCTCGACCGTCGCCGCCGCCGTACTGACCGACGGAAACCGCGCCCTGATCGCGGTCATCGCGGTCGTCGCGCTGGCCGCGCTGGTGCTCGCGGGAGTCCTGGTGCGCCAGGTTCTCGCGGCGGGCGAGGGCACCGACAGCATGAAGAAGATCGCGGCGGCCGTCCAGGAAGGCGCCAACGCCTATCTGGCCCGGCAGCTGCGCACGCTCGGCGTATTCGCCGTCGTCGTGTTCTTCCTGCTCATGCTGCTGCCCGCGGACGACTGGAATCAGCGTGCCGGACGATCGATCTTCTTTCTGATCGGCGCGGGCTTCTCGGCGGCGACCGGCTATATCGGCATGTGGCTCGCCGTGCGCAGCAATGTGCGTGTCGCCGCGGCGGCGCGGGAAGCGACACCGGCCCCCGGAGAACCGGAAAAGGATCTCACCCTCGTCTCGCACAAAGCGATGAAGATCGCCTTTCGCACGGGCGGCGTCGTCGGCATGTTCACGGTGGGACTCGGCCTCCTGGGCGCCTCCTGCGTGGTGCTGGTGTACGCGGCCGACGCGCCGAAGGTGCTGGAGGGCTTCGGCCTCGGCGCCGCGCTGATCGCGATGTTCATGCGGGTCGGCGGCGGCATCTTCACCAAGGCCGCCGACGTCGGCGCCGACCTGGTCGGCAAGGTCGAACAGGGCATTCCGGAGGACGATCCGCGCAATGCCGCGACCATCGCCGACAACGTGGGCGACAACGTCGGCGACTGCGCGGGCATGGCAGCCGACCTCTTCGAGTCGTACGCCGTGACGCTGGTGGCCGCGCTGATCCTCGGCAAGGTGGCCTTCGGCGACTCGGGACTGGCGTTCCCGCTGCTGGTCCCGGCGATCGGTGTGATCACGGCCATGATCGGCATCTTCGCGGTGGCGCCGCGGCGGGCCGACCGCAGCGGCATGAGCGCGATCAACCGGGGCTTCTTCGTCTCCGCGGTGATCTCGCTGGTGCTGGTGGCGGTGGCCGTCTTCGTCTACCTCCCCGGGAAGTACGCGGAGCTGGACGGCGTCACGGACGCGGCCATCGCCGGCAAGAACGGCGACCCGCGGATCCTCGCTCTCGTCGCCGTGGCGATCGGCATCGTGCTCGCCGCCCTGATCCAGCAGCTCACCGGCTACTTCACGGAGACCACCCGGCGGCCCGTCAGGGACATCGGCAAGACCTCGCTCACCGGTCCCGCCACCGTCGTCCTCGCCGGTATCTCCATCGGTCTCGAATCCGCCGTCTACACCGCCCTGTTGATCGGCCTCGGCGTCTACGGGGCCTTCCTGCTCGGCGGCACGTCCATCATGCTGGCGCTGTTCGCGGTGGCGCTGGCCGGCACCGGCCTGCTCACCACGGTCGGTGTGATCGTCGCCATGGACACCTTCGGGCCGGTCTCCGACAACGCGCAGGGCATCGCCGAGATGTCCGGCGACGTCGAGGGCGCCGGCGCCCAGGTGCTCACCAACCTGGACGCCGTCGGCAACACCACCAAGGCCATCACCAAGGGCATCGCCATCGCCACGGCCGTCCTCGCGGCCTCCGCGCTGTTCGGGTCGTACCGCGACGCCATCACCACCGGCGCGCGGGACGTGGGCGAGAAACTCAGCGGCGACGGTGCGCCGATGAGCCTGATGATGGACATCTCGCAGCCCAACAACCTCGTCGGGCTCATCGCGGGCGCGGCGGTCGTCTTCCTCTTCTCGGGGCTGGCGATCAACGCGGTGTCGCGGTCGGCGGGTTCGGTGGTCTTCGAGGTGCGGCGGCAGTTCCGGGAGAAGCCCGGGATCATGGACCACACCGAGACACCGGAGTACGGCAAGGTCGTCGACATCTGCACCAGGGACGCCCTGCGGGAACTCGCCACTCCCGGGCTGCTCGCGGTGCTGGCGCCCATCTTCATCGGGTTCACGCTCGGCGTGGGCGCGCTCGGCGCGTTCCTGGCCGGCGCGATCGGCGCGGGCACGCTGATGGCGGTGTTCCTCGCCAACTCCGGCGGCGCCTGGGACAACGCCAAGAAACTCGTCGAGGACGGCCACCACGGCGGCAAGGGCAGCGACGCCCACGAGGCCACCGTCATCGGCGACACGGTCGGCGACCCCTTCAAGGACACCGCGGGCCCCGCCATCAACCCGCTGCTGAAGGTGATGAACCTGGTGGCGCTGCTCATCGCGCCCGCGGTCATCAAGTTCTCCTACGGCGCCGACAAGAGCGTCGGCGTGCGGGTGCTGATCGCGGTCGTCGCGTTCGCCGTCATCGCCGGGGCGGTGTACGTGTCCAAGCGGCGCGGCATCGCGGTGGGTGACGAGGACAACACCGACCAGGAACCCAAGTCGCCCGATCCGGCGGTCGTTTCGTAGACCGCGTTTCGGGCGGCGGCGAGCGGGCCTGTTCAAAGCACGGGCGGACAGCGCGTACTGACGCGTCGTCCGCCCGTGCGGCGCGTCCGCACGCCCTCGCCGTGAGCCTTCTCTCTCTTGGTGCAAATGGCTGCAATACGGTCTTAATGGCTGTTCGTCCTGCGAGTGTCCCCCATCCGGCGTGTATGTTCCGGGGCCGAGAGCCATGGAAGGGACCAATCCGGTGAACAAGAAGCTCGCGGCCGCACTGTCCGGCGGTGCGGTACTGGTACTGGCGCTGACGGGATGCAGCAGCGACGACGGCAACGACAAGCTGGACGCCTGGGCCAAGCAGGTCTGCGACGCGGTGCAGCCGCAGGCGAAGAAGATCGAGTCCGCCAACGCCGCGATCCAGAAGGAGACCTCGGACAACAGCACGCCGGAGCAGGTCCAGAAGACCGACGCGAAGGCCTTCCAGGACATGTCCGACGCCTACAAGGCGATGGGCAGCGCGGTCCAGAACGCCGGGGCGCCGAACGTCGACGACGGCGAGAAGAAGCAGCAGGACGCGGTCAAGGAGCTCAACGGCCTCTCGGCCTCGTACGCCTCGCTGAAGAAGCAGGTGGAGGGCCTCGACACCAAGGACCAGGCGAAGTTCGCCGACGGCCTCAAGGACGTCGCCACCGAGCTGAACAAGCTCGGCAAGTCCGGCAGCGACGCGCTGAAGACCCTGGAGGAGGGCGACGTCGGCAAGGCGATGGCCCAGCAGCCCAGCTGCAAGTCGGCCACCCCGGTGGCACCGTCGGCCGCCGGCTGACACCAGGGCACGGCGAGGACGGCGGCCGGGACGAACCGGCCTCCGTCCGGGGGGCGCGAGGCGGAGCGCGGGCCACAATGGGGGTGTGAGTAACGCCAGCCTCTCCCCCCTGCCCTCCGCCGACCGCACCGACGTCACCGCGCGGCTGCGGGACGCCCTGCTCGGGGCGTCCTTCACCGCCGACGGACTGCTGGAGCTGCTCGGCGCCCCCGCCTACGCGGCCCTGTCGCGCAGCGAGACCGTGCCCGCGCTCCGGGCCACCCGCGGCGACACGCCGCTGGAACTGCTCGTCCGGCTGTTCCTTCTCCAGCAACCGGTGCCCCACGCGCGCGCGGCGGACGTCCTGCCCGTCGACGCGTGCCTGGAGAGCGGCTGGCTCGTGTCCGTCGACGGCGAGCTGGCGGCCACCGTGGACGTACGGCCGTACGGCGGGCCCGACGGCGAGGACTGGTTCATCGTGTCCGACCTCGGCTGCGCGGTCGGCGGCGCGGGAGGCATCGGCAGCCGCGCGGAGGGCGTCGTCCTCGGCGTCGGCGGCGCCTCCATGACCCTCGCCGGCCTCACCGTACGCACCCCCGTCTCCGCCGCCCTCGACCTCGGCACCGGCTCCGGCATCCAGGCGCTGCACGCCGCCCGGCACGCCACGCGCGTGACGGCGACGGACGTCAACCCGCGCGCGCTGCACATCACCGCGCTCACCCTCGCCCTGTCCGGGGCCCCGGCCGCCGACCTGCGCGAGGGCTCGCTCTACGAGCCGGTCGACGAGGACGACACCTACGACCTGATCGTGTCGAACCCGCCCTTCGTGATCTCGCCGGGGGCCCGGCTGACCTACCGGGACGGCGGGATGGGCGGGGACGATCTGTGCCGCACGCTCGTTCAGCAGACGGGGGAGCGCCTGAACGAGGGCGGGTTCGCGCACTTCCTCGCCAACTGGCAGCACGTGGAGGGGGAGGACTGGACGGACCGGCTGCGCTCCTGGGTGCCGCGCGGCTGCGACGCGTGGATCGTGCAGCGCGAGGTGCAGGACGTCACGCAGTACGCCGAGCTGTGGCTGCGGGACGCGGGCGACCACCGCGGCGACGAGGCCGAGTACCAGGCGCGGTACGACGCGTGGTTGGACGAGTTCGAGGCGCGCAAGGTCAGGGCCGTCGGCTTCGGCTGGATCACCCTGCGCAGGACGGCGGCCGCGGAGCCGTCGGTCACGGCGGAGGAGTGGCCGCACCCCATCGAGCAGCCGCTCGGCGAGACGGTGCGGGCGCACTTCGCCCGCCTCGACTACCTGCGCGAACACGACGACGCCGCCCTCCTGGAGGCGCACTTCGCGCTGGCCGCCGAGGTCGTCCAGGAGCAGGTCGGGCTGCCCGGCGCCGAGGACCCGGAGCACGTCGTGCTGCGCCAGAACCGCGGCATGCGCCGGGCCACCCGCGTCGACACCGTCGGCGCCGGCTTCGCGGGCGTCTGCGACGGCACCATGAGCGCAGGCCGCATCCTGGACGCCATCGCCCAGCTGGTCGGCGAGGACCCGGTGGCGCTGCGCGACCGCACGCCCGCACAGATCCGGCTGCTGGTGGAGCAGGGGTTCCTGGAACCGGCGTAGGCAATTCCCGCGGCGGTCTGCCGCTCCGGTGCGAACCCGAGGGAACGCGCCACGGGCAGGACCCGTCGGCTCCCCGTTCACCTCGGGTTCGCCTGCCCGCCGCCCACGCGTGTCAGCCTCCCGGAGGCTGGACACTCGCGGACGGGGAAAAGGGGCACGTGGACCATGGAGAGCGGGCCGGCGATCTTCGCGGGAACGGTGTTCGCCCTGTTCGGGGGCTGCCTGCTGGTGTGGATCGCGACCCGGGTGCGGCACGGCCGGCCCGTCGCGCTCGGTGTGAGGCCTGTCGCATCGGCGACCGTCGCGAGCGTCGTCGCCGTGGCCGCCCTGATCGCCGGGGCCTGGTGCCTGACGCGCGTGTGAGGGGCCGGATCCGGACGCCCGCCGGGAGCCCGCCCCGGTAATCGGGGGATCGCGCTCCGGATACGCGCATCGTGGCTGGTCGGCACTCCGGGCGGCAGGAACAGGGTTCGTCGGGTTACCGTTCGAGTGGCCGTTGCGGGCTTTTCCCGTTTGACACGGGGGCGGGAGGTACCGTCACACTCCGCAGCGTCACGACCGAAACGCAGCACGACCCGAACCCGGGAGCATCGCCTGGGTCAGGCCCCAGTGTCGACCGGAGAGAAGAGCGAAGTTGTCCCCGACCAGCGAGACCGCGAACGGCGGCCGCCGACTCGTCATCGTCGAGTCGCCTGCCAAGGCGAAGACGATCAAGGGCTATCTCGGCCCTGGCTACGTCGTCGAGGCGAGCGTCGGGCACATCCGTGACCTTCCCAGCGGCGCTGCCGAGGTGCCCGAGAAGTACACCGGCGAGGTCCGCCGCCTCGGTGTGGACGTCGAACACGACTTCCAGCCGATCTATGTGGTCAACGCTGACAAGAAGGCGCAGGTCAAGAAGCTCAAGGACCTGCTGAAGGACTCCGACGAGCTCTTCCTCGCCACCGATGAGGACCGCGAGGGCGAGGCCATCGCGTGGCACCTCCAGGAAGTCCTCAAGCCGAAGATCCCGGTCAAGCGCATGGTGTTCCACGAGATCACCAAGGACGCCATCCGGGCCGCCGTCGCCAACCCGCGCCAGCTCAACCAGAAGCTCGTGGACGCCCAGGAGACCCGCCGCATCCTCGACCGCCTCTACGGCTACGAGGTCTCGCCGGTCCTGTGGAAGAAGGTCATGCCGCGCCTGTCGGCCGGCCGTGTCCAGTCCGTCGCGACGCGGCTCGTCGTCGAGCGGGAACGCGAGCGCATCGCGTTCCGCTCCGCCGAGTACTGGGACCTGACGGGCACCTTCGGCACGGGCCGCGCGGGCGACGCCTCCGACCCGTCGTCGCTGGTCGCGCGCCTCCAGACCGTCGACGGCCGGCGCGTGGCGCAGGGCCGCGACTTCGACTCGCTGGGCCAGATCAAGAGCGCGAACACCCTCCACCTCGATGAGGCGAACGCCCGCGCGCTCGCCGCCGCGCTGGAGAACACGCGCTTCGCGGTCCGCTCGGTCGAGTCCAAGCCGTACCGCCGCTCGCCGTACGCCCCGTTCCGTACGACGACGCTTCAGCAGGAGGCGAGCCGCAAGCTCGGCTTCGGCGCGAAGGCGACCATGCAGGTCGCCCAGAAGCTGTACGAGAACGGCTACATCACCTACATGCGTACGGACTCGACGACGCTGAGCGAGACGGCGGTCGCCGCCGCCCGCGCCCAGGTCACGCAGCTGTACGGCGCCGACTACCTGCCGCCCCAGCCGCGCACGTACGCCGGCAAGGTCAAGAACGCGCAGGAGGCGCACGAGGCGATCCGCCCCTCCGGCGACCGCTTCCGCACGCCCGCCGAGACCGGGCTGACCGGCGACCAGTTCAAGCTGTACGAGCTGATCTGGAAGCGGACCGTCGCCTCCCAGATGAAGGACGCGACCGGAAACAGCGTCACCGTGAAGATCGGCGGCACGGCCGCCGACGGCCGGGACGTCGAGTTCAGCGCCTCCGGCAAGACCATCACCTTCCACGGCTTCCTCAAGGCCTACGTCGAGGGCGCCGACGACCCGAACGCCGAGCTGGACGACCGCGAGCGCCGGCTGCCGCAGGTCGCCGAGGGCGACGCGCTGACGGCCGAGGAGATCACGGTCGACGGCCACGCCACCAAGCCGCCGGCCCGCTACACCGAGGCGTCGCTGGTCAAGGAGCTGGAGGAGCGGGAGATCGGCCGCCCGTCGACGTACGCGTCGATCATCGGCACGATCCTGGACCGCGGCTACGTGTTCAAGAAGGGCACGGCGCTCGTCCCGTCCTTCCTGTCCTTCGCCGTGGTCAACCTCCTGGAGAAGCACTTCGGCCGGCTCGTCGACTACGACTTCACCGCCAAGATGGAGGACGACCTCGACGCCATCGCCCGCGGCGAGGCCCAGTCCGTGCCGTGGCTGAAGCGGTTCTACTTCGGCGAGGGCCCCGGTGAGGGCGGCGCCGCCGACGCCGGCAACGGCGACGGGGACCACCTCGGCGGTCTCAAGGAACTGGTGACCGACCTCGGCGCGATCGACGCGCGCGAGGTGTCGTCCTTCCCCGTCGGCAACGACATCGTGCTGCGCGTCGGGCGCTACGGCCCCTACGTCGAGCGCGGCGAGAAGGACTCCGAGAACCATCAGCGCGCCGACGTCCCCGAGGACCTGGCGCCGGACGAGCTGTCCGTGGAGCTGGCCGAGGAGCTGCTCGCCAAGCCGAGCGGCGACTTCGAGCTGGGCACCGACCCGGCCACCGGCCACGCCATCGTCGCCAAGGACGGCCGCTACGGCCCGTACGTCACCGAGGTGCTCCCCGAGGGCACCCCGAAGACCGGCAAGAACGCCGTGAAGCCGCGGACGGCCTCGCTGTTCAAGTCGATGTCCCTGGACACGGTCACCCTGGACGACGCCCTCAAGCTGATGTCGCTGCCGCGTGTCGTCGGCACCGACGCCGAGGGCGTCGAGATCACCGCGCAGAACGGCCGCTACGGCCCGTACCTGAAGAAGGGCACGGACTCGCGGTCGCTCACCTCCGAGGACCAGCTCTTCACGATCACGCTGGAGGAGGCGCTGGCGATCTACGCCCAGCCCAAGCAGCGTGGCCGGGCGGCGGCCAAGCCTCCGCTGAAGGAGCTGGGCACCGACCCGGTCAGCGAGAAGCCCGTCGTGGTCAAGGACGGCCGCTTCGGCCCGTACGTCACCGACGGCGAGACCAACGCGACCCTGCGCTCCGGCGACAGCGTCGAGGAGATCACGCCCGAGCGCGGCTACGAACTGCTCGCCGAGAAGCGCGCCAAGGGGCCCGCCAAGAAGACGGCGAAGAAGGCCCCGGCCAAGAAGACCACCGCCAAGAAGGCCCCGGCCAAGAAGGCGGCGGCGAAGAAGACCGCGGCCAAGACGACGGCCGCCAAGAGCACGGCCGCCAAGACGACGGCGAAGAAGACGGCCAAGACCGCCACGAAGACGGCCACCAAGAAGACGGCCGCCTCCCCGGCGTCGGAGGACTGAGGAGTGGCCTGAGCCGGTCTCAGGCCTCCACACGGCACCCGCTGTCGTTCGCTGAGCGAACGCCCCGGCATCGATTCGGTGTCGGGGCGTGCGTCTGTTCGGCCGGGTACCACGGGCTGTCGGTGGCGCCCGATAGGCTGAACGCATGACGCGAGCCGAGCAGCCAACGGCCCCTCACCCCGCCCCGGACGACGCCCTCGTCGCGGACTCCCGCGAGCGCGCCGTCCGCGCCCTGCTGCGCCGACCGCAGTTGAGGCGGTTGTGGAGCGCACAGCTCGTGGGGGGTGTCGGCGACACCCTCGCCCTGCTGGTGCTGGTCCTCCTCGCCGTACAGGCCGCCATAGGCGCGGGCTCGTTCGGCGGGGGCTACCGGGGCGTGGCGTTCGCAGTGGCGACCGTTTTCGGCGTACGCATCCTCGCGACGCTGCTCTTCGGCGCGGTCCTGCTGGGCCCGCTCACGTCGCTCACCTCGCAGGACGGTCCGCTCGACCGCCGCTGGACCATGGTGGGCGCGGACGGCCTGCGGGCGGCGCTGCTGATCGTGGCGCCGCTGTGGATCGACTGGACGCCGGACGACGCCCTCGCCGTCCTCCTGGTGACCGGCTTCGTCACCGGCGTCGCCGAGCGCTTCTGGACGGTGTGCCGGGAGAGCGCGGCCCCCGCGCTGCTGCCGGCGCCGCCCCTGGAGGGCGCGACGGTACGGCCCCTGCCGGACCACATGGACGCCCTGCGCCGCCTGTCGCTGCGCACCGGGTTCGTGGCGATCCCCCTCGCCGGCGCCGTGCTCGTCGTCGCCGGACTGCTGAACAACCTGCTGGGCGCCGGCGTCGAGTGGTTCGCCCAGCACCAGGCGGCCCTCGCCTCCTACGTCGCGGCCGGACTGTTCGCCGCCTCCTTGTCCCTGGTGACCTTCCTGGAGCTCCCCGGGACGCGCACGCCGCGCGCCCGGTCGCCGCTGGAGGGCATGCGCCGCCCGCGGACGGCCGCCGGCGTCGACAAGGGCCGCACCGGCGCCCTGCCGCTGCTGGTGCTCGCCTGCGCGGCCGTCGCCGCCGCCGTGTCCGCCGCGGTCGCCGTGGCGGTGCTGCACGCCAAGGACCTGGGCGGCGGCCCGGTCCTGTACGGGCTGATGGTCGGCGCCCTGACCGGCGGAGTGGTCGTCGGCATCCGCACGGCCCCCGCCCTGCTGCCCTCGCTGTCGCGCCGGCGGCTGCTGTCGCTGGCGATCGCCTTCGTCGGCGTCGCCCTGCTGGCCGCCGGTCTCGTCCCCGACGTCACCACCGTGCTGCTGCTCCTCGCCCTGGCCGGCGTCGGCGCGGGTGTCGCCGCCAACACCGGGCACGCGCTGCTCGACCAGGAGACCGAGGACGCCCGCCGGACGCGGACGGCCGAGCACCTGCACGCCGTCGTCCGGGTCCATGTGGCGCTCGGCGCGGTCGTCGCGCCCGTGGTGGCCGCGGCGATCGGGCCGCACCGCCTGGAGAACGGCAAGTTCGTCTTCGCGCACGGCGGCGCCGCGTTCGTGCTGATGCTGGTCGGCGCGCTGCTGCTGCCGGTGGCCGCGCTGGTGCTGGCCAAGGTCGACGACCGTTCCGGTGTGCCGCTGCGGCACGACCTGAAGGACGCGCTGCTCGGCGGCGACGACCCGGTGCCGACCCCCGCGGCGAACGGTTTCTTCATCGCCCTGGAGGGCGGCGACGGCGCCGGGAAGTCCACCCAGGCCCAGGCGCTCGCCGAGTGGATCCGGGGCAAGGGGCACGAGGTCGTGCTGACCCGCGAGCCGGGTGCGACGCCGGTGGGCAAGCGCCTGCGGTCCATCCTGCTGGACGTCTCCAGCGCCGGTCTGTCGCACCGCGCGGAGGCGCTGCTGTACGCCGCCGACCGCGCGGAGCACGTGGACACCGTGGTCCGGCCCGCCCTGGAGCGCGGCGCCGTGGTCATCTCCGACCGCTACATCGACTCCTCGGTGGCCTACCAGGGCGCCGGGCGCGACCTGTCGCCGACCGAGATCGCCCGCATCAACCGCTGGGCGACCGCCGGGCTCGTACCGCACCTGACGGTCCTGCTGGACGTGCCGCCGGAGACCGCGCGCGAGCGGTTCACCGAGGCGCCGGACCGGCTGGAGTCGGAGCCCGCCGAGTTCCACGCGCGCGTGCGCTCCGGTTTCCTGACCCTGGCCGCCGCCGACCCCGGCCGCTACCTCGTCGTGGACGCCGGCCAGGAGCCCGAGGCCGTCACCACCGTCGTACGCCACCGGCTCGACCAGGTGCTGCCGCTGTCCGAGGCCGAGATCAAGGCCCGGGAGGAGGCGCGCCGCAAGGCCGAGGAGGAGGCCCGGCGCAAGGCCGAGGAAGAGGCCGCGCGCAAGGCCGAGGAGGAGCGCCTGGAGCGTGAGCGCCTCGAACAGCTGGAGCGGCTGCGCGCCGAGGAGGAGGAGCGCAAGCGGCGCGAGCTGGAGGAGGCGCAGCGGCGCGAGGCCGAGCGGCAGGCCGAGGAGGCCCGGCAGCGGGCCGAGGAAGCACGCCGGAAGGCCGAGGAGGAGCGGGCCCGGCTTCTCGCGGAGGAGAAGGCCCGCGCCGAGGAGGAGGCCCGTCGCAAGGCCGAGCAGGAGCGGCTCCGCAAGCAGGCCGATGAGGAGGCGCGGCTGCGCGCCGAGGCCGAGGCCCGGCGCCTGGAGAAGCAGCGCAAGGCCGAGGAGGCCCTGATGCGGGCCGAGGAGGCACGCCGGGCGGCGGAGCAGGCTGCGGCCGCCGCGGCGGCGGGCCCCGGACCGGCGGCTCCGCCCGTGGCGAACGCCCCCCGACGCGCTCCGGCGGCCCAGGACCCGTCCGACGCGCTGACCGTCCCGACGCCCGTCGTGACGCCGACGAACGCCTCCGGCGGTCCGGTGGAGGACACGGCGGTACTGCGGCCGGTGCGGGACACCGGGGACGACGAGCGCGGCGAGGAGCGTGGCGACGACCGGGGTGACGAACGCGGAGACGAGCGCGGCGAGCGTGGCGAGGCCGGGGGCCGGGCCCGCGGTGGGCGCGGCGACGACGGCCGGGCGTCCGGCGTGTCCGAGTCCGAGGTGACGGCCGAGCTGCCCAAGCCGCCCGTGCCGCCCGGCGCCTCGGACGAGACGGCGGTGCTGCCGGCCGTGGAGCCCCGGGACGCCGACGAGACGGCCGTGCTGCCGCCCGTGACGCCGGGAGCCGCGGACGAGACGGCGGTACTGCCCCCCGTGCGCGGGGACGATCCGGCCGCTCCCGTCCGCGGGGACGATCCGGCCGACCGGGTTCCGCCGGGCTACTTCCGGGAGGAGCGCCCGGCCGGCACCGAGCGCCCGAGGGAGCCCCAGGACACCACGCGCGAGCTGCCCCAGATCGACCCCGACGAGGCACCGCCGCGCAGGCGCCGCTCCGACTGGGCCGAGGAGACCCCGCTGGACGACCTGCCGACCCTGGCGGACGAGCTGCTCGGCCCGCGGGACGACGACCGCGAGGACGGCCGCGACGGCGACGGGGGAGGCCGCGACAAGGGAGGCCGCGGGAGGGGCCGGGGACGTCGCTGACCGGCGCCCGCCGCCGGCCCGGCGCCCGTTGTCAGAGGCGGCCCCCACAATGGAGGGCGTGGCGCAGAGTGTGCGGCGGAGTGTGACGGAAGGACGGCGTGACCCATGACCGTGTGGGACGACCTCGTCGGGCAGGAGAGGGTGAGCGAGCAGCTCGCCGCCGCCGCCCGGGACGCCGACGCCTTCGTCACCGCCGCCGCGGCCGACGGTCCGCTGCCCGAGGCGTCGAGCATGACGCACGCCTGGCTGTTCACCGGCCCGCCCGGCGCGGGGGTGACGCAGACGGCGCGGGCCTTCGCCGCCGCGTTGCAGTGCGTGAGCCCCGACCGCGCCCTCGGCGGCGTTCCCGGCTGCGGCTTCTGCGACGGCTGCCACACGGCGCTCGTCGGCACCCACGCCGACGTCAGCACGGTGACCGCCGTGGGCGCCCAGATCCTCGTGGACGACATGCGGGACACCGTCCGCAAGTCGTTCACCTCGCCGGCGACCGGCCGCTGGCAGATCATCCTCGTCGAGGACGCCGAGCGGCTGAACGAGAAGTCGGCCAACGCCGTCCTCAAGGCCGTCGAGGAGCCCGCCCCGCGCACGGTGTGGCTGCTGTGCGCCCCGTCCGTCGAGGACGTCCTGCCCACGATCCGCTCCCGCTGCCGCCACCTGAACCTGCGCACGCCGTCGGTCGACGCCGTCGCCGACATGCTCGTACGCCGCGAGGGCGTCGAGCCCGAGGTGGCCGCCGCCGCTGCCCGCGCCACCCAGGGCCACGTCGACCGGGCCCGCCGCCTGGCCACCGACCCGGCCGCCCGGGAGCGCCGGGCCGCCGTGCTGAAGCTGCCGCTGCGCGTGGGTGACGTCGGCGGTGCGCTCAAGGCGGCCCAGGAGCTGGTGGACGCGGCGGCCGAGGACGCCAAGCAGCTCGCCGAGGAGATGGACGGCAAGGAGACCGAGGAGCTGAAGGCGGCGCTGGGCGCGGCCCAGGGCGGCCGGCTGCCGCGCGGCACGGCGGGCGTGGTGAAGGAGCTGGAGGACCGGCAGAAGCGCCGCAGGACGCGTACGCAGCGCGACAGCCTCGACCTGGCGCTGACCGACCTGACCGCCTTCTACCGCGACGTGCTGGCCGTCCAGCTCGGCTCCCGCGTGGCCATCGCCAACGCGGACGCCGGCGACGTGCTGGAGCGACTCGCCCGGGACGGTTCACCGGAGGCCACCCTGCGCCGCATCGAGGCGATCGCCGCCTGCCGCGACGCCCTCGACCGCAATGTGGCGCCGCTGCTCGCGGTGGAGGCGATGACGATGGCGCTGAGATCGGGCTGACGAGGCCCCCGACGGCGGTTGACCGAGGACTCGTTCGGGGCACGACGAGCACATAGGGCGTTCGTGTCGTCGCGGAGAGTTACGCTCGCTGGATGGACACCAGGCGCACCCACCGCAGAACCCGTACCGGAACCACCCTGCTCGCCGCCGCGCTGCTCGCCACCGCCTGCTCGGCCGGGGGCGCGTCGACGTCGGCCGGTTCCCCGGCCGCGGAGGAGGCGGCCGGGGCGACCAAGGCCGCGCAGATGACCCTGGCCGCGCTGCCCGAGTCCACGCCGTCGTCCCTGGCGCCGTACTACGGGCAGAAGCTGAGCTGGCGGGACTGCGGTGTCCCCGGCTTCCAGTGCGCCACGATGAAGGCGCCGCTCGACTACGCGAAACCGGCCGACGGTGACGTACGCCTCGCCGTGGCGCGCAAGAAGGCCACCGGCCCCGGCAAGCGGCTCGGCTCCCTGCTGGTGAACCCGGGCGGCCCGGGCGGCTCCGCGATCGGCTACCTCCAGCAGTACGCCGGCATCGGCTACCCGGCGGAGGTCCGCGCCCAGTACGACATGGTGGCCGTCGACCCGCGGGGCGTGGCCCGCAGCGAGCCCGTGGAGTGCCTCGACGGGCGGAAGATGGACGCGTACACGCAGACGGACGTCACCCCGGACGACGCCGGGGAGACGGACCGGCTGGTCGACGCCTACAAGGGCTTCGCCGAGGGCTGCGGGGCGGACGCGCCGAAGCTGCTGCGGCACGTGTCGACCGTCGAGGCGGCCCGGGACATGGACGTCCTGCGGGCGGTGCTGGGCGACGAGAAGCTGTCCTACGTCGGCGCCTCGTACGGCACGTTCCTGGGGGCGACGTACGCGGGCCTGTTCCCGGACCGGGCGGGGCGCCTCGTGCTGGACGGCGCGATGGACCCGTCCCTGTCCGCGCGCCGGCTGAACCTGGAGCAGACGGCGGGCTTCGAGACGGCGTTCCAGTCGTTCGCGAAGGACTGCGTCCAGCAGGCGGACTGCCCGCTCGGCGGCAAGGGCACCTCTCCCGACCAGGTCGGCAAGAACCTGAAGGCCTTCTTCGACGACCTGGACGCCAAGCCCGTCCCCACCGGGGACGCCGACGGCCGCAAGCTCACCGAGTCCCTGGCCACGACCGGGGTGATCGCGGCGATGTACGACGAGGGCGCGTGGCAGCAGCTGCGCGAGTCGCTGAGCGCGGCGATGAAGCGGCACGACGGCGCCGGCCTGCTCGTCCTGTCGGACAGCTACTACGAGCGCGAGGCCGACGGCAGCTACAGCAACCTGATGTCCGCCAACGCGGCGGTGAACTGCCTGGACCTCCCGGCGGCCTTCTCCTCCCCGGACCAGGTGCGCGAGGCCCTGCCCGACTTCGAGAAGGCGTCCCCCGTCTTCGGCGAGGGCCTCGCCTGGTCCTCCCTGAACTGCGCCTACTGGCCCGTCCAGCCCTCGGGCGAACCGCACCGCATCGAGGCAGCCGGCGCCACCCCGATCGTCGTGGTCGGCACCACCCGCGACCCGGCCACCCCGTACCGCTGGGCCCAGGCCCTGGCCGACCAGCTCTCCTCGGGCCGCCTCCTCACCTACGAGGGCGACGGCCACACCGCCTACGGCCGCGGCAGCACCTGCATCGACTCGGCGATCAACACGTACCTCCTGCGCGGCACCCCACCGGCGAACGACACCCGCTGCTCGTAACGGCCCCACCCGCCCCACTCGCCCCGGAGGCCCGGCCCCGGGGCGGGTACGAAGCACCCCCGGAAACTGTGTAGACTTACCGACGTTGCTGATCGCACCATGGTGCACACAGCACGCCGCCTTAGCTCAGATGGCCAGAGCAACGCACTCGTAATGCGTAGGTCTCGGGTTCGAATCCCGAAGGCGGCTCCGAGAAGGCCCAGGACAGACAAGCTCTGTCCTGGGCCTTTGTGCTTCATGTGTACAGGTGTGCAGGGGGCGTGCAGAACGTGCCGGTCAGGTTGATCCGCAGTACGCGTTCTCACTCCTGCGCGGGCATCTCGGTCAGCTGCCGGCCGCTGGACGGGACGCCGGTGTTGTTGACCGCCACGTCCGGCCGCCCGGACTCGGCGACGGTCCGGCCGATCGCCGAGCGGGCGGAGTCCTCGTCGGCGATGGCGACCGGGGCAGCGATCGCCCGCCCGCTCCGGTGACCAGACCGGCCTTGCCGGTGAGGTGGCTCACACCAGCGCCTCGTGGTTCGCCCACGCGGCCTTGAACGGGTAGCGGGTGCGCCAGGTGTCGAAGACCTCGCCGACCTCCGGCGCGGCGAACACGGTCCCCAGTGCCTCCACGTCGGCGGCGCCGAGCTGGACGACGACGGTGGCGATGAAGGCCGGGATCTGCTCCTCGCCGGGGACCGGGATGTGGCGCTGTGCGGCGAACGTCTGGAGCACGCCGGTGCCCTTCGCGGCCTTCTCGAGGTCCGCGAGGTACTGGTTCAGGTCGGTGTCGGGAATCGGTTCGGTGAACTGTACGAACATGGTGTGCTGAATCATTGCTCAATATGAACAGCGGATACCCGGCAGCGTCCAAGACTTCTTCCGCAGGCATTCGATAACCTGAGGGAATGGATCTGCTGGAGGTCAGGGAGCTGCGGTACTTCGTCACCGTCGCCGAGGAACTGCACTTCGGCCGCGCCGCTGACAGGCTCGCCGTCGCGCAGCCCGCCCTGTCGAAGACCATCAAGCGCATCGAGGCCCGGCTGCGCGTCACGCTCTTCGACCGCACCAGCCGCAGCGTCGTACTGACGCCCGCGGGTGCGGCCCTGCTGGAGCACGGACGGCATGCGCTGAACGCGATGACGGTCGCCGTGCAGAACTCCCGCCGCGCCGCCGACGACGCACCGTTGAGGTTCGTGATCAAACCCGGAGGAGACGCGAACCTGCTCTCCGGGATCCTCGCCGCCTACGCGGAGCGGCCCGGTGCCCGGCGGGTCGACATCCTCTTCAGCGGCGCCACCGACCGCACCGATCACCTGCGTGACGGGCGCGCCGACGCGGGCCTGCTCTACGCCCCGTTCGACGACCTCGGCGGGCTGGCCACCGAGACCCTCCACGTCGAGGACCGGGTGGCCGTCCTCCCCGAGAACCACCGGCTCGCCGGGCGCGACGGTATCTCCCTGGACGACCTCAGTGACGAGGTCTTCCCGCGGTGGTCGGGTGTCCCCGGCGGCGGGAGTGGCCCCGAGGTCGCCGATGCCGGCGAACTCACCGCTCTGGTGCGGATCGGCCGCGTCGTCGCCGTCCTGCCCCGCTCGCTCGTCACGCCCGTGCCGCCTGGCATCGTGTGTGTCCCTGTCCCCGACGCGGGACCGAGCCGGATCGTCATCGCCCGCCGGGACGACGACCGGCGGGAGCACGTCACCGCCCTGATCGCCGCCGCCGCATCGTGGCGGACAGCATCGGCGACCCACGTGGGCGGGCGCGCTTCCTGAATGCCGTTCCGCTCGGTCAGGACCGGCCGCGGCGTCCGCCCGTCATCCGAGCGAGGGACCGGTCGGCGCCGGCGGTCACTTCGCGTCCGCATAGCACTCCACCACCGCTGTCGTGAACGGGAAGCGGACCGGTGTCGGGCCGAAGGTGAGGTGGCCGGCCAGGTCGGAGGCCTCGCGGATGGCCGTGACGACCCTGTCCGCCTCCTCCTCGGGGCAGTGCACGATGACCTCGTCGTGCTGGAAGAAGACCAGTTCGGCCGCCATGTCCGCCAAGGTCTGCCGCAGTGCGGCGAGCATCAGCAGGGCCCAGTCGGCGGCGCTGCCCTGGACGACGAAGTTGCGGGCGAAGCGGCCTCGGGCGCGGGCGTTGGTCGAGGCGTAGCCCGGCACCCACTCCTGCGTGCCGGGGGCGTCCTGGGGGATGCCCGCCTCCTCGGCCGGGTCGTCGTCCGGCGTTCCGGCGGCCGGTGGGCAGGTGCGGCCCAGCCAGGTTCGTACGAGGCGGCCCTCCTCGCCCGCGCGGGCCGCGTCGTCGACGTACGCCACCGCCCGGGGAAAGCGGCGTCTGAGGGCGGCGAGGTTCTTCAGGCCGTCGCCGGAGGTCTGGCCGTACACCGCGCCGAGCACCGCGAGCTTGGCCTGGGCGCGGTCGCCGGAGAAGGCGCGGTCGGACACCGACTGGTAGAGGTCGGTCTCCCGGCCGGCCACCTCCATCAGCCCGGGGTCGCGGGAGATCGCGGCGAGGACGCGTGGCTCCATCTGGTCGGCGTCGGCGACGACCAGGCGCCAGCCCGGGTCGGCCACGGCGGCCCGCCGGATCACCTTGGGGATCTGGAGCGCGCCCCCGCCGTTGGTCACCCAGCGTCCGGTGACGGTGCCGCCGGCGAGGAACTCGGGGCGGAAGCGGCCGTCGCGCACCCAGTCCTGAAGCCAGGACCAGCCGTGGGCGACCCAGATCCGGTAGAGCTTCTTGTAGGCGAGCAGGGGCTTCACGGCCGGGTGGTCGACCGACTCCAGCTCCCAGCGGCGGGTGGAGCCGACCTTGATGCCGGCCCGGGCGAACGCCTTGACGACGTCGGCGGGCAGGTCCGGCCGCACCCGGTGCCCGAACGCGGCGGACACCTCCTCCGCCAGCTCGGCCAGGCGGCGCGGCTCGCCCCCGCCCGCGTACCGCTCGCCGAGCAGGTCGTGGAGGACCTCGCGGTGCACGTCGGCCCGCCAGGGCAGTCCGGCGCGGTTCATCTCGGCGGCGACCAGCATCCCCGCCGACTCGGCCGCCGTCAGCAGCCGCAGCCGGTCGGGGTGCGCGGACCGGTCGTGGCGGCGCTGCTGCTCCGCGTAGACGGCGAGGAGGTCGTCCAGGGGGACGTGCACGCCCTGCGGTTCGAACAGCGGGGACTGCGCGCCCGGTTCTGCGGAGCGCTGGGGCGGGTCGGGCGGTACGGGGCCGCCGCGCAGGCGGGCGAGTGCGGCGGCGGCCGAGTGCGGCTGCCCGTACCGCCCCTCGTGGCCGAGCAGGAGGGTCTCGGCGGCCTCCACGTCGTAGCACCGCTCCACTCGCACCCCCGTGGCGAGCAGGCGCGGGTAGATCTCCGCGGTCGAGCGCCAGACCCACCGGGTGACGTCCGGCCGGGTGCGTACGGCCTCGGCGAGGCCGGGCTCCCA
>NZ_WWHX01000532.1 GCF_009862125.1 Streptomyces sp. SID5910
ACCCGTGCCGCCCCAGCGGCACGATTGCCCGCAGCTATGCGAGTGCGGCTACGCGTAGAACAGGTCCTCCACCACCGTGCGGGCTCTGCGGGCTGTGCGGCGGTAGGCGTCGAGCATGTCGCCCGCGTGGCCGGGGCCGTGGCCCAGGTAGCGGCCTACTGCCGCCAGTTCGCGGGGGTCCGTCGGGAACGTGTCGCCGGCTCGGCCGCGGACCAGCATCACCGCGTTGCGGACCCGGGTCGCGAGAACCCACGCCTCGTCCAGCGTCGCGGCGTTCTCCGCGGAGATGAGCCCCGCCTCCGACGCCGCCGCCAGCGCCTCACGGGTCCTGGTCGTGCGCAGGCCCGGTTCCGCGTGGGCGTGCCGCAGCTGCGTGAGCTGCACGGTCCACTCCACGTCGGACAGCCCGCCCGGCCCCAGCTTCGCGTGCAGCTTGGGGTCGGCGCCGCGCGGCAGCCGCTCGGACTCCATGCGGGCCTTGAGCCGCCGGATCTCCCGTACGGCCTCCTCGGTGAGCCCCTGCGCCGGGTACCGCAGCGGGTCGACCAGCTCGGTGAAGCGCCGCCCCAGGTCCTCGTCGCCGGCGACGAACTCGGCCCGCAGCAGCGCGTGCGACTCCCACGTCAGTGACCAGCGCCGGTAGTAGGCCGCGTACGACTTGAGCGTGCGCACCAGTGGTCCGGACTTGCCCTCCGGCCGCAGGTCGGCGTCGACGATCAGGGGCGGGTCGGCGCTGGGCACCTGGAGCAGGCGGCGCATCTCGGCGACCACCTTGTTCGCGGCGTCCGCGGCCTCCCGGTCACCGACCCCGTCCCGGGGCTCGTGCACGAAGAGGACGTCGGCGTCCGAGCCGTAGCCCAGCTCGTGCCCGCCGAAGCGGCCCATGCCGATGACCGCGAACCGGGTGGGCAGGGTGTCGCCCCAGCCCTCGCGCACCACGGCCCGCAGGGTGCCCGCCAGTGTCGCCGCCGTCAGGTCGGACACCGCGGCGCCGACCCGGTCCACCAGGGCGCCCTGGTCGGCCTCGACGGGCTGGGCGTCCGTGCCGTAGGAGCCGACGATGTCGGCGGCGGCCGTACGGAACAGCTCGCGGCGGCGCACGCCACGCGCCGCGGTGACCGCCTGGACGGCGCCGTCCGCGCGGCGGACCGCGGCGAGCACCTCCTGCTCCAGCTGGGCGCGTCCGCGCGGCGCCAGCCCCCCGGCGTCGCCGTCGCCGAGGAGCGCCACCGCCTCGGGGGCCCGCATCAGCAGGTCCGGAGCGAGCCGCCCGGCGGACAGCACGCGGGCGAGGTTCTCGGCGGCCGCGCCCTCGTCCCGCAGCAGTCGCAGGTACCAGGGCGTGTTGCCGAGGGCGTCGGAGACCTTGCGGAAGTTGAGCAGGCCGGTGTCCGGGTCGGCGGAGTCCGCGAACCAGCCGAGGAGCACCGGCAGCAGGGTCCGCTGGATCGCGGCCTTGCGGGTGACGCCGGACGCCAGCGCCTCCAGGTGGCGCAGCGCGGCGGCCGGGTCGGCGTAGCCGAGGGCGACCAGCCGCTCGCGGGCCGCGTCGGGGCGCAGCCGGGTCTCCCCCGGCGCCAGCTGGGCGACCGCGTCGAGCAGCGGCCGGTAGAACAGCTTCTCGTGCAGCCGGCGGACGACGGCGGCGTGCCGCTTCCACTCGCGCAGCAGCCCGCTGACCGGGTCGTTGCGCAGGCCGAGGGAGCGGCCGAGGCGCCGCAGGTCGGCGTCGTCCTCGGGCACGAGGTGGGTGCGCCGCAGCCGGTGGAGCTGGATGCGGTGCTCCATGGAGCGCAGGAAGCGGTACGCCTCGTCGAGCTGGGCGGAGTCCGTGCGGCCGACGTAGCCGCCCGCGGCGAGGGCCTTCAGCGCGTCCAGCGTCGTGCCGCTGCGCAGCGACGTGTCGGCCCGCCCGTGCACGAGCTGGAGGAGCTGCACGGCGAACTCGACGTCGCGCAGGCCGCCCGGGCCCAGCTTGAGCTGGCGGTCGACCTCGGCGACGGGGATGTTCTCCACCACCCGGCGGCGCATCTTCTGCACGTCGGGGACGAAGTTCTCGCGTTCGGCGGCCTGCCACACCAGGGGCTGGAGCGCGGCGACGTACTCGGCGCCGAGGTCCCGGTCGCCGGCGACCGGGCGGGCCTTGAGCAGCGCCTGGAACTCCCAGGTCTTGGCCCAGCGCTGGTAGTAGGCGACGTGGCTGCTGAGGGTGCGCACCAGGGGGCCGTTGCGGCCCTCGGGGCGCAGGTTGGCGTCGACGGGCCAGATGGTGCCCTCGACGGTCGTCTCGGAGCAGATCCGCATCAGGTGCGAGGCGAGGGCGGTCGCGGCCCGCAGCGCCTTGGTCTCGTCGGCCTCGGCCACGCCCTCCGCGGGTTCGGCCACGAAGATGACGTCGACGTCGGAGACGTAGTTCAGCTCGTGTCCGCCGCACTTGCCCATCGCGATCACCGCCAGCCGGCACAGCGCGGCGTCCTCGGGCGCGGCCTCCTCGGCGAGCCGGAGGGCGGCGCGCAGGGTGGCGGTGGCGAGGTCGGCGAGCTCGGCGGCGGTCTGGGCGATGTCGATGGTGCCGCACACGTCGCGGGCGGCGATGGACAGCAGGCAGCGCCGGTAGGCGACGCGCAGGGAGACGGGGTCGGTGACGCCGGCGAGGCCCTCCTCGAACTCGGCCACGCCCTGGTGCAGGTCGCGCGGCTCGTACGTGACGAGGGTCTGCCAGTCGCCGGCGTGCCGGGCGAGGTGGTCGGCGAGCGCCTCGGAGGCGCCGAGCACGCCGAGGAGGCGGTCGCGCAGCGGCTTGGCCGCTATCAGGGTGTCCAGCAGCTCCCGGCGGGCGGTGGGGTCGGGCTGGGCCTCCAGGAGGCGGACCAGGCCGTGCAGGGCGAGGTCCGGGTCGGCGGTGGCGCCCAGCGCCTCCAGCAGGACCGGGTCGTCGCGGACCGGGGCCAGCTCCACGCCGTCCAGCAGCCGCTCGGCGGCCGAGGGATCGGTGAAGCCGTGCCGCAGCAGTCGCGTGAAGGTACTGCTCCTGCGCCCCGGCGCCGTCATCTCGGCCTCCTGTCGGACCAGCGGGGCCGGTGGGGGCCGGGCCCGTCGGATCAAGGTCGTACGGCCTTGAGCGTAACCGGGGAGCGGCGGTCAGGCGCAGGTGCGGACGGTGCCGTCGGTGATCCGGCCGCCGCCGTGCGGGGAGTTCCGTCCTTTCGGTGGCGCGGTGGGCCGTTATCGGCTTCGGTGAGGGCATGGACTTCACCCTCGAAGTGATCCCGCTGCCCGTGACGGACATCGACCGCGCCCGGGACTTCTACCGGGACAAGGTGGGCTTCCACGTCGACATCGACCAGGAGGTGATGCCGGGCATGCGGATCGTCCAGCTGACGCCGCCGGGCTCGGGCTGTTCGATCGCCCTCGGTGACGCCATCTGGGACATGGCGCAGGGGCAGACCCGGCCGGAGCCCGGTTCCTACCAGGGGCTCCAA
>NZ_WWHX01000533.1 GCF_009862125.1 Streptomyces sp. SID5910
ATCTCCTTCACGCACCTGATCGGCTACGCGATGGTGCAGGCCATCAAGGCCATGCCGGCGATGAACTACGCGTTCGGCGAGAAGGACGGCAAGCCGACCCTCGTCAAGCCGGCGCACGTCAACCTCGGTCTCGCCATCGACCTGGTCAAGCCCAACGGCGACCGCCAGCTCGTCGTCGCGGCGATCAAGAAGGCCGAGACGCTGAACTTCTTCGAGTTCTGGCAGGCCTACGAGGACATCGTCCGCCGCGCCCGCGACGGCAAGCTGACGATGGACGACTTCTCCGGCGTCACGGTCTCCCTGACCAACCCCGGCGGCCTCGGCACCGTGCACTCCGTGCCGCGCCTGATGCCCGGCCAGTCGGTCATCATGGGCGTCGGCTCCATGGACTACCCGGCGGAGTTCCAGGGCACCAGCCAGGACACCCTGAACAAGCTCGGCATCTCGAAGGTCATGACGCTCACGTCGACCTACGACCACCGGGTCATCCAGGGCGCCGCCTCCGGCGAGTTCCTGCGCCAGGTCGCCAACCTCCTCCTCGGCGAGAACGGCTTCTACGACGAGATCTTCGAGGCGCTGCGCATCCCCTACGAGCCGGTCCGCTGGCTCAAGGACATCGACGCCTCGCACGACGACGACGTCACCAAGGCCGCCCGCGTCTTCGAGCTGATCCACTCCTACCGGGTCCGCGGCCACGTCATGGCCGACACCGACCCGCTGGAGTACCAGCAGCGCAAGCACCCCGACCTGGACATCACCGAGCACGGGCTCACCCTGTGGGACCTGGAGCGCGAGTTCGCCGTCGGCGGCTTCGCCGGCAAGTCGATGATGAAGCTGCGCGACATCCTCGGCGTGCTGCGCGACTCGTACTGCCGCACCACCGGCATCGAGTTCATGCACATCCAGGACCCCAAGCAGCGCAAGTGGATCCAGGACCGCGTGGAGCGCGCACACTCCAAGCTGGAGCGCGAGGAGCAGCTGCGCATCCTGCGCCGGCTGAACGCGGCGGAGGCCTTCGAGACCTTCCTCCAGACCAAGTACGTCGGCCAGAAGCGGTTCTCCCTGGAGGGCGGCGAGTCCGTCATCCCGCTGCTGGACGCCGTGCTGGACTCGGCCGCCGAGTCCCGCCTCGACGAGGTCGTCATCGGCATGGCCCACCGCGGCCGGCTGAACGTGCTGGCCAACGTGGTCGGCAAGTCGTACGCGCAGATCTTCCGCGAGTTCGAGGGCAACCTCGACCCGAAGTCGATGCACGGCTCCGGCGACGTGAAGTACCACCTGGGCGCCGAGGGGACCTTCACCGGCCTGGACGGCGACCAGATCAGCGTCTCCCTGGTGGCCAACCCCTCGCACCTGGAGGCGGTGGACCCGGTCCTGGAGGGCGTCGCGCGCGCCAAGCAGGACATCATCAACAAGGGCGGCACGGACTTCACGGTCCTGCCGGTGGCGATCCACGGCGACGCGGCCTTCGCGGGCCAGGGCGTGGTGGCCGAGACCCTGAACATGTCGCAGCTGCGGGGCTACCGCACCGGCGGCACGGTCCACATCGTCATCAACAACCAGGTCGGCTTCACCGCGGCCCCCGAGTCCTCGCGTTCCTCCATGTACGCGACGGACGTGGCCCGCATGATCGAGGCCCCGATCTTCCACGTGAACGGCGACGACCCGGAGGCCGTCGTGCGCGTCGCGCGGCTCGCCTTCGAGTTCCGCCAGGCGTTCAACAAGGACGTGGTGATCGACCTCATCTGCTACCGCCGCCGCGGTCACAACGAGTCCGACAACCCGGCCTTCACCCAGCCGCTGATGTACGACCTGATCGACCGCAAGCGCTCGGTGCGCAAGCTCTACACCGAGTCCCTGATCGGCCGCGGCGACATCACCCTGGAAGAGGCCGAGCAGGCGCTCCAGGACTACCAGGGCCAGCTGGAGAAGGTCTTCACCGAGGTCCGCGAGGCCACCTCGCAGCCCTCGGCCGCCGCGCCCACCGACCCGCAGGCCGAGTTCCCGGTCTCCGTGAACACCGCGGTCACCGCCGAGGTCGTCAAGCGGATCGCCGAGTCCCAGGTGAACATCCCCGACCACATCACCGTCCACCCGCGCCTGCTGCCGCAGCTCCAGCGCCGGGCGGCGATGGTCGAGGACGGCACGATCGACTGGGGCATGGGCGAGACCCTCGCCGTCGGCTCCCTCCTGCTGGAGGGCGTGCCGGTGCGCCTGGCGGGCCAGGACTCGCAGCGCGGCACCTTCGGCCAGCGGCACGCGGTCATCATCGACCGCGAGACCGGTGACGAGTTCACGCCGCTGCTGTACCTGGCCGACGAGCAGGCCCGGTACAACGTCTACAACTCCCTGCTGTCCGAGTACGCGGCGATGGGCTTCGAGTACGGCTACTCGCTGGCCCGCCCCGACGCGCTCGTGCTGTGGGAGGCGCAGTTCGGCGACTTCGTCAACGGCGCGCAGACGGTCGTGGACGAGTTCATCTCGTCGGCGGAGCAGAAGTGGAACCAGACCTCCGGTGTGGTCCTGCTCCTCCCCCACGGCTACGAGGGCCAGGGCCCGGACCACTCCTCGGCCCGCCCGGAGCGCTTCCTCCAGCTGTGCGCGCAGAACAACATGACGGTCGCGATGCCGACCTCGCCGGCGAACTACTTCCACCTCCTGCGGTGGCAGGTGCACAACCCGCACCACAAGCCGCTGGTCGTCTTCACCCCGAAGTCGATGCTGCGCCTGAAGGCCGCCGCGTCGAAGGCGGAGGAGTTCACGACGGGCCGCTTCCAGCCGGTCATCGGCGACGACTCGGTCGACCCGGCCGCCGTCAAGAAGGTCGTCTTCACCGCCGGCAAGGTCTACTACGACCTGGAGGCCGAGCGGAAGAAGCGCGGCGTCACGGACACGGCCATCATCCGCATCGAGCGCCTGTACCCGCTGCCGGGTGCCGAGCTCCAGGCGGAGATCGCCAAGTACCCGAACGCCGAGAAGTACCTGTGGGCCCAGGAGGAGCCGGCGAACCAGGGTGCCTGGCCGTTCATCGCGCTCAACCTGATCGACCACCTGGACCTGGCGGTCGGCGCCGACGTCCCGCACGGCGAGCGCCTGCGCCGCATCTCGCGCCCGCACGGCTCGTCCCCGGCCGTCGGCTCCGCGAAGCGGCACCAGGCGGAGCAGGAGCAGCTGGTGCGTGAGGTGTTCGAGGCCTGAGTCCTACGGACGGCCTGAGGTGAAGGGCCCGGTCCCCCGGTGATTCCGGGGGCCGGGCCCTTCGTCACGGGCGCGGTCCGCCCGCGCCTTCGACGGCCTCCTCGGGCGGGTCGTAGTACACGGTGAGGTGTTTCACCCAGGTGCCGCCGCGGCGGCCGAACACCTCCCTGATCCACAGGCCCCGCATCCGGGCGAGGAACTCCCTGACGCTCGTGGACCTGTCCAGTTCGGTGCTCACGGCGCGGGAGGCCACCAGGCAGTCCTGGTGGCGTTCCGCGCGGCACCACAGCAGGAGCGGATAGCCCAGCCCGCGGGCCATGTCGAGGGCCCTGGTGCCGGAAGCCGCGTGCCGGCACCAGAACGGCACGGACCCGGCCGGTGCCTCGGTGAACAGGGCCGCCACATCGGGCCGCTTCCCGCCGGGCGGTGTCCCACCGGGGGCCCACAGCGCGCGCAGCGTGCCGCGGCGTACCGCGTCCCAGCGCTCCGGCCCCTGCGGCTGCTCGGCGGCCCGGCGGGTGCCCAGGGACCGTACGAACACGTTGCACTCGGCGCGCAGCGCGAGCTCGGGCGTCCACGCCTCCACGTCGACGTCCCAGAGGAGGTCCTCGGGCAGGCGGTACTCGACGGTGGGTCTGCGCCGGCCGGTGTCGGCCGCGGCCACGGCCGTCCTCAGCGCCCGTTCCAGCCCCAGGGCCGGCGCCTCGTCCCGCAGCAGCCGGGCTCTCCCGGTCGCCTGGTGCAGCGGGCTGCCGTCCTGGGTGGCGCGCAGGCTCCAGAAGTGACCGTCGTCGCCGGGTGTGACGTCGACGGTGATGTGGCATCCCGCGGAGGCCCCCTTGCGTTCGAGCGTCCGGGCCACGTACAGCTGCTGTTCCGTGGACAGGGCGGCCGGCGCCCTGCGTTCGATCCAGGCGCGCAGCGGGCCCCGTTCGCGGGAGGAGGACGCTGCGTCGCCGAGATGGACCAGGATCCACAGGGCGTACAGCACCACATCGGCCTCGGAGGCGAGGGCGTAGAGGTGTCCGGCGCCGTCGCGCCAGCTGTGCGGCGGATGGTGCGGGACGGGCAGGCGGTCCAGCGGCAGCAGCCGTACGACCGTGTCCGGCCCGGCCGGGGGCTCCAGCCGGGCCAGGATCGCGTAGAGCTCCGCCTTGTCGGTGTCCGGTGCCGTCGTATCGCCGAAACGGAGCTCGGCGTGGTCCCGGTCGTGGGCCCTCACCGCGGCATGCCACAGGTCTGCGTGGCGGTCGTTCCGCACACACAGATTCCGCAGCGTCTCGATGCGGACCGCCGTGCCCGCGTCCCCGTCGCCCCTGGCGGCGGCCACGACGACCCCGACGACGGCACCGTCGCCTCTGCTCAGGACGGGGGCACCGACGCACTCCGGCGGCAGGGGCGCGCCCGCCAACGGCATCACCGCCGTGCCGGGAGTGCCCTCGGTCCGCACCGGGTGGCCGGCCGAGGAGAGCTGGCGGCCGATCCCCGCCGGGACGCAGACCACGGCCTCTTCTGGCCGTGTGTCCGGCCGGTCGGTGAGCCGCAGGGCGTGGATGCCGGGCACGGCGCTCACCCGGCACAGGGCCAGGTCGCCCACGGACACCCACGACACGATCTCCTGCCGGCGGTGCCACGGGGTGGTGGCGGTGATCCTTCTGGAGTCCGCTCCGGCGGGCAGTCTCTCCAGGACGGTGGCGGAGGTGACCAGATAGCCCTCGGCGAGAAGGAACCCGGCGCCGAGGGCCGTCCTCCCCAAGGACAGTTGCACCAGGTCCCGCTCCACGTCGCGGTACGTGGCCGGCTCCCCGCCGCCGGACGGCGACGTCATCGGCTGGACGCGGAACTCCGCGGGCCACCGGGTCCGCCTTGAGGTGATCAGGACGTGCCCGCCGTCGGGGATGTGGTCGGGGGCCTCCGCGTCGTCCCAGCCGTCGAAGACGATCAGCCACCGCAGGGCGGTCTCCCGCAGGACGCGCGCCAGTTCCCGCAGCCGGGAGAACACGCTGCCCTCCGCGGAGAGGCCCAGCTCGACCCCGAGCCGGGCCAGCCGTTCCCGCCGTCGCCCGGCGTCGCCCTCGCCGATCCACCAGACGATGTCGTACGCGCTCGCGTGCAGCCGCGTGTACGCGGCCGCGGCCGCGGTCTTGCCCGCGCCGGACGGGCCGGACAGCACGCAGACCGCGTCGCGGCGGTCGCGGGACAGCGTCTCGGCCAGCCGCCGCATCAGCTCCGGCTCCGGCTCCGGGACGGGCCCGGGGGCGGGCACGCCGTGCCACAGATGCAGTCTGCTCAGGGGGAAGCTCTCCGCCGCCGCCACGGACGCCTCGGGCAGCTCCGTGCCGAGCCGGGCCAGCAGGCGCCGACCGGCGTCGACGGCGGTGGTGTCCCACAGCCGGGTCACCACGCCCAGGTCCGCCACCCACGAGTCGGCGGCCACCCGCATCAGGGTGAACGGCGCGAGGCCGCCCCCGCGCGCCACGATCTCCTCCCACAGGGTGCTGTCGGCCGGCAGGTCCGCGTACCAGGAACCGATCAGGAGCGCCGCGCGTCCCCCGGGCGCGTCGGGGAGCCGTGACCGCAGCCACCCCGGCAGCCCCCGCGGCCCTTCGAGCACGTGGTGCCGCACCGGCTGCCCGGCGGCGCCGAGCACCCGGGCCACCCAGGCGCCCCACGCCTCGTCGTCCCGGACGTACACGAGGTCGACGGTCCCGGTCAGGTCGGCGCCCTGCGGTGCGGCGGCACCGAACCGTTCGGTGACCAGCCCGGAGACCTCGGCGAACGCCTCCGCCAGCATCTCCGTGTCGCCCGGTGGCACGAGCGCCTGCCGCTCGCCGGGGCCGGTGCGGGCCAGCGCCGCGAAGTTGCGCTCCCGGCGTCCGAAGTGGCGGTCGACGTACTCGCCGCAGTGCTTGCGCACGAGCAGGGCGTCCCCGCGCGGAAGGTGCCGCAGCAGCGCCTGCCGGACCCCGGGCCGGAACGCGTACCAGCCGTCGTGCGGGCCGCGCCGCAGCAGTCCGCTCAGCAGGACCTCGGCGAGCACCTCGGGGCCCGACCGCGGCTGCATGGCGCGCTGGACGAGCTGCATCACCGGGAGGGTGAGGGGGATCGCCGAGAAGGACGCGGCCAGGTGGACGGCGGGGCGCGAGGCGGTGCGGCGGAAGGCGCGGACCAGTGTCTCGCCGTCGGCCTCGGGGCGGGCGGGCCGCGGCGGGGCCGCCGGGTGGTCGGCGCGGACCCAGGCCGCGGCGGCGGGCAGCGCCAGTCCCGTGCTGCCGGCGAGGAGCCTGGCCCAGGTGCCGAGCGCAGTGCGGGTCGGTGCGAGGACGGGCACGGGCAGCGCCCCGGGAGGCGCCGTCCCGCCCTCCAGCGGCGCGAAGTCCAGGCGAGCGCCGAGCCCTTCGCGGCGGCGCAGGGTGCCGGGCAGCGCGGGCAGGTGGGTGCGCCGCCACATGCGCTGGGGCAGCGGCTGGACGACCGCGACGGGCGCCACCCGGCCCCAGTGGTGCAGGAGCCGCTGCATCCGGCCGGAGCGCCACAGGGGCCCGGCGCAGTCGCTGAGGACCAGGGTGAGCTGCCGTCCCGTCGGGTCGCGCAGCTGCTCGGCCGCGCGCAGGGCCCGGTCACCGTCCCGGGAGGTGGCCGCCAGCAGTTCGCCGTCGTCGCCCTCGCGGACATGGTGCACGGTCACCTCCCGGAAGGCGCCCAGGCCGGCGCAGATCCGGTGCAGTTCGTCCAGCGCGGTCTCCCAGACACCGGTCGACGTCGACACGTCCATGAGCAGCCGCAGCCGGGACTCGCGCCGGGTCGCGGCGCGCAGCACGGGCAGCAGCAGGCGGGTCTCGGCGGCCTGTTCGGCGGTGGCCTGCTCGTCGAGGTGGAGCGCCGTGGCGCGGACGGGCGGGCGGTAGTGCTGGAGGGGGCGCAGCGCCCGCTGGAGGCCGAGCGGGTGCGGCAGGGCGGTGGCCATCGGCACCCGGACGCGGACGGCGTCGGAGTCCGCCCCGGCCGGCTGCCGGCCGGTCGGGCCGGGGCGCTCGGCGTGCAGCGCGGTCCGCTCT
>NZ_WWHX01000534.1 GCF_009862125.1 Streptomyces sp. SID5910
CCTCAGCGCCGCCGACGTCGCCGCCGCGGCCGCCGCGGGCGACGCCACCGCCCTCGACCTGATCCGGGAGGGCGGCCGCAGCACCGGCCAGGTCATCGCCGGCCTGGTCAGCTTCTTCAACCCGGGACTGGTCGTGATCGGCGGCGGGGTGACCGGCCTCGGGCACAACCTGCTCGCCGCGATCCGCACGCAGGTCTACCGCCAGTCGCTGCCGCTCGCGACCGGCAACCTGCCCATCGTCCTCGGGGAGCTGGGCCCCACCGCCGGCGTCATCGGCGCGGCCCGGCTGATCAGCGACCACCTCTTCTCACCCGCGTAGCACCGTTCGGTTCCGCAGCTCCACCCAGCACGGCGCCCTACCCCGTCACGCCCTGTTCCGCATCACCACGACCTGCTTCGCCCTGCCCTGCCCCGCTCTGCCCTGACACCGGCCCGCATGCCCGCCGAGGGGACCTCACATGGCACCAGAACCACCGCTGCTCAGCATGTCCGGCATCACCAAGTCGTTCCCCGGAGTCCGGGCCCTCGACGGCGTCGACCTCGACGTCCAGGCCGGCGAGGTGCACTGCCTGCTCGGCCAGAACGGGGCCGGCAAGTCCACCCTCATCAAGGTGCTCGCCGGCGTCCACCAGCCCGACACCGGCACCATCCGCTGGCGCGGCGAGGACGTCACCCTGCGCTCGCCGATCGCCGCCATGCGCCTCGGCATCGCCACCATCTACCAGGAACTCGACCTGGTGGAACACCTGTCGGTCGCCGAGAACGTCCACATCGGCCACGAGCCGACCACCGCCGGCTTCGTCGTGCGGGGACGCGCGGCCAGGGCGTCGACCGCCCAGTTGCTCAAGCGGCTCGGCCACCCCGAGGTCGACCCGGGCCGGCTGGTCGGCGACCTGTCGGCGGCGCAGCAGCAGATCGTGTCCATGGCGCGGGCGCTCTCCCACGACGTACGGCTCATCGTGATGGACGAACCGTCCGCCGCCCTCGACCCGGACGAGGTCGACAACCTCTTCCGCATCGTCGCCGACCTCACCGCCGACGGCGTCGCCGTCGTCTACATCTCGCACCGCCTGGAGGAGATCCGCCGCATCGGCGACCGGGTCACCGTCCTGAAGGACGGCCGGGCCGTCGCCGGCGGACTGCCCGCCGAGTCGACCCCGACCCGCGACGTGGTGGCGCTGATGACGGGACGCAACGTCGAGTACGTCTTCCCCGACCGGCCGCTCTCACCGCCGGCCGCGGAGCCCGTGCTGAGCGTGCGCGGGCTGGCCCGGGAGGGCGAGTTCGCCCCGCTCGACCTGGACGTCCGCCCCGGCGAGATCGTCGGCCTGGCCGGCCTCGTCGGCTCCGGCCGCTCCGAGATCCTGGAGACCGTCTACGGGGCGCGCAGGCCGAGCGCCGGACAGGTCCTCGTCGACGGGCGCGCCCTGCGGCCCGGCAGCGTGCGCGCCGCCGTCCGCGCCGGACTCGGACTCGCCCCCGAGGAACGCAAGGCGCAGGCCCTGCTGATGCTGGAGTCCGTCACCCGCAACGTGTCGGTGTCCGCCATGTCCCGCTTCTCGCGCGCCGGCTGGATCGACCGCGGCGCCGAGGCGGGCGCGGCCCGCGCGGCCACCCGCGAACTGTCACTCAGGCCCGACAACCCGGCCGTGCCCGTGCGCACCCTGTCCGGCGGCAACCAGCAGAAGGCGGTCCTCGCCCGCTGGCTGCTGCGCGGCTGCCGCGTCCTGCTCCTGGACGAACCCACCCGCGGCGTCGACGTCGGCGCCCGCGCCGAGCTCTACGCGGTCATCCGCCGCCTCGCCGACGAGGGCCTCGCCGTCCTGCTGGTCTCCAGCGAGGTGCCCGAGGTCCTCGGCCTCGCCGACCGCGTGCTGGTGCTGCGCGAGGGCCGCGTCGTGCACGAGGCCCCCGCCCGCGAACTCGACGAACACCGCGTACTCGACCTCGTGATGGAAGGAAGCCCGGCGTCATGACGCAGCACGTGTCCCCGCCACGGGGCGGCACCGGCAAGACCGCACCCGTGGACGGTCCGCCCGCCTGGCGGGGCCTGACCGCCCGCGCCGACCTGCGCACGCTCTCCCTGCTCGGCGTACTCGCCGTCCTGGTCCTCATCGGCGGCATCACCCAGCCCGACGCGTTCCTCGACACCCGCAACCTGCAACTGGTGCTCACCCAGGCCTCCGTGATCGGCGTCGTCACCGTCGGCATGACCTTCGTGATCGTCTCCGGCGGCATCGACCTGTCCGTCGGCGCCATCGTCGCCCTGTCCTCGGTGTGGGCGACCACGGTCGCCACCCAGGAGTTCGGCTTCGCCGGCATCCTGTTCACCGCGATCGCCGTCGGAGTGGGCTGCGGACTGGTCAACGGCGTGCTCGTCGCGTACGGCGCGATGGTCCCGTTCATCGCCACCCTCGCCATGCTGGCCTCGGCCCGCGGCCTCGCCCTTCAGATCACCGACGGCCGCACCCAGGTCGTCACGGTGCCCGGCGTGCTGGACCTCGCCGAACGCGACTCCTACGTGCTGGGCGTCCCGCCGCTGGTGCTGGTCTTCGCCGCCGTCACCGTCATCGGCTGGCTGGTGCTCAACCGGACCACCTTCGGGCGCCGCACCGTCGCCGTCGGCGGCAACCCGGAGGCCGCCCGGCTCGCCGGCATCGACGTCCGCCGCCAGCGGCTCTACCTCTACCTGCTGTCCGGGCTGTGCTGCGGCATCGCCGCCTTCCTGCTGATCGCCCTGGCCGGCTCGGGCCAGAACACCAACGGCAACCTCTACGAACTCGACGCCATCGCCGCCGCGATCATCGGCGGCACGCTCCTGACCGGAGGCCGCGGCACCATCGTCGGCTCCGTGCTCGGCGTCCTCATCTTCACCACGATCACCAACATCTTCGCCCTGAACAACCTCGAGACCGCAGTCCAGCAGATCGCCAAGGGAGCGATCATCGTCGCCGCCGTCCTGGTCCAGCGCCGTTCCGCGAGCACGACCTGAGGAAAGGGTTCACCACCATGCAGCAACTCCACGCGAGTCGCAGAGGACTGCTCTTCGGAGCCGCCGCCGTCTCCGCCGGTGCCTTCCTCACCGGCTGCACGAGCAACGAGAGCGACGACGACAAGCCGGCCGCCAACGACCAACCGGCCGCCGCCGACAAGCCGGGCAAGCCCGTCACCATCGGCTACGCCGGCCCCCAGGCCGACCACGGCTGGCTCAACGCCGTCAACGACCAGGCCAAGAAGCGCGCCGAGAAGTACTCCGAGATCACCATGGAGATCACCGAGGGCTCCAACGACACCGCGCAGCAGATCGGGCAGATCGAGACCCTCATCAACAAGAAGGTCGACGTCCTGGTCATCCTGCCGGCCGACGGCAAGGCCCTCACCCAGATCGGCCTGAAGGCGATGCGGGCGGGCATCCCCGTCATCAACCTCGACCGCATCTTCAACAGCCCCCAGGCCTACCGCTGCTGGGTCGGCGGCGACAACTACGGCATGGGGCTCAACGCCGCCCACTACATCGGCGAGAAGCTCAAGGACAAGTCGGACGCCAAGGTCATCGAGCTGGCCGGCATCGACAACCTGGAACTGACCCAGCAGCGCACCAAGGGCTTCGACGACGGCCTGAAGAACTACCCGAACATCAAGAAGGTGGCCCGCCAGGCCGCCGAGTTCACCGTCGAGTCCGGCCAGGCCAAGATGGCCCAACTGCTCCAGGCCCAGTCCACGTTCGACGCCCTGTGGAACCACGACGACGACCAGGGCGTGGGCGCGCTTCGCGCCATCGAGCAGGCGGGCCGCGACGACTTCCTGATGGTCGGCGGCGCCGGGGCGCTCTCCGCCTTCCAGGCCATCAAGGCGGACAGCGGCGTCCTCAAGGCGACCGTGCTGTACCCGCCGACCATGGCCGCCTCCGCGATCGACCTGGCCCGCGCCCTCGGCCAGGGCAAGGGGATCGGCGGACTCGCCGAGTTCGAGATCCCCTCGACGGTCACCTGCTACTCGGCCGTCGTCGACAAGGAGAACGTGGACCAGTACATGTCCACCGGCTTCAAGTGAGGCCCACCGCCCCGGCACCGGCCTGACCAGCCGGCCGGGGCGGGGCCCACCCCCACCGCGCCACCACGACGAGGAGGACATCCGCATGGGACAGCCGCAGCAGCCCGAGGGGGCCGGGGCGGAGCCGGCAGCGACCGGGACCGGTACCGGAACCGGCCACACGGCCACGGGGGCATCCGCGACCAGACCGCCGCTGCGCGTCGGCATGGTCGGCTACGCCTTCATGGGCGCCGCCCACTCCCAGGGCTGGCGCACCGCCGGCCGGGTCTTCGACCTGCCGCTGAACCCGGTCATGGCCGCCGTCTGCGGCCGGGACGCCGACGCCGTCCGCACGGTGGCCGACCGGCACGGCTGGGCGAGCACCGAGACCGACTGGCGGGCCCTGGTGGCACGGGACGACATCGACCTCGTCGACATCTGCACCCCCGGCGACAGCCACGCCGAGATCGCGCTGGCCGCGCTCGCCGCCGGCAAGCACGTCCTGTGCGAGAAGCCGCTCGCCAACACCGTCGCCGAGGCGGAGGCGATGACCCGGGCCGCCGAGGAGGCGGGCGCACGCGGACAGCTGGCCATGGTCGGCTTCAACTACCGCCGGGTGCCCGCCACCGCGCTGGCCCGGCGCATGGTCGTCGAGGGGCGCATCGGCCGGCTGCGGCACGTGCGGGTGACGTACCTCCAGGACTGGCTGGTGGACCCCGAGGCCCCGCTGACCTGGCGGCTGCGCAAGGAGCTGGCCGGCTCCGGGGCGCTCGGCGACCTGGGCGCGCACATCGTCGACCTCGCCCAGTACCTCACCGGCGAACGGCTCGCCGGCGTCTCCGCGCTCACCGAGACCTTCGTGCGCGAGCGCCCCCTGCCCGGCGGCGCGGCGCGGGGCCTGTCCGCCACGACGGCGGCCGGCACCGGCGAGGTCACCGTGGACGACGCCGCCGTGTTCACCGGCCGCTTCACCTCCGGCGCCCTCGCCTCCTTCGAGGCCACCCGGTACGCCACCGGCCGCAAGAACGCCCTGCGCATCGAACTCAACGGTGAGCGCGGCTCGCTCGCCTTCGACCTGGAGCGGCTCAACGAGCTCTCGTACCACGACGGGACCGAACCGGGGGAGCACGCCGGTTTCCGCCGCATCCTCGTCACCGAGCCCGAGCACCCCTACCTGGCCGCCTGGTGGCCGCCGGGCCACGGCCTCGGCTACGAGCACACCTTCGTCCACCAGGCGCGCGACCTCGTCCACGCGGTCGCCGAGGGCCGCCGTCCCGACCCCTCCTTCGCCGACGGGCTCCAGGTGCAGCGGGTCCTCGCGGCCGTGGAGGAGAGCGCCGAGAAGAACTCCGTCTACACGCCCGTCGCCATCACGTCGATCGCCGTCTGAGGAGGCCAGAAGCGCATGCCGCGCAACTTCACGCTGTTCACCGGGCAATGGGCCGACCTGCCCCTGGAGGAGGTCTGCCGGCTCGCCCGCGACTTCGGCTACGACGGCCTCGAACTCGCCTGCTGGGGAGACCACTTCGAGGTCGACAAGGCCCTCGCGGACCCGTCCTACGTCGACTCCCGCCACCAGCTGCTCGACAAGTACGGCCTGAAGTGCTGGGCGATCTCCAACCACCTCGTCGGGCAGGCCGTCTGCGACGCCATCATCGACGAACGCCACCAGGCCATCCTGCCCGCCCGCATCTGGGGCGACGGCGACGCGGAGGGCGTCCGGCAGCGCGCCGCCGCCGAGATCAAGGACACCGCGCGCGCCGCCGCCCGCTTCGGCGTCGACACCGTCATCGGCTTCACCGGGTCCGCCATCTGGCATCTGGTCGCCATGTTCCCGCCGGCGCCCGAGTCGATGATCGAACGCGGCTACCAGGACTTCGCGGACCGCTGGAACCCGATCCTCGACGTCTTCGACGCCGAGGGCGTGCGGTTTGCCCACGAGGTCCACCCCAGCGAGATCGCCTACGACTACTGGACCACCCAGCGCGCCCTGGAGGCCGTGGACCACCGGCCCGCGTTCGGCCTCAACTTCGACCCCTCGCACTTCGTGTGGCAGGACCTCGACCCGGTCGGCTTCCTGTGGGACTTCCGGGACCGGATCTACCACGTCGACTGCAAGGAGGCGCGCAGGCGCCTGGACGGCCGCAACGGCCGCCTCGGCTCCCACCTGCCGTGGGGCGACCCGCGGCGCGGCTGGGACTTCGTGTCGGCCGGGCACGGCGATGTCCCCTGGGAGGACGTCTTCCGCATGCTGCGCTCCATCGACTACGGGGGCCCGGTCTCCGTCGAGTGGGAGGACGCCGGCATGGACCGGCTCCAGGGCGCCCCCGAAGCCCTCACCCGGCTCAAGGCGTTCGACTTCGAGCCGCCCACCGCGTCCTTCGACGCCGCCTTCAACAGCTGATCCACGCGTCCGGCTGGTCCACGTGCCCAGCTGATCCACGCGTCCGGCGAGGGGCCGGCACGGGGGCCGGAACGTCCGCCGGTCCCCGGCCCGGCCTGCCCGGACCCTGCTTTGTCCTGCGCCGGGTAAAAGTTCAACTACCCGCGGTTCAAGGGGTATTCGCACAGGACAAACACGGCTAACGTCCCTGATGTGTTCAGGACACACACGCCTCCGGGGTGACGGCGCACCCCGGCGCCCGCACCGCACGTCTTCGCACCCGTTCCGTACGGCCCATTCCGTTCCCGGAGGGACTTCGTGCACAGAAGCAGACTCAAAGGCACCGACACCACGAGGCGGCCCCGACTTCGCACCACCCTCGCCCTGATCACCGGCCTCGCCCTGGCGGTGGCCACCCCGACCGTCGCCGGCGCCCACCCGGAGCTCGATGACGCGCCGGCTGCCGCCGAGGGGCAGTTCCAGCAGGTACCGCTCGCCAAGGGCGAGCCCGAGATGGGCGAGCCGATGTCACTCGCCGTCCTCCCGGACCGCAGCGTCCTGCACACCGCCCGCGACGGCACGCTCCGCCTCACCGACCAGGGCGGCGTCACCAAGGTCGCCGGCCGCATCCCCGTCTACAACCACGACGAGGAGGGCCTCCAGGGCGTCGGCATCGACCCGGACTTCAAGAACAACCGGGCGATCTACCTGTACTACGCCCCGCCGCTCGACACCCCCGCGGGCGACGCCCCGGAGACCGGCACCGCCGAGGACTTCAAGAAGTTCGACGGCGTCAACCGCCTCTCCCGCTTCGTCCTGAACGCCAACGGCACGCTGGACATGGCCAGCGAGAAGAAGGTCCTGGACGTCGCGGCCTCCCGCGGCACCTGCTGCCACGTCGGCGGCGACATCGCCTTCGACGCCGAGGGCAACCTCTACCTGTCCACCGGCGACGACTCGAACCCGTTCGCCTCCGACGGGTACAGCCCGATCGACGAACGCCCGGACCGCAACCCGGCGTTCGACGCCCGCCGCAGCGCCGGCAACACCAACGACCTGCGCGGCAAGATCCTGCGCATCAAGGTCGCCGAGGACGGCTCGTACACCGTCCCGGAAGGCAACCTCTTTGCCCCCGGCACCGAGAAGACCCGTCCCGAGATCTACGCGATGGGCTTCCGCAACCCGTTCCGCATCAGCGTCGACAAGAAGACCGGCACGGTCTACGTCGGTGACTACGGCCCCGACGCCGGCGCCGCCGACCCGAAGCGGGGCCCGGCCGGACAGGTCGAGTTCGCCAAGGTCACCAAGGCCGCCAACTTCGGCTGGCCGTTCTGCACCGGCGACAACGACCCGTACGTCGACTACGACTTCGCCACCAAGACCTCCGGCGAGACCTTCGACTGCGCCGCCCTCAAGAACACCTCGCCGCACAACACGGGCCTGGTCGATCTGCCGCCCGCGCAGGCCGCCTGGATCCCGTACGACGACGACTCCGTGCCCGAGTTCGGCAGCGGCTCCGAGTCCCCGATGGGCGGCCCGGTCTACCGCTACGATCCCGACCTCGACTCCAAGGTGAAGTTCCCCGAGGAGTACGACGGCGACTTCTTCGCCGGCGAGTTCGGCCGCCGCTGGATCAAGCGGATCGAGCAGACCGAGGACGGCTCGGTCGCGAAGATCAACGACTTCCCGTGGACCGGCACCCAGATCATGGACATGGAGTTCGGCCCCGACGGCGCCCTCTACGTCCTCGACTACGGCCTGTCCTGGTTCCAGGGCGACAAGGACTCCGCGCTCTACCGGATCGAGAACGCCGCGGACGGCTTCTCCCCGATCGCCGAGGTGAGCGCGAACAAGACGTCCGGCGCCGCCGGTCTGAAGGTCGCCTTCACCGGCTCCGCCAAGGACGCCGACTCCCCGGACCTCACCTACAGCTGGGACTTCGGCGACGGCACCAAGGGCGAGGGGCTGACCCCCACCCACCAGTACAAGAAGGTCGGCACCTACTCCGCGACCTTCACCGCGAAGGACCCCGAGGGCAACACCGGCCACGCCAGCGTCCGGATCGTGGTCGGCAACACCGAGCCCACGGTGAAGATCGAGGTGCCGGGCAACGGCAGCCTGGCCGCCTTCGGTGAGCCCGTCCCCTTCAAGGTGACGGTCACCGACCCCGAGGCGCCCGTCGACTGCGCCAAGGTCAAGGTCACCTACAGCCTCGGCCACGACTCCCACGCCCACGAGCTGACCAGCGAGACGGGCTGCGAGGGCACCCTGAAGCCGCCCGCCGGTGACGGCGGCCACGACCCCAACGCCAACATCTACGGCGTCGTCGGCGCCAGTTACACCGACGGCGGGGCGAACGGCCAGGAGGCCCTTACCGGCACCGCCCGCACCGTCGTCCAGCCGCTGCACCGCCAGGCCGAGCACTTCACCGCCCAGTCCGGGGTGAACACCTTCGACAAGGCCGAGGCCAACGGCGGCAAGACCGTCGGCAACATCGAGGACGGCGACTGGATCTCCTTCAGTCCCTACCGGTTCGACGGGCAGAAGAAGATGACCGTCCGGGCCTCCTCCGGCGGCGCCGGCGGCTACATCGAGCTGCGCACCGGCTCGCCCGACGGCCCCCTGCACGGCTCGGCGTACATCCCGCCGACCGGCGGCTGGGAGACCTTCCAGAACGTCGACGTCCCGCTGCGGGCCCTGCCCAAGAAGACCACCGACATCTACCTCGTCTTCAAGGGCGGCGACGGCGCGCTCTACGACGTGGACGACTTCGAGTTCTCCAAGGAGCCGTTCAAGAGCGGCAAGAAGGTCCTGGTCTTCTCCAAGACCGCGGGCTTCCGGCACGACTCCATCCCGGCCGGCATCGCCGCCCTGAAGGAGCTCGGCGCCCCGGCCGGCATCACGGTCGACGCGACCGAGGAGGCCGGGCAGTTCACCACGGCCAACCTCGCCAAGTACGACGCGGTGGCCTTCCTGTCCACCACCGGTGACGTCCTGAACGCCGACCAGCAGAAGGCGTTCGAGAACTACGTCGCGAACGGCGGCGGCTACATGGGCGTCCACGCCGCGGCCGACACCGAGTACGACTGGAAGTTCTACGGCGGCCTCGTCGGCGCCTACTTCGACTCGCACCCGGCCATCCAGAAGGCCACCGTCCGCGTCGAGGACCACGACCACCCGGCCTCCGCCCACCTCGGCGACACCTGGGAGCGCACCGACGAGCTGTACAACTACCGCACCAACCCGCGCGGCCAGGCCAAGGTCCTCGCCACCCTGGACGAGACCACCTACCAGGGCGGCACCATGAAGGGCGACCACCCGATCGCCTGGTGCCAGACCTACGAGGGCGGCCGCTCCTTCTACACCGGCCTCGGCCACACCAAGGAGTCCTACGCCGACGAGACCTTCCGCGCCCATCTGCTCGGCGGCCTCCAGTACGCCACCGGCCAGGTCAAGGCGGACTGCAAGCCGGCCAAGGGCTACCGGAAGATCTTCAACGGCCAGACCCTGGACGGCTGGAAGCAGGCCGGCCCCGGAAAGTTCACCGTCAAGGACGGCACCCTGGAGTCCGAGGGCGGCATGGGCCTGCTCTGGTACCAGGCCAAGGAGCTGAACTCGTACTCCCTCAAGCTCGACTGGAAGATGCAGGGGGACGACAACTCCGGTGTCTTCGTGGGCTTCCCCGCCTCCGACGACCCCTGGTCCGCGGTGAACAAGGGCTACGAGATCCAGATCGACGCCACGGACGCGCCCGACCGCACGACGGGCTCCGTCTACACCTTCAAGGCGGCGAACACCAAGGCCCGTGACCAGGTCCTGCGGCCGCCCGGCCAGTGGAACTCCTACGAGATCAAGGTCCAGGGCGAACGCCTCCAGGTGTTCCTCAACGGAGTCAAGATCAACGACTTCACCAACAAGGACCCCGAGCGGAGCCTGACCGACGGCTACATCGGCCTCCAGAACCACGGCGCCGACGACCAGGTCTCCTTCCGCGACATCCAGCTGAAGGAACTGCCCGAGTAGGGCCACCGAACGGCGGCGGGCGGAGGACGCCGGATCTCCGCCCGCCGTCACCCCGGGCCCCGCGCCCGGCACCCCGCTCGTCCCCTCCGGCACTCCCATCCGGTTCGCGTACGACAAGGAGGCTGCCCATGTCCGCCGAACCGTTCCTTCCCACCCCCGCCCCTTCGACGTCCCCCCGCCTCGGCGTCTGGTTCATCGGGGCGCGCGGATCCGTCGCCACGACCGCCGTCGCGGGCTGCGCCGCCGTCGCCGCCGGGCTCCACCCGCCGACCGGCATGGTCACCGAGACCCCCGACTTCGCCTCATGCGGCCTGCCGCCGCTGTCGTCCCTCGTCTTCGGGGGTCACGACACCGTCGACTGCCCGCTGCCCAAGCGCGCCGAGCACCTCGCCGCCGGCGGTGTCCTGCCGCACGGCCTGCCGTCCGCCGTGCACGCCGAACTCACCGCCGCCGACCGGGAGATACGGCCCGGCGGGCCGCTGCCGGGCGACACCGACGGCGGTCCCGGCCGCACCCAGGACGAGTGGATCGACGTGTTCGCCGCCGACATCCGCGACTTCACGGACCGCCAGGGCCTCGCGGGCACCGTCGTCATCAACGTCGCCTCCACCGAGCCCGCGCCCACCGACGGCTCCCTGCCGCCCAGCTCCCTCTACGCGGCGGCCGCCCTGCGCGCCGGCTGCGCCTACGTCAACTTCACTCCCTCCACGGGCCTGCACCACCCGGCGCTGGCCCCGCTCGCCGAGTCCTCGGGCGTGCCCTACGCGGGCCGCGACGGCAAGACCGGGCAGACCCTGCTGCGGTCCGTGCTCGGCCCGATGTTCGCGCAGCGGGCCCTCGCCGTGCGGGCCTGGTCCGGCACCAACCTGCTGGGCGGCGGCGACGGCGCCGCCCTCGCCGACCCCGCGGCCGCCGCGGCGAAGAACGCCGGCAAGGAGCGCGTCCTCGCCGACACCCTCGGTGCGGCGCCCGAGGGCGAGGTGCACATCGACGACGTGCCCGCGCTCGGGGACTGGAAGACGGCCTGGGACCACGTCGCCTTCGACGGCTTCCTCGGTGCCCGCATGGTCCTCCAGACCACCTGGCAGGGCTGCGACTCGGCGCTCGCCGCGCCGCTCGTCCTGGACCTGGCCCGGCTGGCCGCCCGCGCCCGGGAGAAGGGCCTGACCGGCCCGCTCGGCGCACTCGGCTTCTACTTCAAGGACCCGGTGGGGGACGGCCCGTCGTCCCTGGCCGAGCAGTACGGGGAGCTGACACGCTTCGCCGATCGGCTGAGGGACGGGGCGGACGGAGCCGACGAGCGGCTGGGGGACGGGCCGGACGGCGCCGACGACCGGGGGGCGCGGCGATGAGCCGCACCGTCG
>NZ_WWHX01000535.1 GCF_009862125.1 Streptomyces sp. SID5910
TACCGGCCTCGACTTCGAGGGCGTGCGCAAGGAGTTCCTGGACGACGACCACACCCCGCTGATGGTCGTCAACATCGGCCGCCCGGGCCCGGACGCCTGGTTCCCGCGCTCCCCGCGCCTGTCGTACGAGCAGGTCGTCACCACCGTCTGAGGCGGCGCCCGCGCAGCCACCCGTACGACGAAGGCCCCCGGCACATCGCCGGGGGCCTTGGTCGTACGCCGTGTGCGGCGGGCACTCAGCCCGTCTTCAGGGCCGCCGCCATGTCGGCCAGCTGCTCGAACGACCCGGTGCCCGCCACCACGGTCGTCGCGCCCTTGGCGCCGTCCGCGTCCTGGAGCACCAGGGCGTCGTACCGGCCGCCCTCGTACCGGGTCCACGTGCGGCCGGCGATCTGCTGGGTGGTGTCGGTCTTCTGGCCGCCCTGGCTGGCCTCCTCTATGAAGGTGACCGGCTTCTCCGTGGACTGCTCGACCGCCACGTACTCGCCGTCGGGGGCGCGGAAGCCCAGGTGCCAGGCGTCGAAGTCGTCGCCGCGGAACCGGACGGAGGTCGGCTTCCAGTCCTTGGACAGCCCCTCGGGCGCCGCGATCGGGTACGACGCGGCACGGCGCGCGGTGAGCAGCTCGACCCGGTAGTCGACACGCTTGATGTCGGGCTCGCCCTCGTCGTGCGGGATGAAGAGCCACATCACCATGCCCACGAGCACGATGACCCCCAGGGAGAGGATCATGTCCCGGGCCGTCTTCTGCTTGCCTTTCGTACCTGCCACGCCCCTATCGTCGCAGGTCCCCGATCCGCTCATCCGTGGGGTCCCCTGCTCATTTTGTCGGACTGACGATAGAGTGCGCCCATACCCTCATCCGGCCGTCGTCGTATCAGAAAGGTGCGCTCCGATGACCGAGCATCATCATCTGCCGTCCGAGCTGGACGTCCCCTCAGAGGCCCCCGACCGCAACCTCGCCCTGGAACTCGTCCGGGTCACCGAGGCCGCGGCGATGGCCGCCGGCCGCTGGGTCGGGCGCGGTGACAAGAACGGCGCGGACGGTGCCGCCGTGCGCGCCATGCGCACCCTCGTCTCCACCGTCTCGATGAACGGCGTCGTCGTCATCGGCGAGGGGGAGAAGGACGAGGCCCCGATGCTCTTCAACGGAGAGCAGGTCGGGGACGGGACCGGCGCCGAGGTCGACATCGCCGTCGACCCGATCGACGGGACCACGCTGACCGCCAAGGGCATGACCAACGCGATCGCGGTGCTGGCCGCCGCCGAGCGCGGGTCCATGTTCGACCCGTCGGCCGTGTTCTACATGGACAAGCTGGTCACCGGGCCGGAGGCCGCCGACTTCGTCGACATCAACGCGCCCGTGTCCGTGAACATCCGCCGGGTCGCCAAGGCGAAGCGGCGCACCCCCGAGGACGTCACCGTCGTCATCCTCGACCGCCCCCGGCACCAGGGCCTGATCAAGGAGGTCCGGGAGACCGGCGCCCGGATCAAGCTGATCTCCGACGGTGACGTGGCCGGCTCCATCCTGGCGCTGCGCGAGGGCACCGGCATCGACCTGCTGCTCGGCATCGGCGGTACGCCCGAGGGCATCATCTCGGCCTGCGCCGTGAAGTGCCTGGGCGGCACCATCCAGGGCAAGCTGTGGCCGAAGGACGACGAGGAGCGGCAGCGCGCGATCGACGCCGGGCACGACCTGGACCGGGTGCTGACCACGGACGACCTGGTCTCCGGGGACAACGTCTTCTTCGTCGCGACCGGCATCACCGACGGGGAGCTGCTGCGCGGCGTGCGGTACCGGTCCGAGACGGCGACGACCGACTCGATCGTGATGCGGTCGAAGTCGGGGACGGTGCGGAGGATCGACTCCGAGCATCGGCTGAGCAAGCTGCGGGCGTACAGCGCGATTGATTTCGACCGCGCGAAGTGACGCCGTCGGTTGTGCGGGGCGCCCTCTGAGGTGGGGGGTGCTGTTGCGTGGCGAGTGCCGGTGCGTCGTGGCTTGTCGCGCCCGCGCGGCGGAGCCGCAGATCGACACAGCCCCGCGCCCCTAGGTGGGACATCCGTCCCGGCGTGAAAAGGCACCCTCTGTGCGGAGAGGGTGCCTTTTCGCATGCTTGCGGTCTAGCCCGCCGCGGCTATGTGGCTTGTTGTGGGGCGGGGGGGCTTCTTGAGTTCCAGGTCGCGGCGGCGGCGCCTTGCCAGGACGACTCGGCGTTCGGCGGCGGTGAGGCCGCCCCAGACGCCGTAGGGCTCGGGCTGGAGGAGTGCGTGCTCGCGGCATTCGACCATGACCGGGCACTGGGCGCAGACGCGCTTGGCCGCCTCCTCGCGGGAGAGCCGGGCGGCGGTGGGTTCCTTGGAGGGTGCGAAGAACAGTCCGGCCTCGTCGCGCCGGCACACCGCCTCGGTGTGCCACGGAGCGTCTTGGTCCCTGTCCCGCACAGGCACCCGCTGGGCCGGAACGGCAGCTACCTGCAGGGACGAATGCGGCGGTTGCAGCACGGTCTACTCCTGACGACGGCTTCGCGAGCGAGAGACGATGCGTCAGGCTTACCCGCTGTGCGCGCGCCTATGCACTGGGTTTCCCACCGCGGCGGGCGCCGCGCTACACGTGCTTGCGCAAACCCTTCTCCACCTTGCGGTGCACCCGGTCCAGGATGTCCGCGACGAGCTTGCCGCGCTTGGGGCGCGCCTCGACGCTGCCCAGCACGGCCCAGCCGTCGACGTAGATGACGGGGGCGTCGGCCTCGGCGGAGTCGAGGGTGTCGACCTCGAAGCTGCCGAGCACGCCGCCGCCCGCGCCGCGCAGCGACACGTTCTCCGGGACCCGGACCTCGACGCTGCCGAAGACCGCGAACGCCTTGATCACGACCTGCTGGTGCTCGAAGAGCGCCTCGCTGAGGTCGATCTCGACGCTCCCGAAGACCGCGTACGCGTGGATACGGCGGCTCGCGCGCCGGCGGCCCTTGCGGACGGCGCTGCTGAACACCGCCACCAGGTTCTCCTCGGGGTCGGCCGGGATCGCGCCGAGGGTGGGGCGGTCGGGGGCCGGGGTCGCGGTGGCGCTCCGTCCTTCGTGCGCGGCGGGCAGGTCGCGCACGAAGACGTCCAGCTCACCGACCGTCTTCGCGGCCAGCACGCCCTCCACGCGCTCGGCGTGCTCCTCGGCGGTCAGACGCCCCTCGGCGAGGGCTTCGCGCAGCATGTCGGCGATGCGGTCGCGGTCGGCGTCCGAGGCGCGCAGCTCGGTGACGTGGGGCGCCGTGCCCGCGTGCGGCTGTCGGTCGTGCTTCTGAAGGTCCACCCCGGCAGCGTACCGAAACGCGATAGATCGCGACCAGGGGTGTGGACAACCTTGTCGCGGTCCATGCCCCCGCCAAGACCCCGGCCGCCCGTCCGCGGACTACTGAGCCTTACCTCACAAGCTCGCCGCCGGCGACAGGTTTTACGCTGGTGGACGCTGCCAACGGAGGCCAGCCGTCGTTGCTGAGAGATCCAGCGAAATCCAGCCGCGCGTGATGTCGAGTGAGGAATGGGCGAGATGCCTGAGTTCGCGTACACCGATCTGCTCCCCCAGGGCGAGGACACCACTCCGTACCGGCTGGTGACCTCGGAGGGTGTCTCCACCTTCGAGGCCGACGGGCGGACGTTCCTCAAGGTGGAGCCGGAGGCGCTGCGCAAGCTGGCCGAGGAGGCCGTCCACGACATCCAGCACTACCTGCGCCCGGCCCACCTCGCGCAGCTGCGCCGCATCATCGACGACCCCGAGGCGTCGTCCAACGACAAGTTCGTGGCGCTGGACCTGCTGAAGAACGCGAACATCGCGGCGGCCGGTGTGCTGCCGATGTGCCAGGACACCGGCACGGCGATCGTCATGGGCAAGCGCGGGCAGAACGTGCTCACGGCGGGCGGCGACGAGGAGGCCCTGAGCCGGGGCATCTACGACGCCTACCAGAACCTGAACCTGCGCTACTCGCAGATGGCTCCGCTCACCATGTGGGAGGAGAAGAACACCGGCTCCAACCTCCCGGCGCAGATCGAGCTGTACGCGACCGACGGCGGCGCCTACAAGTTCCTGTTCATGGCGAAGGGCGGCGGTTCGGCCAACAAGTCGTTCCTGTACCAGGAGACGAAGGCCGTCCTGAACGAGTCCTCCATGATGAAGTTCCTGGAGGAGAAGATCCGCTCGCTGGGTACGGCCGCCTGCCCGCCGTACCACCTGGCGATCGTCGTCGGCGGTACGTCGGCGGAGTACGCGCTGAAGACCGCGAAGTACGCCTCCGCGCACTACCTGGACGAGATCCCCGCCGAGGGCTCGGAGCTCGGGCACGGGTTCCGGGACAAGGAGCTGGAGGAGAAGGTCTTCGAGCTGACGCAGAAGATCGGGATCGGCGCGCAGTTCGGCGGCAAGTACTTCTGCCACGACGTGCGCGTGGTGCGCCTGCCCCGGCACGGCGCGTCCTGCCCGGTCGCCATCGCGGTGTCCTGCTCGGCGGACCGGCAGGCCGTCGCGAAGATCACCGCCGAGGGCGTGTTCCTGGAGCAGCTGGAGACCGACCCGGCGCGGTTCCTGCCGGAGACGACGGACGAGCACCTGGAGTCGGACGGGGACGTCGTCGAGATCGACCTCAACCGGCCCATGGACGACATCCTCGCCGAGCTGACCAAGCACCCGGTCAAGACCCGGCTGTCGCTGACCGGCCCGCTGGTCGTGGCGCGCGACATCGCGCACGCCAAGATCAAGGAGCGGCTGGACGCGGGCGAGGAGATGCCGCAGTACCTCAAGGACCACCCGGTGTACTACGCCGGTCCGGCGAAGACGCCCGAGGGGTACGCGTCCGGGTCCTTCGGTCCGACGACGGCCGGGCGGATGGACTCCTACGTGGAGCAGTTCCAGGCGGCGGGCGGCTCCAAGGTGATGCTGGCCAAGGGCAACCGGAGCAAGCAGGTCACCGACGCGTGCGACGCGCACGGCGGCTTCTACCTCGGGTCGATCGGCGGTCCGGCGGCGCGGCTCGCGCAGGACTGCATCAAGAAGGTCGAGGTCGTCGAGTACGAGGAGCTCGGCATGGAGGCGGTCTGGAAGATCGAGGTCGAGGACTTCCCGGCGTTCATCGTGGTGGACGACAAGGGCAACGACTTCTTCCAGGACCCGGCGCCCGCGCCGACGTTCACGTCGATTCCGGTGCGGGGGCCGGGGCTGGCGTAGCCCGTCCGGGACGGGAAGGGTCGACGGGGCTGAATCGCGGGCGAGGGCGGAACATTCGCGTCCCCCCACACGCTGTACCGGTCATGAGCGACTACCGCATCGAGCACGACTCCATGGGCGAGGTCCGCGTCCCCGCGGACGCCAAGTGGCGGGCGCAGACGCAGCGTGCCGTCGAGAACTTCCCCGTCTCCGGGCAGCGGATCGAGCGCGCGCACATCGAGGCGCTGGCGCGGATCAAGGGCGCCGCGGCCAAGGTCAACGCCGAGCTGGGAGTGCTCGACAAGGACGTCGCCGCGGCGATCCAGGCGGCGGCCGGCGAGGTGGCCGAGGGGACGTGGGACGAGCACTTCCCCGTGGACGTGTTCCAGACGGGCTCGGGGACCTCGTCCAACATGAACACCAACGAGGTCCTCGCCACCCTGGCCAGCGAGCGCCTCGGCCGGGACGTGCACCCCAACGACCACGTCAACGCCTCCCAGTCCTCCAACGACGTCTTCCCGTCGTCGATCCACATCGCGGCCACCGCCGCCGTCAGCCGGGACCTGATCCCGGCCCTCGACCACCTCGCGGGCGCCCTGGAGCGCAAGGCCGCCGAGTTCGCCGACGTCGTGAAGTCCGGGCGGACCCACCTCATGGACGCCACGCCCGTCACCCTGGGCCAGGAGTTCGGCGGGTACGCGGCGCAGGTGCGGTACGGCATCGAGCGGCTGGAGGCCTCGCTGCCCCGGCTCGCCGAGCTGCCGCTGGGCGGCACCGCCGTCGGCACCGGCATCAACACCCCGCCCGGTTTCGCCGCCGCCGTCATCGAGGAGGTGGCCCGCGCGACCGGGCTGCCGCTGACCGAGGCGCGCGACCACTTCGAGGCGCAGGGCGCGCGGGACGGCATCGTCGAGACCAGCGGGCAGCTGCGGACGATCGCCGTCGGGCTGACGAAGATCGCGAACGACCTGCGGTGGATGTCCTCCGGGCCGCGCACCGGGCTCGCGGAGATCTCGCTGCCCGACCTCCAGCCGGGGTCGTCCATCATGCCGGGCAAGGTGAACCCGGTGATCCCGGAGGCCGTGCTCATGGTCGCCGCCCAGGTCACCGGGAACGACGCGACCGTCGCCACCGCCGGCGCGGCCGGCAACTTCGAGCTCAACGTCATGCTGCCGGTCATCGCCAAGAACGTGCTGGAGTCGGTGCGGCTGCTCGCCAACGTCTCGCGGCTGCTGGCCGACCGGACCGTGGACGGCATCGTCGCCCACCGCGACCGGGCCCGCGAGTACGCCGAGTCCTCGCCGTCCGTGGTCACGCCGCTCAACAAGTACATCGGGTACGAGGAGGCCGCCAAGGTCGCCAAGAAGGCGCTGGCGGAGCGGAAGACGATCCGTCAGGTGGTGCTGGAGGGCGGGTACGTGGAGCGCGGCGACCTCACGAACGAGCAGCTCGACGAGGCCCTGGACGTGCTGCGGATGACCCGTCCGTGACCGGGCGGCCGTCGCCCGCGCGGGCGCTCCTGGCGATCACCCCCGCATCCGATGGCCTGGGCACCTAATATCTGTCCATGGCAGACGGTGAAGCGGTGAGCGCGACGGCACGGGCGGGCGGTCCGGCCGCCCCGGCGGACTTCTGGGCGCCCGGCAGTCAGATCCTGTGGCGGTACCGGGAGAACGGCGGCCGCCACTTCCACATCGCGCGCCCCGTGACCGTCGTCCGCGACGACGCCGACCTGCTCGCCGTGTGGATGGCGCCCGGCACCGAGTGCGTGAAGCCGGTGCTCGCCGACGGCACGCCCGTGCACCTGGAGCCGCTGTCGTCGCGCTACACCAAGCCGCGCACCGTGCAGCGCGACCGCTGGTTCGGCACCGGTGTGCTGAAGCTGGCCCGGCCCGGTGACCCCTGGTCGGTGTGGCTGTTCTGGGACCCGGGCTGGCAGTTCAAGAACTGGTACGTCAACCTGGAGGAGCCGCTGACCCGTTGGGAGGGCGGCGTGGACTCCGAGGATCACTTTCTGGACATCACCGTGGAGCCGGACCGCGGCTGGCACTGGCGGGACGAGGACGAGTTCGCGCAGGCCCAGCGGGACCGGCTGGTGGACGCCTCGCTCGCCGAGCGGGTGCGCAGGGCGGGACGCGCGGCGGTCGAGGTGATCCGGGCCTGGGGGCCGCCGTTCTCGGACGGCTGGGAACAGTGGCGCCCGGATCCGTCCTGGCCGGTACCGTCGCTGCCCGGCGACTGGGATCGCACGCCCGCGCACGTGTCCCCATGAGACCCTTGATGCGCCCCCGGGCAAGAAACGTAGGATCGTCCTCCGCAAGGGTGCGCAGCGGCAACCGGCGGAGCGTGCACTGTGCTTGACCGATCGTCACCGAGGGGCGGCAGGACGTGAGCGAGGGGTACGAGGGCAATACCGGTACGGGTCGCGAACGGCCCTCCGGTGGCACAGGAACAGCCTCTGACCACGCGGGAATTCCGTTCCTGGGGCCCGTCTTGCGGGTATCGGGATTTCTGCGGGACGAACTGCACGCGCCGCGCGCAGTCCCGGACGGATGGATTCGACACGCGTGACGGAGCACCCGACCTCCTTCGAACGCCCCCCGACGGGCGCCGACCCCACGGACTCCGGCGGGGCGTTCCTCCGTGCCCCCGTGCCGCCGCGGTCCCCCGATGCCGCCTTACCGGCACAGGGCCGCCCCGGTGAGACACCGCCCGTCCAAGGCGGGGCCGTCTTCGAGCACTCCCAGCCGGGTGCGGAGCACGCCGCCGGGTCCGACACCCACCGCCCGCGACCCGCGGCCGAGGGCGGTGTCCCGGTCCAGCCGGACGGCACCTCGGCAGGGGCGCCGTCGGGGCAGGGCGGCCGTGAGGCGGCACCCGAGCCGGACCGGCGCACCGGGCAGCCCACCGCACCCGGACGGCCCACGCCCATGCGGCGGGACGGGGACCGGCTGCGGTTCGTCGGCGCCGCGACCCGGCGGATC
>NZ_WWHX01000536.1 GCF_009862125.1 Streptomyces sp. SID5910
ACGGGCGACGGGCGACGGGCGACGGGCGACGGGCGAACGGTCTTGTTCGCGGCCCGGTCGGCGGTCGCGCTGTACCGCCTGCTCGATGTTCTCCCCGTCTTCTCGGGAGATGCCAGGATCACTCGCCTGTTCACGCTTGTCCCCGGCTCCGACTTCGAGGCAGACGCCTTCTCCGCGGTCGACGCCCTCGGGGCCCGCACGGTGCCGTGGAGCGAAGCCTGCGCTCGCCCGTTCGACCTGGTGGTCGCCGCGAGCCCGAAAGGCGATCTCAGCCTGCTGCGGGGACCGCATGTCCTCCTCCCGCACGGTGCGGGCTTCAACAAGGCCATCCGCAGCGAAGGTTCGGCCGGCGCGGCGTCCGGACTCGACCCGATGTTCCTGCGACGGCCGCACGACGGTGCTCACTTGGCGCTGCACGCCTTGGCCCACCCCGACCAAGTCGCCAGACTGGCCGCCGCCGACCCGCAGGCAGCTCACCGCGCGAAGGTGATCGGCGATCTCACGCTGGAGCGCGTCCTTGCCTCGACGTCACTGCGTGAGCGATACCGGGTGGCGTTGGGGACCGGCGCCCGCAAGCTGCTGGTCCTGGCCTCCACTTGGGGTCCCGAGTCCCTCATCCGACGACATCCCGGGCTGGCTGCCCAGCTCATGGGCCGACTGCCGCACGACGAGTATCAGCTGGCTCTCGTCGTCCATCCCAATGAGCGCAGCCGGCTGGGGACGTACGAACTGTCCGAACGCCTCGCACCGGCCCTCGACGCCGGATTGCTCCTGGCGGACCCGCACGAGGAGTGGGCTTCCGTCCTGATTGCCGCGGACGCGCTGGTCACCGACCACGGTTCCGCCGCCCTGTACTACTGCGCCGCCCAGGACCGTCCAGTCGTGAGCGTCCACCCGGGCGGCGGTGAGCTGATCCCCTCCAGCCCGATGGGCGTGCTCCAGCAGCGAATACCGCAGGTGGAAGGGGCCGAGGGCGTCATCGACGCACTGCGAACGTACCGGCAGGGTCCCGGCCACGCGGCAGCGCAGGCCGCGTTCGCGCACGCCGGTGACGCCCTGGACCGGCTGCGGTCCGAGGTCTACGCCCTGCTCGGCCTGGCACCGCCGGCCACCGGCGTCACACCGCGGTTGCTGCCGTCGCCCGCGCCCGCGACGCGTCTGCCGACTGCGTTCGATGTCCAGGTGTCGGCCACCGCGGCCGGCGTCCGGGTCACCCGGTACCCGGTCGGCATCGGGCCGCCCGGTCACCACCTGGCCGTGGAGCACGGTGCTGCCGGCGAGCGGCTCGCCCGTTCCGCGGGTCTGCTGTTCCGCCGCCCGATGCCGGCGTCCGCCGCTCCGGTGGATCTCGTCTGGACCGCCGACGGGTGGGCGCGGCATGCTCTGGCCGCCTACCCGGGCTGTCGTACTGCGGCGGCGGTGTTGCCGTCCGGTGGGTGCCTGCTCAGGGTCCGCGGTCATGAGCAGGCGTACAGCGTTCAGGCCGAGCCCCTGCTGGGGGCGGGCCGGGTCACGCGCGTCGACCCGGCCGTCGCGCTGTCGGCCGTGCACTTTCTGCTGGTGTCCGGCCGGTCCGCCCCACAGGGCGGCATCGTGCTGGACTGCCTCGTCGGTGAGCGGGCTTTTCGTGTGACTCTCCGCGCGGCCACGGATGGTGAGGCCGGGCAGGTCGTCTAGGTCAGGCCGTTGCGTCTGCGGAAGGTCTGGGCCGCCACGCGGTGCTCCTCGGCCTGTGCCAGATGCCCTTCGGCTGTTTCCAGTTGGGCGAGGGCGTCGTGGACGCGGGCCAGGTCGAAGCCCGAGCCTCGCCTGTCGGCCTGACCGAGCGACGTCTGGTAGAGCTCGCGTGCTTCGGCTGTCCGGCCGAGGCGGTGCAGGACGTCGGCGAGGGCGAACGCCGAGCGTCCGATCAGCCTCTCGCGTCTGTCCGCCACGAAACCGCTGTGCGCCTCGGACAGCAGACGACGCGCCGTCTCGAGGTCGCCCGCCTTCGCGCCGGCCTCGCCCATCCGGTAGGTCTGGAGCAGGACGCCGTAGGGGTTGGGGATCGCGCGGTGCAGGTCGCGTGAGGCCGTGAAGTCGGCCAGGGCGGCAGTCCACTCGCCTCGGGCGCTCTTGAGCATTCCGCGGTGCTCCACGGCCGACGCCGCGAGTTTGCGGTCCCGCTCGGAGCCTGTCAGGAGTTCGAGGGCGGACATGGCCGCGTCGATCTGCTCCTGGGCCGCCTCCAGTTCCTGCGCCTCCCACAGGTGTCTGGCCAGTTGGCAGCGTGTGCGCACGAGCCATCCCGCGTGTCCCCCGTGCCGGAGGGCCGCGTCGACGGCCCGCCGGAGGGCCTCGGTGGCCTCGGACTGGTGGGGGTGGTCCAGAGCGTGCGTCCACACGGGCTCGGACAGCGCCACGACCTCGGTGTCCATCCCTCGGTCGAAGGCCAGGCGGGAGCAGGCGTAGAGCACGTGCCGCTCCTCCTCCAGCCAGCGGCCGGCGCGTGCGGAACACGCGGCCCGGGCCTCGCCGTCCACGGCCGTCTCCGGATCCTCCAGCGGAACGTCCGGCGCACCGGCTACGGGGTCGAAGCGGTCCACGACGGTCAGGCGACGGCCGGCCGCGAACCGGTCGGCCCGTTGCGCCTGCCGGACGAACCAGCGCAGCAGCCGCGCCGTCGCCTCGACCGCCTCCCCGGGCCCCGCGTCCTGGCGGGATCTGCGCAGGGCGTGCGCGCGCAGTGGCCTCGGCAGTCTCATCTGGCCGGCCTCGGTCAGCGCCAGCAGGCGCAGGTCCAGCAGACCGGCGCGGTCCAGCTCCTCAAGGGCGTCCTGGCAGCCCTCCGGTCCCAGGCCCGACAGTGCGGTGGCGGAGTGGAGCGTGAACGTCTCGCCGAGATGGTGCGCCAGCAGCCGGTACAGGTGGGCCGCCGGACCGGACAGGTCGGCGTAGGCCGTGTCCCAGACCCGCTCCACGCCGGGCACGCCCTTCTCGTCGAGCTCAGCGGCGAGGTCGGCGATGAGGCGGGAGAGCGGACGCAGCCGGTGCGTGCGTACCCACCGGCCGGCCACGTGGAGGGCGGCGGGAAGGCCGTCGCACAGCCGGACCACCGCACGGGCCGCCTCCGGGTCCGCGGCCAGCCGGTGGTCCTGGACGATCAGTTCGAGCAGTTCCGTCGCCGCCCGCTCGTCCAACGGGGGCAGGGCCAGGTTCACCGCGGCGCCGGCCTCGAAGTCGTGGAGCGGGCCGTGGCTCGTGACGATCACCACGCTGGAGCCCGCTGCCGGGAGCAGGGGAACGACCTCCGAGGCGTATCGGGCGTTGTCCAGCACCAGGACCAGTTTCGCGTCGGAGGTCCTGTTCCAGTACTGGCCGCACCGCGCCGCGTACTGGGCCTGCACCTGCTCCGGTGCCACGTCGAGTGATCTCAGCAGATGCGAGATCACGTCGCCCGGGTCCAGCACGCCGTCCGCCCGGAAGTCGTCCAGATCGACGGACAGCACGCCGTCGGTGAACGGGGGGCGCGCTCCCAGCGAACGCGCGATGAGGACGGCCAGCTCCGTCTTCCCCAGCCCCCCGGGCCCGGTCAGTGCCAGCACCAGCGGCCGGGAGCGGGCCCCCCACTGCGCCACGGCCCGTAAGGCGCGTTCCTGCTCGTCGTCACGATTGACGAAGTGCACCGGCTCCGGTGGAAGTTCGACTCTCACAACAGCCCCCTCGACCTTCCGCAGCGCACTGCGAGAACGACCCGACGATCACGCACTCTAGCGGTTGGCGTCAGGGTCGTTGGTGGCCGAACCGCACCCCCTCCCAGGGCACCGAGCGGGGCAGGGTGTCGGGGCTGCGCTGGGGGACGGACCGGGTCGGTGACGGTGTGATCTGCGGGCTCGCCCCCTCCACATGGGCCAGCTGTCCGAACAGTGCGGCGCGCAGCTCGGCGGTGACGGCGGCGTGGGAGTCCAGCCCGATGAGGTTGTCCAGCTCGTACGGGTCCGCCGCCAGATCGTAGAGTTCCGTCTCCAGGTAGTGGTCCGCGGCCGCTTCCCGCCACGGGTCGGTGTCCGGTCGCGCCCTCACGACGTACTTCCAGCGCTCGGTGCGCAGCGCCCGCCCGATGTGGTCCTCGCTGATCTGTACGAGGACCGAGCCCGGGCGCCGCGGGTCCGACCCGCCGTGCAGCAGCGGCAGCAGCGACCTGCCGTGCAGGCCCTCGGGGACGGTCAGCCCGGCCGCGTCGATCAGCGTCGGCATCAGGTCGAGGGTGCTGACCGGCTGCCGGACGAGACCGCCGCCGCGGAAGGACGGTCCCGTCAGGGCGAACGGCACCCGTACGGACGCCTCGTGCGCGGAGCGCTTGTACTCGCTGTTGCGGGTACGGAAGTGCGAGCCGTGGTCCGCCGTCCAGGCCAGCACCGTGTCGTCCTCGATGCCCAGGCCGAACAGGGCGTCACGCAGCCGTCCCAGTCCCTCGTCGACCCGTTTGATCTGGCCCAGATAGCCGCCCAGGTGGCGGTACGGCCCACCGTGCGGCGCGCCGGGTGCGAGCGCCGCGAGGTCGGGCGGGACCCAGCGGCCCTCGTAGCGCTCCCGGTAGCCGCGCGGCGCCGGGTAGTCGTCCGCCGGGTTCTGGTGGTGCGGTTCGAGGAGGGAGAGGAAGAGCAGGAACGGGCGGTCGTGGTGGTCGGCGACGAAGCGGATCGCGGCGTCGACGAGCGCGTCCGAGCGGTAGCCCGGCAGACGTACCGGCTCGCCGTCCTCGTCGTGGACCACCGTCCGATGGGCGTCGGAGGTGAACTCGAGCCGGTCCGAGGCGAGCCAGGAGCGGTAGCCGCCGCGCCGTTCGGCAGGGACCGGGCCGTCGGGCCCGTCCTCGCCCGCCAGATGCCACTTGCCGATGTACCCGGTGGCGTAGCCGGCCGCGTCGAAGACCCCGGCGAGGGTCGGCACGTCGGGTGGGAGGGGCAGGCCGTTGCGGAAGACTCCCGTGGCCGTCGGGTACCGGCCGGTCTGGAGTGCCGAACGGGCCGGCGCGCACACCGGGTTGGGGGTGATCGCGTGTTCGACGAGCGTGCCCTCGCGGGCCAGCCGGTCGAACTCGGGAGTCACCCCCGCCCGGTTGCCGTGCACGCCCGTGGTGTCCCAGCGCTGCTGGTCGGTGAGGACCACGATCACGTGGGGACGACGGGGCGCGGTCATGCGGTGGCGGCCTCCGCGGTCGAGGCGCCCGCCACGTTCGACGCACCCGACGTGTTCGACGCGCCCGACGCGGCGCCGAACGCCGGGTCCGGCACCGACTCCGGGGACAGCAGCACGGAGGCGCGGCCGTCGACGCCGACGGGGACGTCACCGTCGATGGTGACCCGGCGCAGCTTGCGCTCGTGGTCGTCGGAGTCGTCCACCCCGTAGTGCTGGGTGGCCCGGTTGTCCCAGATGGCGACGTCGCCGACCTGCCACTGCCAGCGGACGGTGTTCTCGGGCCGCTCGATGTGGGACTGGAAGAGCTGGAGCAGGGCTCGCGAGTCGGGCGCGGTCAGTCCCTTGATGCGCTGGACGAAGTTGCCCAGCAGCAGCACCCGCTCCCCCGTCTCCGGGTGGACGCGTACGACGGGGTGTTCCGTCAGGAACTTCGTCGAGGTGAACACCTCGCGGAACCGGACCAGTTGCTCGGGCAGCGCGTCGGGGCGCAGGGCGGCGTAGTCGTAGTCGTTGGAGTGCACGGCGCGCAGCTCGTCGGCGAGGCGGCGCAGCGGCTCGGGCAGCCGGGCGTACGCGGTCGCGGTGTTGGCCCACAGGGTGTTGCCGCCGTACGGGGGCACGACGGAGGCGCGCAGGATGGAGAAGGCCGGGTAGGCGGGGACGAAGGTCACGTCGCTGTGCCACTGGTTGGCGCGGCCGCCGTAGTCGGAGTCGATCGGGAAGGAGTAACGGCCGTCGGCGGAGGGGACGGTGGGGTGGGCGACCGGCGTGCCGAGCAGCCGACCGAAGGCCTCGTGCTGTTCCTCGTCCAGGTGGTCCTGGCCGCGGAAGAAGACGACCTTGTGTGCGAGCAGGGCGGCGCGGATCTCCGCCACGGTGGCGGCGGGCAGGTCGCCGTCGAGGCGGACGCCGGAGAGGACGGCGCCGAGCCGGCCACCGACCTTCTGCACGGTGACGGCGGGGGCCGAGGCTGTGGTGGTCATGCGGGGTGTCCTTCCTGGAGCGCGAGCGACACGTGTCGGCTCGCGTGCAGTTATTTCCTGAGGGGAAGAAATTGGGGTGAGGCAGGGACCGCGCCCGGAAGCGGCGCGACGGGAGCGGATGCCGGGTCTCGCGAGGGGCGGGGGTGCTACGACGACGATGGCGGCGGCGCGAGGTCGCGGAGCGGGACGCGCGGTTCAGGCGCCGGCGGCAGCCCGACAGAGGCTCGGACAGAGCGCCGGGGCGGTGCCCCAGGCTGCGGTGCCGAGCCGCGACTCGCAAGCGGCCGTGGTGAGCATGTCCCGGAGACTGGCAGGGCTCGGCGAGCATCGTCAAGGTCGGGGACCGGGCGCCGGACACCGCCCCGGGGTGCTTCAATTCCCTCTGCACGGCACTTGGCCGTCGGTCCTCAAAAACCGTTCTGACCAGGCGACTTCAGGTGCCGAACCGAAGGATCCGACGCCTTGGCGCCCCCTCTGCGGGGCGGCCCGCGACCGGCTTCGGGATTTCATGTCCCCGCAACGTGGAGAGGCATCGATGACGTCCACCCCCCACCCTCCCCGGATGGTCGGCGACGGCCGGCGCGAGGCGAACGCGGCCCTCGTGCTGCGGACGGTCCTCGACCACGGCCCGGTAGCCCGCGGCGCCGTCGCCCGGCTGTCGGGACTCAGCCCGGCCGCCGTGTCCCGGCAGGCCACCGACCTGTCCCGCACGGGACTGCTGCGCGAACTGCCCGACCTCGTCGAGGGCCGGGGCGTGGGACGCCCGCAGATCCCGATCGACCTGCACCTCGGCGCGGTGGGCGGGCCGGTGGCCGGCGGCGTGCACCTCGGGGTGCCCGCGTCGACGCTGGGCCTGGTCGACCTGCGGGGCAGGGTGCTCGCCCGGCGCTTCGTCCCGCACGACGGACTGGACCGGGAGCTGCTGCCGGCCACCGTCGCCGCCGAGCTGCGCGCCTTCCTCGCCGAACACGTAGGCGAAAGGCCCCTGTTGGGAGTCGGCGCGGCGTTGGGCGGCTGGGTCGATCCGGTGCGGGGATCGGTCGTCCGGCATGAGGCACTCGGCTGGCGGTACCGGCTGCTGGCCGCGGAACTCACCGAGGGCCTGGGCGGTGTGCCCGTGCGGATCGACAACCACGCGCGTGCCATCGCCCAGTCGGAGATCCTCTTCGGCAGGCCGGCCGCACGGCGCAGTCTCGTCCATCTCTTCGTCGGCAATGTCGTGGACGCGGCCCTGGGCATCGCCGGTGTGGTGCATCAGGGGCCGGGTTCGGCGGCGGGTGACGTCGCGCACCTGCCCGTGCCCGACTCCACCGTCCCCTGCCCGTGCGGCCGTTCCGGCTGCCTGGAGGCGACCGCGTCGAACACCGCCGTCGCGGCGACCGCGGCGCGCCGGGGGATCGTGCCGGAACCCGACATCTTCCTGGTCGTGGACGCGGCGGCCGCCGGTGACCGGCGCGCGGACCGGCTGCTGCGGGAGCGGGCCCGGGCCGTGGGCAGGGCGGTGGCTCTGCTGCTCGACGTCGTCAACCCCGAGCTGGTGGTCGTCACCGAGCACGCCAGCATCCTCAACGCCGAGTACCTGGAGGAGATCCGGGGCGCCGCCGTCGACCTCTCGTCCGTCTGCGACGACCCGGAGCGCATCGTCAGCCCCCACGCGGGCCCGGCCACGCTGCCCGTCGCGGCCGGCACCGTACTGCTGAACCCCCTGTTCAGGGCGCCACTGCGGACGATGGAGGAGAGGGCGGAGACGAAGCGGAACGACTGAGGTCGTCTCACTGGACGGACAGCGTCGTTGACCGCCGGACGAGGTCACTGTCATATTGCTGGCGTGAATCCAGACAAGCGCCTCGTCTCCCGCAGGCACGTCGACCTGTGTCGGCAGGCCAGCGCGGTCTGTGCCGTCCGCGTCTGATCACCACGCCCGCGAGCGCACCGCGTCTTCCCGCCGACGCCTCCGGCTCGCCCACGCACCCTCTCTCCTGACACGCGCCCGAACGCGCTGAGCATCGCGGATCGTCCGTAGACGCCGATCCCCGCCGGCAGCGCCGACGCGCGCACTTCCGTGCCGAACCGTGAGCCGTTCGCACGACCTCGCAGCCATGCATTCCGCTCGCAGCGGAAGTAATGATCCGCGACGTCGAGCGCGCGGCGCCGTTCGCCGTGTCCCGACGTCACCTCATCGTCCTTCGAATCGTCACAGGCAGGCATCCGATGACCGAGTCGTACCCTTCCCTTGCCGCCACACCCTCCCGGCGGACCGCGCTGCGCGCCGCCGGCGGTGGCACCCTGCTCCTCGGGCTGGGACTGGCGGGCTGCCGCTCGGCCGTCTCCGAGTCTGAGTCCA
>NZ_WWHX01000537.1 GCF_009862125.1 Streptomyces sp. SID5910
CGCGCGCGTCCCCCACCCGCCCGTCGACGGCCGCGGCCAGCGTGGCCGACGTGTTCACGATCAGCAGGTCCCCGGCCCGCAGCAGCCCCGGCAGCTCCGCGAAGGCGTGGTGCGACACCTCCGTGCCCCGCGACACCAGCAGCCGCACGTCGTCCCGGTCCCGCCCGGGACCCCGCTGCTCGGCCGGCAGCCGCGCCGACAGCTCCTCGGGAACGTTCCCCCACGCTCGAACGGGCTCGCGCGGGGGGACCCCCATGGCCAGCGTCACCGCCGTCCCTCCAACAGCGCGGGGGCCGCGTAGCGCCCGCTGGCCGGCCGCTCGTCCAGCAGCCGCAGCAGCGCCGGGACGACATCCGCCGGATCGGGCCGCGGACCGTCGTCGTCCGGTACGGCCGCCGCGTACAGGTCCGTCGCCATGTCCCCGGGATCGACCGCCCACACCCGCAGCCCCGGCTCCTCGGCGGCCAGCACCGCCGCCAGCTGGTCCAGGGCCGCCTTGGACGCCCCGTAACCGCCCCACGTCTCGTACGCCTCGGCGGCGGCGTCCGAGCTGACCGTGACCACCGCGCCCGCAGCGGCCGACCGCAGCAGCGGCAGCGCCTCCTGCACCAGCCCCAGCGCCGCCACCGCGTTCACCTCCAGCGCCCGGCGCAGCCCGTCCAGCGGCAGCTCCTCCAGCCGCACCAGCGGCTCCGCGCCCAGCGCGCTCGCGTTGCTGACCAGCAGGTCCACCCCGCCCAGCCGCCACGCCGCCGCCACCAGCTCCGCCCGGTGCCCGGCGTCCGTCACATCCCCGGGCAGCGCCGCCACCCGCGTGCCGTACGCCGCCAGCGCCGCCACCGTGTCCTCCAGCACCTGAGGCGTCCTGGCGTCGAGCACCAGATTCCAGCCCCGCTCCGCCAGGGCCTCGGCGAGCGCCCGGCCCAGTCCCTTCGACGCCCCCGTGATGATCGCTACCGGCATGATCCGTCTCCTCGTCGTCGGCGCCGCCTGATCGGCATGGCCTCAACCTAGGAACCGGGCCGCCCCGCCCGCCTCGGGCACGGGCCGCAACCGCTCGGGGCCCTTCGCCCTAGGGCCGGGGACGGAACCCGGGCCCTACACCCCGCGCCCTAGGTCCAGCGCCCCAGACGGCGGCCGCCACCGGTCCGATCCGCACTGGCAGGGCCCGCCGGTACCGTGAGGACATGAGTCACGGCCCCCGGTCCGGCCTCGCCGCGGTGAGCTCCGCGCTGCTGGCCATGAGCAGACACCTGGAGGTGCGCGACGTCCTCAAGACGATCGTCGCCTCGGCCCGCGAGCTGCTCGACGCCCAGTACGCGGCCCTCGGCGTCCCCGACGACCACGGCGGCTTCGCCCAGTTCGTGGTCGACGGCGTCAGCGACGAGCAGTGGAAGGCCATCGGCCCCCTGCCGCGCCAGCACGGCATCCTCGCCGCGATGCTGCACGAGGCCCGGCCCGAGCGCCTCGCCGACGTCCGCAAGGACCCCCGCTTCGAGGGCTGGCCCGCGGCCCACCCCGACCTGGCCGACTTCCTGGGCCTGCCGATCCGCGACGGCGACGAGATCATCGGCGCGCTCTTCCTGGCCAACAAGAACTGTCAGAAGCCGGACGGCGGCTGCGGCTTCACCGAGGACGACGAGGAACTGCTCGGCATCCTCGCCCAGCACGCCGCGATCGCCCTCACCAACGCCCGCCTGTACGAGCGCAGCCGCGAGCTGACCATCGCCGAGGAACGCTCCCGCCTCGCCCACGAGCTGCACGACGCCGTCAGCCAGAAACTGTTCTCGCTGCGCCTGACCGCCCAGGCCGCCGCCACCCTGGTCGACCGCGACCCCGCACGCGCCAAGGGCGAACTCCAGCAGGTCGCCGCGCTCGCCGCCGAGGCCGCCGACGAGCTGCGCGCCGCCGTCGTGGAGCTGCGCCCCGCCGCCCTGGACGAGGACGGACTCGTCGCCACCCTCCGCACCCAGGTCCAGGTCCTCGACCGCGCCCACACCGCGCGCGTGGCCTTCACCGCCCACGGAGTGAAGGCCCTGCCCGCCGCCCAGGAGGAGGCCGTGCTGCGCGTCACCCAGGAGGCGCTGCACAACGCACTGCGCCACTCCGGGGCCGGCCACGTCGACGTGACGCTGGCCCGGCGCGGCCCCGGAGCCGTGCTGCGGGTCACCGACGACGGCAGCGGCTTCGACCCGCGCACGGTGCGCCGCGCGGGACGCCATCTGGGCCTGGTCTCGATGCGGGACCGGGCGAACGGCGCCGGCGGCACGCTCACCGTGGAGTCGGCGCCCGGCAAGGGCACCACGATCGAGATGGAGGTTCCCGGTGGCTGATGCGATCAAGGTGCTGCTCGTCGACGACCACCAGGTGGTCCGCCGGGGGCTGCGCACCTTCCTGGAGGTGCAGGACGACATCGAGGTCGTCGGCGAGGCCGCCGACGGCGCCGAGGGCGTCGAACGCGCCGAGCAGCTGACACCCGACGTGATCCTCATGGACGTCAAGATGCCGGGCATGGACGGCGTGGACGCGCTGCGCCGGCTCCGCGAGCTGGACAACCCCGCGCGCGTACTGATCGTCACCAGCTTCACCGAGCAGCGCACGGTCGTCCCGGCCCTGCGGGCGGGCGCCGCGGGCTACGTGTACAAGGACGTCGACCCGGACGCGCTGGCCGGCGCCATCCGCTCGGTGCACGCCGGGCACATCCTGCTCCAGCCCGAGATCGCGGGCGTCCTGCTCTCCCAGGAGGAGAGCGGCACCGGCCAGGGCAGAGGGGGGTCGCTCACGGAGCGGGAGCGCGAGGTGCTGGGCTTCATAGCGGACGGCCGGTCCAACCGGGAGATCGCCCGGGCGCTGGTCCTCTCCGAGAAGACCGTGAAGACCCACGTCTCGAACATCCTGATGAAACTCGACCTCGCGGACCGCACCCAGGCCGCGCTGTGGGCCGTACGCCACGGTGTGACCGGCTGACGTCCGGTCTGAGATTCATACCGTCGGGGGAATGTCCCCCACATGGCGCATCCTTCCTCGCACCCGGCCGTTCTCCAGTGCGTGCCGCGGCGAGTGCCGCGGCAATCACCAGGGAGGGTTTGGCAAGTGAAGAACCTGAAGAAGGCAGCGGCCGTGACGATGGTGGCCGGCGGACTGATCGCCGCCGGTGCGGGCATGGCGTCCGCCACCGAAGGCTCCCACGCCCACGGCGAGGCCGTCGGCTCCCCGGGCGTCATCTCGGGCAACGTCATCCAGGCCCCGGTCCACATCCCGGTCAACGCCGTCGGCAACACCGTCAACGTGATCGGCCTCCTCAACCCGACCTCCGGCAACCTGGGCCTCAACCACTGACCCCCAGGGGCCTCCCGCCCCACCGGGAGGCCCCAGCCCGCTCAGCCTGCGGGCAGCCGCCCGGCCCGCCCAGCCC
>NZ_WWHX01000054.1 GCF_009862125.1 Streptomyces sp. SID5910
AGCGCGGGGGCGGTGGGGCCGCGGGGGCGCGGCGCGGGGGTGTAGGTGGGAGGCGGTCGGTGAGGCGGTGGGCCAGGAGGGCGGCCGGGCGGTGCAGGGGCTCGTCCGGGAGGCCGGTGGTCAGGGTGTGGCGTACGGCGGTGGGGGTGACGTCCCGCTCCAGCCACGCGGCGACGCCTGGGGCCAGGTGGGCGGTGTCGCTCGCGGAGAGCAGCAGCCGGGAGTCGTGTCGGCGCAGGCCGGCGAGGAGGTCGGCGGCCGTCTGGAGCAGCGCCGGGGACTGGCAGCTCGGCTGCGGTACGGCGGGCAGGCCCTTGCGGGTACGCGTCCCCTTCGGACGGGGCGGGCGCTCCGCCGCCGGGCGGGCCGGCTGTTCCGGGCACCCCGTGTCGGCCGCCTCCCGCCGGTGGTTCGGCTGGTTGCAGGAGACCGTGCGGGTGACGATGCGGCCGGTCGACGTGCGTACGCGTTCCCGGCGCAGGTACCCGTGGGCCTCCAGCTCGCGCAGGGCGGCGGCGATGCGGGTCGGGCCCTCGGGGAAGCGGGCGGCGAGCGACTTGATGTCGGCGCCGGAACCGGCGGGCAGCGACTGGATGTGACAGCCGAGGCCGATCGCGAGGAGGGACAGCTCCTTGTGCTGGGCCAGGTGGTTGCCGATCACCACGAAGCGGGTGGTGTGGCGGGTGTTCTCGTGGACGATGCCGCCGCCGTGGCGACCCGAACGGCTCGGATTGGCGGCAGAGCCGGACTGGGCGCGCGAGGGCGCGCTAGGGTTTTCGGTATCCATCGGGAAGAGGTCCTAGTCCTGTCTTCCTTGGTGGTCAGGCCCTCGCCATGGGATGGCAGTCCCGGCGGGGGCCGACCTTTTGGTGGTCGGGTGCGCTGAGCGTAAGGGAGCCCAGGGCTCGGAAATCCAGCTCAGTCGGTGATGTTCACCCGCCCGAGTGATGGCCCGCCTCGGGGGGAGGGGTGGGGCTTGGTGGGGTGCTTTCTCCCCAAGTTCTTTCCTTGGTAGGGCCCCTGCCGCACCGGAGCCTCAGGACGTGGGTTCCGGTGGGGTGAAGCGCAGTTCGGCCCATACGGTCTTGCGCGGGAAGCGTCCCTCCGTCACCCCCCAGCGGTGCGCGAACGCCTCCACCAGCAGCAGGCCCCGGCCCGATTCCGCGTCCGGGTCGGGCGTCCGGAGCTCGGGCAGCCGTTCGGCCCGCGTGTCCGTGACCTCGACGCGCAGGGTGTCGCCGACGACGTACAGGGTGAGCCGGAAATCGCGGCCGGGGACGCGTCCGTGGGCCGCCGCGTTGCTCGCCAGTTCGGCGACAAGCAGGCGTGCCGGGTCCAGGGGGAGGCCCCAGCTACGCAGTTGCTCGGTCGCGAGCAGACGGGCGAGGCGGGCGCCGCGCGGCGTGGACGAGAGCTGCACGCTGAAGTTGCGCACGGACGTCGGGAGTTCGGCGGATTTCTGATTCACGTCACTCAGCGTGGCGGCGCGTGCGTACGGTGAGAAGTGACTCGGCGGGTACGTACGGTGACTGTCCGGTGGTTGTCCGGGGTGTCCGGGGCTGTCGGAGCGGTCCGTGGGGGTAGGCCGCTGGTGCAATCGAGCGGGTACTACGGAGGGGCGCGGAATGGCGGTCGAGGCGGAGTCGGGCCGGCTCAAGGGCGAGGCGGACGAGCCGGGGTGGGAGGTCGACCCGGACGACGAGTGGGGCATCGCGGTACTCGCCACGGTGGGGCGGCAGTTGAGGCTGCGCCGGGAGGCCGTGGGGATGCGGGCGGCCGAGTTCGGGGCGGCGATCGGGTACGGGGAGGACCTGGTCTACAAGGTCGAGGCCGGGAAGCGGATCCCCCGGCAGGAGTACCTGGAGAGGGCCGACGAGGTGTTGGGCGCGGGCGGGCTCATCGCGGCGACGTGGGAGGACGTGAAGAAGGTCCGGTACCCGAAGAAGGTGCGGGAGCTAGGGAAGTTGGAGGCGAAGGCCGTTGAGATCGCCGTGTACCAGAGCAACAGCGTCAACGGCCTGTTGCAGACGCCGGATCACGCGCGAGCCGTAATCGGGGCGGCCCAGCCGCCGTACTCGCCGGGCGATGTGGAGCGCATGGTGGCTGCGCGGGTCGCCCGTCAGACCGTGTTCGAGCGCTCACCCGCTCCCGCGCTCAGCTTCGTTCTGGAAGAGGGGGTTCTGCGTCGACCCATCGGGGGCACAATGGTCTGGCGACAGCAACTCGAACGTCTGTTGGAGGTGGGGAAGTTGCACAACGTCGTGCTTCAGGTGATGCCGATGAGCTGCGAAACCCACTCCGGGACGGACGGCACGATCGAGTTGCTCAAGTTCTCAGACGGGACGGCGGTTGGACGGGCCGATGGCGAGTTCAACGGGCGGCCCACGTCGGACCCTAAACAGCTGCGCATCCTTGAACTGCAGTATGGGACGATCCGGGCTCAAGCGCTCTCGCCTCGGGAGTCGCTGGTCTTCGTCGAACAACTGCTGGGAGAAACATGATCCGCAAGACCACCGCCGGGGATGCCTCCGAGCTGGTGTGGTTCAAGAGCAGCTACAGCAGCGGCAACAACGGTGAGTCCTGCGTCGAGTTGGCCATCACCCCCGGCACTGTCCACGTCCGTGACTCCAAGCATCAGCCGAGTGCGGGCCCGCGTCTCGCCCTCGCGCCCAGCGCCTGGGCATCGTTCGTCTCGTACGTCCGATAGGAGAGCCATGATCGGCAAGAGCACTGCCCGGAACGCCTCCGAACTGGCCTGGTTCAAGAGCAGCTACAGCGGCGGCACGGACGGCGAGTCCTGCGTCGAGATCGCGACGACCCCCCGCACCATCCACGTCCGTGACTCCAAGCACGTAGCAGCAGGCCCCCGCCTCGCCCTCACCCCCGCCGCCTGGGTGAGCTTCCTTCCGTACGCGGCGCAGCCCCGCTGATCACCTCCTGCGTTCCGACGACCGCCAGCAGCTCCAGCAGGCCCGCGCTGTCCGTCCCGACCGCCGGGGTGAACCAGAGCAGCCGCTGGCGGCCGTCCTCGCTGAACAGGTTGAGGTCCCCGACCAGCGCCACGGCCTGCGGATTCTGTACGAGGGTGACGTGCAGGTCGGTGATCACCTGCGCCGGGGTCGTGTGCAGGCGGCCGAGCAGGTCCAGCATGCCGGGGTGGACGTGCGAGGCGGCCCCGCCCTGCGCGGGCACCGGCCGGTCCGCGAGCCGGTACAGGTAGTCCCGCTCGTCGGCGGACAGCCGCAGCGCCCTCGCCAGCGCGGCGATCATCTGCTCGGACGGCTGCGAACCGGCGCCGCGCTCCAGCTCGTTGTAGTAGTCCACCGACGCCCCGGCGAGCTGGGCGACCTCCTCGCGGCGCAGCCCCGGCACCCGGCGCCGCGTCCCGGCCGGGAGGCCCACGTCGGCCGGGCGGATGCGCTCCCGCCGCGACCGCAGGAACGCCCCCAGCTCGGCGTACTTCACAGCGCTCATGCCGTCCATTCTGCGCCGGGCCGGGCCGGTGACCCAGGGGATGACGTCCCCTGGTTGCGCGGGCGGCCGCCGCGCATCGTGGAGTCATGACCACGAACACGAACCAGCACCCCACCCCCGCCCCCGAGGCCGTACGCGTCGCCGTCGTCACCGGCGGATCACGCGGCATCGGCCGGGCGGTCGCGCGGAAGCTCGCCCGGGACGGCCTGGCCGTCGTCGTGAACTACGCCCGCGACGCCGCGTCCGCCGAGGAGACGGTCGCGGCGATCACCGGCGCCGGCGGGCGGGCGATCGCCGTACCGGCGGACGTGGCGGAGGAGAAGGAGGTCGCCGCGCTGTTCGACCGGGCGGAGGAGGAGTACGGCGGCGTCGACGTGGTGGTGAACTCGGCCGGGCGGATGACCCTGTCGACCATCGCCGACCTGGACCTCGCGGCACTGGACGCCATGCACCGCACCAACATCCGCGGCACCTTCGTCGTCGCCCGGGAGGCGGCACGGCGGCTGCGGGCGGGGGGCTCCTTCGTGGGGTTCTCGACGTCCGTCGTCGGCACGCAGTTCCCGACGTACGGGGCGTACGCGGCGAGCAAGGGCGCCGTGGAGGCGATGACCCTGATCATGGCGCGTGAGCTGCGCGGACGGGACGTCACGGTGAACGCCGTGGCGCCCGGGCCCACGGCCACGGACATGTTCCTGGAGGGCAAGTCGCCCGAGCAGATCGACCAGCTCGCCAAGACCCCGCCGCTGGAGCGCCTCGGCACCCCGGAGGACATCGCCGCCGTGGTCGCCTTCCTCAGCAGCCCCGCAGGTCACTGGGTCAACGGGCAGGTCCTGCGCGCCAACGGCGGCATGATCTGACGCGCCGCCGACGGCCGGTATGCGGCGTTTCGGTCTCACATAGTGGTCGGGGCGCAGACCGGACACTGGTCGGAGTGTTTACATGCGCGTAACACTTATGTGTCCCCGCGCGCGGCAACGGCGCCGAGCGCCCTTCACCGGTCCGGTCCGGAGTAACGTCGGCCGCCCCTCCCGACACCCCCCGGTCCCGGTGTCAGCCGTGCCAGAAAGGGCTTCCGTGACGACGCGATCCGCATCGAAGACCACGCTCGACCACCTGCTCGCCGAGATCGAGCACCGCAACCCGGCGCAGCCGGAGTTCCACCAGGCCGTCCACGAGGTGCTGGAGACGCTCGCCCCCGTGGTCGCGGCCCGGCCCGAGTACGCCGAGCCGGGGCTCATCGAGCGGCTGTGCGAGCCGGAGCGGCAGGTCATCTTCCGGGTGCCGTGGCAGGACGACCAGGGGCGCGTCCAGGTCAACCGCGGTTTCCGGGTGGAGTTCAACAGCGCGCTCGGCCCGTACAAGGGCGGCCTGCGCTTCCACCCCTCCGTCAACCTGGGCGTCATCAAGTTCCTGGGCTTCGAGCAGATCTTCAAGAACGCCCTGACCGGCCTCGGTATCGGCGGCGGCAAGGGCGGCAGCGACTTCGACCCGCACGGGCGCAGCGACGCGGAGGTCATGCGGTTCTGCCAGTCCTTCATGACGGAGCTGTACCGGCACATCGGCGAGCACACGGACGTCCCCGCGGGTGACATCGGCGTCGGCGGCCGGGAGATCGGCTACCTGTTCGGCCAGTACCGCCGGATCACCAACCGCTGGGAGGCCGGCGTCCTCACCGGCAAGGGCGCGGGCTGGGGCGGCTCGCTGATCCGCCCGGAGGCGACGGGCTACGGCAACGTCCTGTTCGCCGCCGCCATGCTGCGCGAGCGCGGTGAGGACCTGGAGGGCCAGACGGCGGTCGTGTCCGGCTCCGGGAACGTGGCGATCTACACCATCGAGAAGCTGGCCGCCCTCGGCGCCAACGCCATCACCTGCTCGGACTCCTCCGGCTACGTGGTCGACGAGAAGGGCATCGACCTGGAGCTGCTGAAGCAGATCAAGGAGGTCGAGCGGGGGCGCGTGGACGCGTACGCCGAGCGCCGGGGCTCCTCGGCCCGCTTCGTGCCGGGCGGGCGCGTCTGGGAGGTCCCGGCCGACCTCGCGCTGCCGTCGGCCACGCAGAACGAGCTGGACGAGAACGACGCCGCCGCGCTGATCCGCAACGGCGTCAAGGCGGTCTCCGAGGGCGCCAACATGCCGGCCACGCCCGAGGCCGTCCACCTCCTCCAGCGCTCCGGCGTCGCCTTCGGCCCCGGCAAGGCGGCCAACGCGGGCGGCGTCGCGGTCAGCGCCCTGGAGATGGCCCAGAACCACGCCCGTACGTCGTGGTCGGCGGAGCGCGTCGAGGACGAGCTGACGCACATCATGAACGACATCCACACCACCTGCCACGAGACCGCCGAGCGCTACGGCGCCCCCGGCGACTACGTGACCGGTGCCAACATCGCCGGCTTCGAGCGCGTCGCCGACGCGATGCTCGCCCAGGGCGTCATCTGACGTACGGGTGAACTCGCCGCCAACGCCGGACGGGGCGTTGGCGGCGAGTCGTCGAAAGCACTTCCGCACGTGGGGCGCCTGTTCTTTTCTGGGCGGATGGTGCATGCGGCGGACAAGGGAACACCGTTGGTCGAGCGGGCGGCGAGACGCGTCGCGGGACGGACGAGGCAACCGCTCCCGCCGCTCGCGGTGACCGTACCGGGGCCCGCCGCCGCGCAGCCGACACCGGCCGCTCGCCCCGGCGGCCGCCTGTACGTCATCGACGGCATCCGGCTGCTCGCCGCACTGATGGTGGCCGCGCACCACTACGCCGGGACCTGGCGGGCCGACCGCCCCGGCAACCCGATCTGGGGCCGGCCGGTCTCCGAGATCATGCCGACGGTGTTCCGTTTCGCCTCGTACGGCTGGATCGGCGTCGAGATCTTCTTCGTGATCAGCGGCTTCGTGATCTGCATGTCGTGCTGGGGGCGCACGCCGCGCCAGTTCTTCGTCTCCCGGGTGATCCGGCTGTACCCGGCGTACTGGTTCGCGGTCCTGTTCACCACGGCCGTCCTGATCGCCGTACCGGGGGTGTGGGAACGCCTGCGCCTGCGCGAGGTCCTGCTGAACCTGACCATGCTCCAGTCCGGCTCGGGCGTGCCGAACGTCGACGGCGTCTACTGGACCCTCTGGTCCGAGCTGCGCTTCTACCTGCTCTTCCTCGTCGTGGTCGCGATGGGGCTGACGTACCGCAGGGTGGTCCTGTTCTGCTGCCTGTGGGGCGCGGCGGCGATGCTGGCCCCCATCGCCCGCTTCCCGCTGCTGGAGCTGATCGCCAACCCGGAGGGCGCCTGGTACTTCATCGCGGGCCTCGCGCTCTATCTCATGCACCGCTTCGGCCAGGACCTCCTGCTGTGGGGCATCCTCGCCATGGCGTGGCTCATGGGGCAGCTGGAGCTCGGCAACCGCATCGCGGAGATCGAGCACGTGTCGGGGTGGCGGGGGAGCGTGGTGATCTTCACGGCCTTCCTGCTCTTCATGGTCGCCGTGGCGCTCGGGTACACGGACCGGATCCGCTGGAAGTGGCTGGTCACGGCGGGCGCGATGACGTACCCGCTCTACCTGGTCCACTACGCCGCCGGCACCGCCCTCATCAACCGCCTCCACGGCACAATGGACCCCCGCCTCCTGGTGGCCGCGGTCATCACGGGCTTCCTGCTGCTGAGCTACCTCGTGCACCGCTGCGTGGAACGCCCGGTGTCCCGGCTGCTGAAGCGGGGCCTGGACACGTCCTTCGCCCGACTGCGGAACGCGGGGGCGACACACTGACGGGGGTTTTGACGCGATGGGCCTTCTCACCCGCCTGACCGGCACCAGGTACGCCGCCGCCGACACCGTCCGCCGCCCGGCCGAGGAGGTCCGAGCGGCGCTGCTCGGGCTCGACGGCGAGCCGGACGTGCCGTTCCGCGTGCGCGCCGCGCTGCCGGACGAGCGGGCCGACCTGGTGGCGGAGTGCGCGGTCCCGCGGGTGGGCGTCAGGCTCAGGACGCGGCTGCGGCTGGTCCCGGACCGGCACGAGGTGCGCTTCCTCGACGAACGGTGGGAGACCCGCCCGTCCGACGGCACCGGCGCACGGTACGGCCGCGGCCACGCGCCCGCGGTGTACCGGCAGTGGTCGAGGGAGGCGGGCCCGGACGGCCGCCGGCGCCGCGTGGAGACCTTCCGCTTCGACACCCGCGAGCTGACGGACCCCTTGCGTGACACGGTCCTGGGCGCGGGGTGGACGTGGCGGGGCGTGTTCCGGCTCTGACGTCGGCGGGACGTACCCCACACGGCCCTGCCGCCGCGCGGCACCGCCCGCCAGACTGGCGGACATGCGGAAACTCTCCCTCGACGCCCTCGCCCGCGAACACCTCGAACGCGCCGCCGCCGCGACCAACGGCCGCAGCGCCACGACGATCCACGGCGGCCACGAACACGTCCTGCGCCAAACCCTCCTCGCCCTCACCGCCGGCACGTCCCTCGCCGAACACGAAAACCCCGGCGAGGCGACCGTCCAGGTACTGCGCGGCCGAGTCCGCCTCACCAGCGGCGACACATCCTGGGAGGCCAGAACCGGCGACCTCCTCCTCATCCCCCCGGCCCGCCACAGCCTGGAGGCATTGGAGGACGCGGCGGTGCTGCTGACGGTGGCGAAGCCGATCTGACACCGCCCCACTTGGGAACGTTTCTGCTGGTCAGCGCGCTGTCGGCATGAGTACCCGAGATGATGAAGCAGCCCCGAACAGCGCAACCGGAAGGTCCGACTCCCCGTTGTGTCCGGTGTTCGTCACGAGACACCAGGAGGGGATCACCTTGGTCTTGTCGCATCTCGCACGCCTGACCGCTTCGCTCGTAGCGGCGGGCGGCCTCATCATCACGATTCCGTCGGGGGCGTCTGCCACAGCGGTCGGATCGACTCCCATTCGCACCTTCGACTACAGCATCGGCGGTGTGTCGATGAAGGTGCCGACCGGATGCATGTTCACCCACGCCGTCCGTGGCAGCGGCCGCAAGATCACGTACCAGAATGCCGGCGTCGACTGCGCTTTCGTCGGGGCTCTCAGCAGCGGTTTCTGCAACTGGCGCATCGACTTCACCTACGCCGACACGAACAACAAGACGTACCGCACGTCCCGGGGCGCGACACACCAGGAGTGCAAGATCGATCCCATGCGCAACAACTCACCGCAGCGACTGCCTCGTTATGGCAAGACGTGTGCGCATCTCTACGTGAACAGCGTGCGACGGGCGGCTCAGTGCCACCACGTCACGAAGTGAGCGTCATGACCGAGGAGCAGGGGCAGCGGGCGGGGATCGTGGCCTTCCTGGTGGGGTTGATCGCGGCACTCGCCTTCTTCGCGTTCTTTCCCGGAATGCCCCATGTCATCGACTGGGGAGCCATTCTCGTCTCCCTGGGCGTGGGTGTTCTTGCCCGCCTGGGCTGGCGGGCGTGGAGAGCGAAGACGGACAAGGAGCGGCAGAGCCATCATCCGTGAACTGGAGGGAACGGCTCATGGCAAGGGCATGTCCGGGGAGTAGCCGCAATGAAGTCAACCGTCCGGTCCGGTCTTCTGGGCATGCTGGTGCTCGGCCTGGCGCTCTCAGTGGTTTCCTGCGGATCTGAGGTCCTGGCATTCCAGTTCTACGGGAACACGGACACACCAAAGCTGATGCAGCGGTCGAAATACGATAGCGCGTTGACGAAATTCTCTGAGCCGACCAGCGCACGCTTCGCCGAGGAGGCGCTGATCGCCAACAACGGCGCCAGCGCCACGCGCGCCTACTTCCCCGCCACCGTCAAGACTCTTGGGTGTGCGTGATCGGCTGGGGCGCCAGGCGGGGGAGTAGCTTTGCGTAGATCGTTGTTGCTGCTGCTACGACCGTTGTGATCGTCGACACGGCCAGGATGCCCAGCAGGGCCGGCCACTCGCGGAGTTCGCTGGCGCAGGTGCCGTCGCGGTTCTCGTACGGGTTGAGGAGGGGGCCCTCGCAGCGGGGTTCGCCGTCGTATTCCGGGCCGTATGACGAGAGCATCAGGATCGTGAAGACGCCCCACAGGGCCAGGGCCAGCAGGATCCATGCGATCGACCACTTGTCCGCTCGGGCCGCAGCCCTCTCCGTTGCCATCTCGGTCCCCCTGAATGTCCGGTCATGTCCCGCCGCGCGGTCCCGCCCGGCGGGCCTCAGTTTGACCCACGTCACCTTCGGGGTATTGTCTCCGGCTCGATTGGCCAGGCCCCTGCCCCGTATGGCAGACTGGCGGGGTTGCTCGGTCGAGTGCCGATGCTGCGCGCCTCCCGCCGGGGGGACCGGAAGCGAGTCCCACAGTACTCGTCGCTCCTGATCAGGAGCGGAAGTACGGGAATCTTCCGGGAAGCGTCAGCGGGGTGCAGACCAGGCGCCCGGTGGGCCTCTCGCCCCCGCCCGCGGTTCCGGAAGGGCCCGCACTCCCCAGCAGGGAAGTCCCGAAGAGGGACATCTGTGTCAGCGAGAGTGCGACACGCCCGACCGCGTGGGTCGGAGGAGAGCGGAATGGACAAGGACCACCGGGTCCAGAGCGTTACGAGAGACAGGACTACGAAGTAGCCATGGCGGGACAGAAGATCCGCATCCGGCTCAAGGCCTACGACCACGAGGTCATCGACTCTTCGGCGAAGAAGATCGTCGAGACGGTGACTCGCACTGGTGCGTCGGTCGCGGGCCCGGTGCCGCTGCCCACTGAGAAGAACGTGTACTGCGTCATCAAGTCGCCGCACAAGTACAAGGACTCGCGCGAGCACTTCGAGATGCGCACGCACAAGCGCCTGATCGACATCCTCGACCCGACCCCCAAGACCGTTGACTCTCTGATGCGACTCGACCTCCCGGCCGGTGTCGACATCGAGATCAAGCTCTGAGGGCCGGTGATCTGAAGATGACCAAGCAGATCAAGGGCATCCTGGGCGAGAAGCTCGGCATGACGCAGGTGTGGGACGAGAACAACCGCGTTGTTCCCGTCACCGTCGTCAAGGCCGGCCCGAATGTCGTCACCCAGGTCCGTACGAACGACGTCGACGGCTACGAGTCCGTCCAGATCGCCTTCGGCGAGATCGACCCGCGCAAGGTGAACAAGCCCCTCAAGGGTCACTTCGCCAAGGCCGACGTCACCCCCCGCCGCCACCTTGTCGAGATCCGCACCGCGGACGCCGCCGAGTACACCCTGGGCCAGGAGATCACCGCCGAGGTGTTCGAGTCCGGTGTCAAGGTCGACGTGACCGGCAAGAGCAAGGGCAAGGGCTTCGCCGGTGTCATGAAGCGTCACAACTTCAAGGGCCTCGGCGCCGGTCACGGCACCCAGCGCAAGCACCGCTCCCCCGGTTCCATCGGTGGCTGCGCCACCCCGGGCCGCGTGTTCAAGGGCCTCCGCATGGCCGGCCGCATGGGCAACGAGCGGGTCACCACCCAGAACCTGACCGTCCACGCCGTTGACGCGGAGAAGGGTCTGCTGCTCATCAAGGGCGCGGTTCCCGGTCCGAACGGCGGCCTCGTCCTGGTCCGCACCGCGGCCAAGGGGGCCTGAGGTAACCGATGAGCACTGTTGACATCCTTTCGCCTGCCGGCGAGAAGACCGGTAGCGTCGAGCTCCCCGCGGAGATCTTCGGCGTGGAGAAGATCAGCATCCCGCTGATCCACCAGGTCGTCGTCGCGCAGAACGCCGCTGCCCGCCAGGGCACGCACAAGACCAAGCGTCGCGGCGAGGTCCGTGGTGGCGGTAAGAAGCCGTACCGCCAGAAGGGCACCGGCCGCGCCCGCCAGGGTTCGACCCGCGCCCCGCAGTTCGCCGGCGGTGGCGTCGTCCACGGCCCGCAGCCGCGTGACTACTCGCAGCGGACCCCGAAGAAGATGAAGGCCGCGGCCCTGCGCCACGCCCTCACCGACCGGGCCCGCCACGACCGCATCCACGTCGTGACCGGCGTCATCGAGGGCGAGACCCCGTCCACGAAGGCCGCCCGCACGCTGTTCGGCAAGATCTCGGAGCGCAAGAACCTGCTCCTGGTCGTCGACCGCGCCGACGAGGCCGCGTGGCTGTCCGCCCGCAACCTGCCCCAGATCCACATTCTGGAGCCGGGCCAGCTGAACACGTACGACGTTCTCGTCTCGGACGACGTGGTCTTCACCCAGGCCGCTTTCGAGTCCTTCGTGTCTGGCCCCAACAAGGCCGCTGACACCGAAGGGAGCGAGGCCTGATGGCTACGCGTCACCCGAGCATCGCCTCGAAGGCCGCCAAGGCGGCCAAGGCAGCGCGCGTCGCCAAGGCGCGTCGCCACGAGGCCGAGGGCAAGAACACCGTCGTCACCCCGGCGAGCAAGGCGTTCACGGACCCCCGTGACGTGCTGCTCAAGCCGGTCGTGTCCGAGAAGAGCTACGCGCTCCTCGACGAGAACAAGTACACGTTCATCGTCGCGCCGGGCTCCAACAAGACCCAGATCAAGGAGGCCGTCCAGGCGGTCTTCTCGGTCAAGGTCACCGGGGTCAACACGATCAACCGCCAGGGCAAGCGGAAGCGGACCCGCACGGGCTTCGGCAAGCGTGCCGACAGCAAGCGCGCGATCGTGACCCTCGCCGAGGGCGACCGTATCGACATCTTCGGCGGTCCGACCGCGTAAGCGGGTCGGATCGTCCGATATCGGACGAGGACTGAGAAATGGGAATCCGCAAGTACAAGCCGACTACGCCGGGCCGTCGTGGCTCCAGCGTCGCCGACTTCGTCGAGGTCACGCGGTCCACGCCGGAGAAGTCGCTGGTCCGCCCGCTGCACAGCAAGGGCGGCCGTAACAACGCCGGTCGTGTGACCGTTCGCCACCAGGGTGGCGGACACAAGCGCGCCTACCGCGTGATCGACTTCCGTCGTCACGACAAGGACGGCGTGCCGGCGAAGGTCGCGCACATCGAGTACGACCCCAACCGCACCGCGCGCATCGCGCTGCTGCACTACGCCGACGGCGAGAAGCGCTACATCCTCGCCCCGCGCAACCTCCAGCAGGGTGACCGCGTCGAGAACGGTCCCGGGGCCGACATCAAGCCGGGCAACAACCTGGCCCTCCGCAACATCCCGGTCGGTACCACGATCCACGCGATCGAGCTCCGTCCCGGTGGCGGTGCCAAGTTCGCCCGCTCCGCCGGCGCCTCCGTGCAGCTGCTCGCGAAGGAGGGCACCATGGCCCACCTCCGCATGCCGTCCGGTGAGATCCGCCTGGTCGACCAGCGCTGCCGCGCCACGGTCGGCGAGGTCGGCAACGCCGAGCAGAGCAACATCAACTGGGGCAAGGCAGGCCGCAAGCGGTGGCTGGGCGTTCGCCCGACCGTCCGTGGCGTGGTCATGAACCCGGTGGACCACCCGCACGGTGGTGGTGAGGGCCGGACCTCCGGTGGTCGTCACCCCGTGTCCCCCTGGGGCAAGAAGGAAGGCCGTACTCGTTCGCCCAAGAAGGCGTCGAACAAGTACATCGTCCGCCGCCGCAAGACGAACAAGAAGCGCTAAGGACGGGTTGAGATGCCTCGTAGCTTGAAGAAGGGACCCTTCGTCGACGACCACCTGATCAAGAAGGTGGATGTCCAGAACGAAGCCGGTACCAAGAACGTCATCAAGACCTGGTCCCGTCGCTCGATGATCGTCCCGGCGATGCTCGGCCACACGATCGCGGTGCACAACGGCAAGACCCACATCCCGGTGTTTGTCACCGAGTCCATGGTCGGCCACAAGCTCGGCGAGTTCTCGCCGACGCGCACCTTCCGGGGTCACGTCAAGGACGACCGGAAGTCGAAGCGCCGCTAGTCAGCGGGGTGTGAAAGACCATGACAAACACTGAAGGGACAACCATGGAAGCCAGGGCCCAGGCGCGGTACATCCGCGTCACGCCCATGAAGGCCCGCCGCGTGGTGGACCTCATCCGTGGCATGGATGCCACGGAGGCTCAGGCGGTCCTGCGTTTCGCCCCGCAGGCCGCGAGCGTGCCGGTGGGCAAGGTGCTGGACAGCGCCATTGCCAACGCCGCGCACAACTACGACCACACCGACGCCGACAGCCTCTTCATCTCCGAGGCCTACGTCGACGAGGGTCCGACCCTGAAGCGGTTCCGGCCGCGCGCGCAGGGCCGTGCCTACCGGATCCGCAAGCGGACCAGCCACATCACCGTGGTCGTCAGCAGCAAGGAAGGAACCCGGTAATGGGCCAGAAGGTTAACCCGCATGGGTTCCGGCTCGGTGTCACGACCGACTTCAAGTCGCGTTGGTACGCCGACAAGCTGTACAAGGACTACGTCAAGGAAGACGTCGCCATCCGTCGGATGATGACGTCCGGCATGGAGCGCGCCGGCATCTCGAAGGTGGAGATCGAGCGCACCCGTGACCGCGTGCGTGTGGACATCCACACCGCTCGTCCGGGCATCGTCATCGGCCGCCGCGGCGCCGAGGCCGACCGCATCCGCGGCGACCTCGAGAAGCTGACGGGCAAGCAGGTCCAGCTGAACATCCTCGAGGTCAAGAACCCCGAGACGGACGCTCAGCTCGTGGCCCAGGCCGTCGCCGAGCAGCTCTCCTCCCGCGTCTCCTTCCGCCGTGCCATGCGCAAGAGCATGCAGTCGGCGATGAAGGCCGGCGCCAAGGGCATCAAGATCCAGTGCGGTGGCCGCCTCGGTGGCGCCGAGATGTCCCGCTCGGAGTTCTACCGCGAGGGCCGTGTGCCCCTGCACACGCTCCGCGCGAACGTGGACTACGGCTTCTTCGAGGCCAAGACGACCTTCGGCCGCATCGGTGTGAAGGTCTGGATCTACAAGGGCGACGTCAAGAACATCGCCGAGGTCCGCGCCGAGAACGCTGCGGCCCGTGCGGGTAACCGCCCGGCCCGTGGTGGTGCCGACCGCCCGGCCCGTGGTGGCCGCGGTGGCGAGCGGCGCGGTCGCAAGCCGCAGCAGCAGTCGGCTCCGGCCGCCGAGGCCCCCAAGGCCGACGCGCCCGCCGCTGCCGCTCCGGCTGAGAGCACCGGAACGGAGGCCTGACCGAAATGCTGATCCCCCGTAGGGTCAAGCACCGCAAGCAGCACCACCCGAAGCGCAACGGTATGTCCAAGGGTGGAACGCAGGTTGCGTTCGGCGAGTACGGCATCCAGGCGCTGACCCCGGCCTACGTCACGAACCGCCAGATCGAGGCGGCTCGTATCGCGATGACCCGTCACATCAAGCGTGGCGGCAAGGTCTGGATCAACATCTACCCGGACCGTCCCCTCACCAAGAAGCCGGCCGAGACCCGCATGGGTTCCGGTAAGGGTTCGCCGGAGTGGTGGATCGCCAACGTCAAGCCCGGACGCGTCATGTTCGAGCTGTCGTACCCCAACGAGAAGATCGCCCGTGAGGCGCTGACCCGTGCGGCCCACAAGCTGCCGATGAAGTGCCGGATCGTCAAGCGCGAGGCAGGTGAAGCGTGATGTCGGCCGGTACCAAGGCGTCCGAGCTGCGCGAACTGGGTGACGAGGAGCTGCTGAACAAGCTCCGCGAAGCCAAGGAAGAGCTGTTCAACCTCCGCTTCCAGGCGGCGACGGGTCAGCTCGAGAACCACGGCCGGCTCAAGGCCGTCCGTAAGGACATCGCGCGGATCTACACCCTGATGCGTGAGCGCGAGCTGGGCATCGAGACGGTGGAGAGCGCCTGATGAGCGAGAGCAACGTGACTGAGAACACCGAGGCACGCGGATTCCGCAAGACCCGTGAGGGTCTGGTCGTCAGCGACAAGATGGACAAGACCGTCGTCGTCGCCGTCGAAGACCGCGTCAAGCACGCGCTGTACGGCAAGGTCATCCGTCGTACCAACAAGCTCAAGGCTCACGACGAGCAGAACGCCGCGGGTGTCGGCGACCGCGTCCTCCTCATGGAGACCCGGCCGCTGTCCGCGACGAAGCGCTGGCGCGTCGTCGAGGTCCTCGAGAAGGCCAAGTAATTCCTGCGGGGTTCATCCGCAGGTCAGTTCCGCCAGGCTCGGCAGGGGCCCCACCTCGGTGACGAGGCGGTCCCTGCCGGGAACCGGCAGACAAACAGGAGATAGACGTGATCCAGCAGGAGTCGCGGCTGCGTGTCGCCGACAACACGGGTGCGAAGGAAGTCCTCTGCATCCGTGTGCTCGGTGGCTCGGGCCGCCGCTACGCGGGTATCGGTGACGTCATCGTCGCCACCGTCAAGGACGCGATCCCCGGTGGCAACGTGAAGAAGGGTGACGTCGTCAAGGCGGTCATCGTTCGCACCGTCAAGGAGCGCCGCCGTCCGGACGGCTCGTACATCCGCTTCGACGAGAACGCCGCCGTCATTCTGAAGAACGACGGCGACCCTCGCGGCACCCGTATCTTCGGCCCGGTGGGCCGTGAGCTGCGCGAGAAGAAGTTCATGAAGATCATCTCCCTCGCGCCGGAGGTGCTGTGAGCATGAAGATCAAGAAGGGCGACCTGGTCCAGGTCATCACCGGTAAGGACAAGGGCAAGCAGGGCAAGGTCATCGCGGCCTTCCCCCGTGAGGACCGTGTCCTGGTCGAGGGTGTCAACCGGGTCAAGAAGCACACCAAGGCCGGGCCGACCGCTCGCGGTTCGCAGGCCGGCGGCATCGTGACCACCGAGGCCCCGATCCACGTCTCCAACGTCCAGCTGGTCGTGGAGAAGGACGGCAACAAGGTCGTCACGCGCGTCGGTTACCGCTTCGACGACGAGGGCAACAAGATCCGCGTTGCCAAGCGGACGGGTGAGGACATCTGATGGCTACCACCACCACTCCGCGTCTGAAGACGAAGTACCGCGAGGAGATCGCGGGCAAGCTGCGTGAGGAGTTCTCCTACGAGAACGTCATGCAGGTTCCCGGCCTCGTCAAGATCGTGGTCAACATGGGTGTGGGCGACGCCGCCCGCGACTCCAAGCTGATCGAGGGCGCCATCCGCGACCTCACCACGATCACCGGTCAGAAGCCGGCCGTCACCAAGGCCCGCAAGTCCATCGCGCAGTTCAAGCTGCGTGAGGGTCAGCCGATCGGTGCCCACGTCACGCTCCGTGGCGACCGCATGTGGGAGTTCCTGGACCGCACCCTGTCGCTCGCGCTGCCGCGCATCCGCGACTTCCGCGGCCTGTCCCCCAAGCAGTTCGACGGCCGTGGCAACTACACCTTCGGTCTCACGGAGCAGGTCATGTTCCACGAGATCGACCAGGACAAGATCGACCGCACCCGGGGTATGGACATCACCGTGGTGACCACGGCGACCAACGACGCTGAGGGCCGCGCGCTCCTCCGTCACCTCGGCTTCCCCTTCAAGGAGGCGTGAGCGAGATGGCGAAGAAGGCCCTGATTGCCAAGGCTGCTCGCAAGCCCAAGTTCGGTGTCCGCGGCTACACGCGCTGCCAGCGCTGCGGCCGTCCGCACTCCGTCTACCGCAAGTTCGGCCTCTGCCGCGTGTGCCTTCGTGAGATGGCTCACCGTGGCGAGCTGCCGGGCGTGACCAAGAGCTCCTGGTAATCCGGTAATTCCGGGTTATTCAGACTCTCGGTAAGCAACTGGGTCGGCAGGGGCCCACCTCCGCATGCCTTAGGCTTGTGGGGTTGGGCGTCTGCCGCCCGTACGACTTACTACGCCGTAGGTCCACCGCGCCGCACCCGTCCCGTCTCGGATCGGGGAGAGGGATGGCGCACCAGGAAACCACGGCGAGAGAGGCCGAAGGCCAATTCATGACCATGACTGATCCGATCGCAGACATGCTTACGCGTCTGCGGAACGCGAACTCGGCGTACCACGACTCCGTGACGATGCCGGCGTCCAAGATCAAGTCTCACATCGCGGAGATCCTCCAGCAGGAGGGCTTCATCACGGGCTGGAAGGTCGAGGACGCCGAGGTCGGCAAGAACCTCGTCCTCGAGCTGAAGTTCGGCCCGAACCGTGAGCGCTCCATCGCGGGCATCAAGCGGATCTCCAAGCCCGGTCTCCGGGTGTACGCGAAGTCCACCAACCTGCCGAAGGTGCTGGGCGGCCTCGGCGTGGCGATCATCTCCACGTCGCACGGGCTCCTCACCGACAAGCAGGCCGGCAAGAAGGGCGTGGGTGGGGAAGTCCTCGCCTACGTCTGGTAGCGGAAGGGAACGGAGGAAACAGCTATGTCGCGTATTGGCAAGCTCCCCATCACGGTTCCCGCCGGCGTGGACGTCACCATCGACGGCCGTACGGTCGCGGTCAAGGGCCCCAAGGGTTCGCTGACCCACACCGTCGTCGCGCCGATCGACATCGCCAAGGGTGAGGACGGCGTTCTGAACGTCACCCGCCCCAACGACGAGCGTCAGAGCAAGGCCCTGCACGGCCTGTCCCGCACGCTGGTGGCGAACATGATCACCGGCGTGACCCAGGGTTACGTGAAGAAGCTCGAGATCAGCGGTGTCGGTTACCGCGTCATCGCCAAGGGTTCGAACCTGGAGTTCTCCCTCGGCTACAGCCACCCGATCACGGTCGAGGCCCCCGAGGGCATCACCTTCAAGGTGGAGTCCCCGACCCGTTTCTCGGTCGAGGGCATCGACAAGCAGAAGGTCGGCGAGGTTGCGGCCAACATCCGCAAGCTGCGCAAGCCCGACCCGTACAAGGCCAAGGGCGTCAAGTACGAGGGCGAAGTCATCCGCCGCAAGGTCGGAAAGGCGGGTAAGTAAGCCATGGCATACGGACAGAAGATCCTCAAGGGCGACGCCTACAAGCGCGCCGCGATCAAGCGCCGCCACATCCGGATTCGCAAGAATCTCTCGGGTACGGCGGAGCGTCCCCGTCTGGTCGTTACTCGCTCGAACCGCCACATCGTGGCCCAGGTGATCGACGACATCAAGGGTCACACCCTTGCGTCGGCGTCCACCCTGGACACCTCGATCCGCGGCGGCGAGGCCGACAAGTCGGCGCAGGCCAAGCAGGTCGGCGCCCTGGTCGCCGAGCGCGCCAAGGCCGCCGGTGTCGAGGCCGTCGTGTTCGACCGTGGTGGCAACCAGTACGCCGGGCGCATCGCCGCTCTGGCGGACGCCGCCCGCGAAGCCGGACTGAAGTTCTGAGCCGGTTCCGTAGCTAGCGGAAAAAGAGAGAGGTAATTCCAATGGCTGGACCCCAGCGCCGCGGAAGCGGTGCCGGTGGCGGCGAGCGGCGGGACCGGAAGGGCCGTGACGGCGGCGCAGCTGCCGCCGAGAAGACCGCTTACGTCGAGCGCGTCGTCGCGATCAACCGCGTCGCCAAGGTTGTGAAGGGTGGTCGTCGCTTCAGCTTCACCGCGCTGGTCGTGGTGGGCGACGGTGACGGCACCGTGGGTGTCGGATACGGCAAGGCCAAGGAGGTGCCGGCCGCCATCGCCAAGGGTGTTGAGGAGGCCAAGAAGCACTTCTTCAAGGTCCCCCGCATCCAGGGCACCATCCCGCACCCCATCCAGGGTGAGAAGGCTGCCGGCGTCGTGCTGCTCAAGCCCGCGTCCCCGGGTACCGGTGTTATCGCCGGTGGTCCGGTGCGTGCCGTGCTCGAGTGCGCCGGTATCCACGACGTGCTGTCGAAGTCGCTCGGCTCCGACAACGCCATCAACATCGTGCACGCGACCGTGGAGGCCCTGAAGGGCCTGCAGCGTCCCGAGGAGATCGCGGCCCGCCGTGGTCTGCCCCTCGAGGACGTCGCTCCCGCGGCTCTTCTCCGTGCGCGTGCCGGGGCGGGTGCGTAATCATGGCGCAGCTCAAGATTACGCAGGTCAAGTCCTACATCGGCAGCAAGCAGAACCACCGTGACACCCTGCGTTCCCTTGGTCTCAAGGGCATCAACACGCAGGTCGTCAAGGAGGACCGCCCCGAGTTCCGCGGCATGGTGCACACCGTCCGCCACCTCGTGACGGTCGAGGAGGTCGACTGATCATGGCGGAGAACAACCCGCTCAAGATCCACAACCTCCGTCCCGCCCCCGGCGCCAAGACCGCGAAGACCCGTGTCGGTCGTGGTGAGGCGTCGAAGGGTAAGACGGCCGGTCGTGGTACCAAGGGTACGAAGGCCCGTTACCAGGTTCCGGAGCGCTTCGAGGGTGGCCAGATGCCCCTCCACATGCGTCTTCCGAAGCTGAAGGGCTTCAAGAACCCGTTCAAGACCGAGTTCCAGGTCGTGAACCTCGACAAGCTGGCCGCGCTGTACCCCGAGGGTGGCGAAGTCACCGTCGAGGGCCTCGTGGCCAAGGGTGCCGTTCGCAAGAACAGCCTCGTCAAGGTCCTCGGCCAGGGCGAGATCTCCGTGGCGCTCCAGGTGACGGTCGACGCCGTCTCCGGTTCCGCCAAGGAGAAGATCACCGCCGCCGGCGGTACCGTCACCGAGCTCGTCTGAGCCATTCAGGCGTCTCGATGACCTGAACGATCCCGACCGGGGATACCCCACAAAAGGGGTATCCCCGGTTGGTCGTTCCAAGGGCAGTGGTCCCGCCGGTAAGGTGGCCTGCGCTGCCCTCTTTCACGGGTGCCACACATGGGGCACCCTGAGCGGCAGTTGACCGTTATCCCTTAGTCGTCAGTCGAACCTCAAGACCGTCACCCTTGACGCAGAAGCGCGGGGGTCGCAGGAGGCACCGTGCTCACCGCGTTCGCCCGGGCGTTCAAGACGCCCGACCTGCGCAAGAAGCTGCTCTTCACGCTCGGCATCATCGTGGTGTACCGGCTCGGTACCCACATCCCGATCCCCGGCGTCGACTACAAGAGCGTCCAGGAGTGTGTGGACCAGGCGTCCGGCAACCAGGGCCTCTTCGGTCTGGTCAATATGTTCAGCGGTGGCGCCCTGCTGCAGATCACGGTCTTCGCGCTCGGCATCATGCCGTACATCACGGCGAGCATCATTCTGCAGCTGCTGACCGTGGTGATCCCGCGCCTGGAGGCCCTGAAGAAGGAGGGCCAGGCGGGTACGGCGAAGATCACGCAGTACACCCGCTACCTGACCATGGCGCTCGCCATCCTTCAGGGCACCGGCCTGGTGGCCACCGCCCGCAGTGGCGCCCTGTTCTCCGGCTGCACCGTCGCCGGCCAGATCGTGCCGGACCGCTCGATCTTCAGCACCGTCGTCATGGTGGTCTGCATGACCGCCGGTACGGCCGTCGTGATGTGGCTCGGTGAGCTCGTCACCGACCGCGGCATCGGCAACGGCATGTCGATCCTGATGTTCATCTCGATCGCCGCGACCTTCCCGTCCGCGCTGTGGGCCATCAAGAAGCAGGGCGACCTGGCGGGCGGCTGGATCGAGTTCGGCACGGTCATCCTGGTCGGCCTGGTGATGGTCGGTCTCGTGGTCTTCGTGGAGCAGGCCCAGCGCCGCATTCCGGTCCAGTACGCGAAGCGCATGATCGGCCGCCGTTCCTACGGCGGCACGTCGACGTACATCCCGCTCAAGGTGAACCAGGCGGGTGTGATCCCCGTCATCTTCGCCTCGTCGCTGCTCTACATCCCGGCGCTGATCGTCCAGTTCTCCAACTCGCAGGCGGGCTGGGCCACCTGGATCACGAAGAACCTCGCGGACACTGCGGCCACGCCGCACATCATCCTGTACTTCTTCCTGATCGTGTTCTTCGCCTTCTTCTACGTGGCTATCTCGTTCAACCCCGAGGAAGTCGCCGACAACATGAAGAAGTATGGTGGCTTCATCCCGGGCATCCGGGCTGGCCGACCGACCGCTGAGTATCTGAGCTACGTACTCAACCGGATCACCTGGCCGGGTTCGCTGTACCTGGGTCTGATCGCTCTCGTCCCGACAATGGCGTTGGCTGGTTTCGGGGCAAACCAGAACTTCCCGTTCGGCGGCACCAGCATCCTGATCATCGTGGGTGTCGGTCTCGAGACGGTGAAGCAGATCGAGAGCCAGCTCCAGCAGCGCAATTACGAAGGGTTCCTCCGCTGATGCGAATCGTCCTCGTCGGGCCGCCGGGTGCCGGAAAGGGAACGCAGGCCACCCGCCTTGCCGAGACGCTGCACATTCCGCACATCTCCACGGGCGACCTGTTCCGCGCGAACATCAGCCGGCAGACCGAGCTGGGCAAGCTCGCCAAGTCCTACATGGACGCCGGCAACCTCGTACCGGACGAGGTCACCATCGCCATGGCGAAGGACCGGATGGAGCAGCCCGACGCCGAGGGCGGCTTCCTGCTCGACGGTTTCCCGCGCAACGTCTCGCAGGCCGAGGCGCTGGACGAGCTCCTCGAGACCGAGAACATGAAGCTCGACGCGGTGCTGGACCTCGAGGCCCCTGAGGACGAGGTCGTGAAGCGGATCGCCGGCCGGCGTGTCTGCCGCAACGACTCGGCGCACGTCTTCCACGTGACGTACACGCCGCCTAAGAAGGAAGGCGTCTGCGACGTCTGCGGCGGCGAGCTGTACCAGCGGGACGACGACTCCGAGGAGACGGTCCGCAAGCGGCTGGAGGTCTACCACACGCAGACCGAGCCGATCATCGACTACTACAAGGCGCAGGGTCTGGTCGTGACGATCTCCGCGATGGGTCCGGTGAGCGAGGTCACCGGGCGGGCGCTGGAGGCGTTGAAGCGGGACAAGTAGTTCGCGTGTTGCTTGGTCACAGCCGCGGTTTCCCTTCAGGGGCCGCGGCTGTGGCGTGGGTGGGGGTGGGTCGCGCGGCCCGGCGCGAGCGGGGTGCCGTCGCGCCCACCCGTGCCGCCCAGCGGCACGCCTGCCCGCGACTGGGTGGGGCCGTATCGTTGAGTCAGTCCGCTTTCCCTCGGTCCAGAAAGGCCGCAGTCCATATGGTGCAGATCAAGAGCCCCGAGCAGATCGCCAAGATGCGTGAGGCGGGGTTGGTCGTCGCCGCCATCCACGCGGCCACGCGCGAGGCCGCCGTGCCCGGTGCCACGACCAAGGACCTGGACCAGGTCGCCCGCAAGGTGCTCGCGGAGCACAACGCCAAGCCGAACTTCCTCGGCTACGGCGGGTTCCCGGCGACGATCTGCACGTCCGTGAACGAGGTCGTCGTCCACGGCATCCCGTCCGACGACGTCGTCCTCAAGGACGGGGACGTCATCTCCATCGACTGCGGCGCGATCATCGACGGCTGGCACGGTGACGCCGCCTACACGGCCTTCGTCGGCTCCGGTCACGCCCCGGAGCTGGTCGAGCTCTCCCGGGTGACCGAGGAGTCGATGTGGGCCGGCATCGCGGCGATGAAGCAGGGCAACCGGCTCGTCGACATCTCGCGGGCCGTCGAGACGTACATCCGCCGCCAGCCCAAGCCCGGCGGCGGCAAGTACGGGATCATCGAGGACTACGGCGGCCACGGCATCGGCACCGAGATGCACATGGACCCGCACCTGCTGAACTACGTCGACCGGCGCCGCGGCAAGGGCCCGAAGCTGGTGCCCGGCTTCTGCCTGGCCATCGAGCCGATGGTGTCCCTCGGCACCCCGAAGACCGAGGTCCTCCAGGACGAGTGGACGGTCATCACGACCGACGGCACGTGGTCGTCCCACTGGGAGCACTCGGTCGCCTTGACGGAACAGGGCCCCCTGGTCCTGACTGCCCCCGATGGGGGCAAGGCGAAGCTGGCCGAGCTGGGGATTGCCGCGGCGCCCGATCCGTTGGCATGACGATCTCCTCCCCGGGGCAGGCTTCCTCGTTTCGTCTTTTCGGGGGTGCTGACGTAGACTGACTCGTCGGCTCTCGTGCACCCGTATGCCTGCTTCTGCTCGCAGGGTGTGACGGAGTCGATCAAGGTAGTCGATTCGAAGGGCGAAGCGTGGCCAAGAAGCAAGGTGCCATCGAGATCGAGGGCACTGTCGTCGAGTCTCTTCCGAACGCCATGTTCAAGGTCGAGCTCCAGAACGGCCACCAGGTCCTGGCACACATCAGCGGCAAGATGCGTATGCACTACATCCGCATCCTCCCTGACGACCGGGTCGTGGTGGAGCTGTCTCCGTACGACCTGACGCGTGGCCGGATCGTCTACCGGTACAAGTAGATCTTGCCCACGTCCCGCGGCACTCGCCGCGGGTCCGCCGGCAACTGACCCGGAGAACCTCACCCCATGAAGGTCAAGCCGAGCGTCAAGAAGATCTGCGACAAGTGCAGGGTGATCCGCCGTCACGGTCGGGTCATGGTCATCTGCGACAACCCGCGCCACAAGCAGCGCCAGGGCTGACGCACGACCGTTCCCTCCGCGATTCGCATGACTTCGCGCGACGCGAGCTGAACATGTTCATACGCAGGACCCGGGCGCCCAGGTGCCCGACACCCCCGGTTCGGAGGCCGGGGACCCGGTTCGTACCTGATACGGCGACCGGGGACCGGTTCTGTGGAAGACCTCCGACAACCAACTGGAGCCATTGAATGGCACGCGTTTCCGGTGTTGACATCCCGCGCGAAAAGCGCGTGGAGATCGCCCTCACCTACGTGTTCGGCATCGGCCGGACCCTCTCGCAGCAGACGCTCGCTGCCACCGGCGTGGACCCGAACACCCGTGTTCGCGACCTCTCCGAGGAGCAGCTCGTCGCGATCCGCGAGTACGTCGACAACAACATCAAGACCGAGGGTGACCTCCGTCGCGAGGTCCAGGCCGACATCCGCCGCAAGGTCGAGATCGGTACCTACCAGGGTCTCCGTCACCGTCGCGGTCTGCCCGTCCGCGGTCAGCGCACCAGCACCAACGCCCGCACCCGCAAGGGCCCGCGTCGCGCCATCGCCGGTAAGAAGAAGCCGGGCAAGAAGTAGTCCGCAGCGGACTCGCCGTCCAGCGGTCTTCGCTGTAGGACCGACCACCTCCCGTAGGAGAACGACATGCCCCCCAAGGGACGTCAGGGCGCTGCCAAGAAGGTGCGCCGCAAGGAAAAGAAGAACGTCGCTCACGGCCACGCGCACATCAAGAGCACGTTCAACAACACCATCGTTTCGATCACGGACCCGTCCGGCAACGTGATCTCCTGGGCCTCCGCCGGCCACGTCGGCTTCAAGGGCTCCCGGAAGTCCACGCCGTTCGCCGCGCAGATGGCCGCCGAGTCGGCTGCCCGCCGCGCTCAGGAGCACGGCATGCGCAAGGTCGACGTGTTCGTCAAGGGCCCGGGCTCGGGTCGCGAGACCGCCATCCGTTCGCTTCAGGCGACCGGTCTTGAGGTGGGCTCCATCCAGGACGTCACGCCCACCCCGCACAACGGCTGCCGTCCGCCGAAGCGCCGCCGCGTCTGACCTCACGGTCGTCGAGGCATCGCTTCACAGGGATTTCCGGGCGGTACGGCTCTTTCGGGTCGTGCCGCCCGTACCCTTGCAGTACTAGTCGGGCGTCAAATAGCGGGCGCCCCTGACTGAAGGATCACCACATGCTGATCGCTCAGCGTCCCTCGTTGACCGAAGAGGTCGTCGACGAGTTCCGCTCCCGGTTCGTCATCGAGCCGCTGGAGCCGGGCTTCGGCTACACCCTCGGCAACTCCCTCCGCCGCACCCTCCTCTCGTCGATCCCCGGCGCTGCTGTCACCAGCATCCGCATCGACGGTGTCCTGCACGAGTTCACCACCGTGCCGGGCGTCAAGGAGGACGTCACCGACCTCATCCTCAACATCAAGCAGCTGGTCGTCTCCTCGGAGCACGACGAGCCGGTCGTGATGTACCTGCGCAAGCAGGGCCCGGGTCTGGTCACCGCCGCCGACATCGCGCCCCCGGCCGGTGTCGAGGTGCACAACCCCGACCTCGTCCTCGCCACGCTCAACGGCAAGGGCAAGCTGGAGATGGAGCTGACCGTCGAGCGCGGTCGCGGCTACGTCTCCGCCGTGCAGAACAAGCAGGTCGGTCAGGAGATCGGGCGCATCCCGGTCGACTCGATCTACTCGCCGGTTCTCAAGGTCACGTACAAGGTCGAGGCCACGCGTGTCGAGCAGCGCACCGACTTCGACAAGCTGATCGTCGACGTCGAGACGAAGCAGGCCATGCGGCCGCGCGACGCCATGGCGTCCGCCGGTAAGACCCTGGTCGAGCTGTTCGGTCTCGCCCGCGAGCTGAACATCGACGCCGAGGGCATCGACATGGGTCCGTCCCCGACGGACGCTGCGCTGGCGGCCGACCTGGCGCTGCCGATCGAGGAGCTTGAGCTCACCGTTCGGTCGTACAACTGCCTCAAGCGTGAGGGCATCCACTCTGTGGGTGAGCTGGTTGCTCGCTCCGAGGCCGACCTGCTCGACATCCGTAACTTCGGTGCGAAGTCGATCGACGAGGTCAAGGCGAAGCTGGCCGGCATGGGCCTCGCGCTCAAGGACAGCCCGCCCGGATTCGACCCGACCGCTGCGGCGGACGCGTTCGGTGCCGATGACGATGCTGACGCCGGTTTCGTGGAGACCGAGCAGTACTGATTCGGCTGCCGGTCCGTTGGGGCTGGTCGCGCAGTTCCCCGCGCCCCTTCGGGGCGCGGATCCTCCGGGGCGTTTGAAAGAGCGCCCCGGATCTCCGACAGGCGACCGCCTGCTCGGATACTGACTTCGGTACCTGATACGGCCGGGGCAGACACCTAGGAGAAACACCATGCCGAAGCCCACCAAGGGTGCCCGTCTGGGCGGCAGCGCCGCGCACGAGAAGCTGCTCCTCGCGAACCTCGCGAAGAGCCTCTTCGAGCACGGCCGCATCACCACGACCGAGGCGAAGGCGCGCAAGCTGCGTCCGTACGCCGAGCGTCTGGTCACCAAGGCGAAGAAGGGCGACCTTCACAACCGCCGTCAGGTGCTCCAGGTCATCACGGACAAGAGCATCGTCCACACGCTCTTCACCGAGATCGGCCCCCGGTACGAGAACCGTCCCGGTGGCTACACCCGGATCACCAAGATCGGCAACCGCCGTGGCGACAACGCGCCCATGGCCGTCATCGAGCTGGTCGAGGCGCTGACCGTGGCGCAGCAGGCCACCGGTGAGGCCGAGGCCGCGACGAAGCGTGCCGCGAAGGACGCCGAGGCGACCGAGGCTCCCGCCGAGGAGTCGAAGGACGCGTAAGCGTTCTGCCGGGGGCTGTGCGTCGGCGGCTGCGGCTTCGTCGTGGCTGGTCGCGCAGTTCCCCGCGCCCCT